>JAOUKO010000197.1 GCA_029882525.1 Candidatus Aminicenantota bacterium | reverse complement strand
CAGGGGTGGAAGAGATCTCCTCCACCTCCTCTGAAGGCAGCAGCAGCGTACGTATTTCCTTTGCCTGGGGGACCGATCTGGAGGAGGCTTCAAATGATGTTCGAGACAGGGTGGACCGTATGATCTCTGCTCTTCCGGATGAAGTCGATCGGCCGAGGCTGCGCAAATTCGATCCCTCGAGTTTTCCGATCCTCATCCTTGGCGCATCGGCTGACCTGGACCCCATCCAGACAAGACGTCTCATCGATACCCAGATCAAATACCGTATCGAACGCGTCCCTGGAGTGGCTTCCCTGGATATCTGGGGAGGCCTCCAGCGGGAAATACACGTTAACCTTTACACAGACAAAATCAAGGCCCTTGGCTTGCCTTTGGACCTGATCCTCAACAAAATAAGGTCCGAAAATGTGGACGTGCCGGCCGGGACCATCGAGAGGGGAAACTTCGAGGTGCTCATCCGTACGCCGGGCGTGTACACAAGCCTTGATGAGATTCGCGACACGGTGGTGGCTATCAGGGATGGCGTCCCGATTCAGGTCAAGGAGATCGCCTCTGTTGAGGATTCCTGGCAAAAGATCAGGCGGATCGTCCGTGTTAACGGTAAACCTGGGATTCGGCTCTCCGTCAGTAAACAATCAGGTAAAAACACGGTGGAGGTCGCCCAAGCCGTCCTGAAAGAGATAGAGAACATCCAGCAAGACATCCCTCAAATCACCCTCACCCCCATCATCGATTCATCCAAGTACATCAAGAACTCGATTTCGAATGTCGGCAGAGCTGCACTCTACGGAGGATTGCTGGCTGTAGTGGTGCTGCTGTTTTTCTTACGTAACTTCCGGAGCACGACCGTTATCGCCACAGCCATTCCTATCTCGATCATCGCCACATTTGCTTTGATCTACTTCGGGGGCTTTACCCTGAATATCATGACCCTCGGAGGGCTTGCCCTGGGGATCGGCATGCTGGTGGATAATGCCATCGTTGTCCTGGAGAACATATACAGGCTTCAGGAATCAGGAGAGCCTCCCGAAAAGGCCGCCATCAATGGAACCGGCGAGGTAACCTCTGCCATCATCGCCAGCACATTGACCACTCTTGCTGTTTTTCTTCCGTTGATTTTCCTCAGAGGGATGTCCGGGATCATGTTCAAACAGCTCTCCTATGTCATTGCCTTTTCGCTTTTCTGCTCTCTCGTCGTGGCCCTGACTCTTGTGCCCATGCTTTCGAGTAAAGTTCTCCGGGTCACAAAAATCAACAATCCGACAAAACAGTCCATGAAGCTGAAGCTTTTCAGGGTGACAGGCCAATTCTTCATCAACCTGGAGAACAGGTACAAAGAGCTTCTTCATTATGCCCTGAATCACCGCCTTCTTGTACTGGGGATAGCTGCTCTGCTTTTCATCGGAAGCCTTTTCCTCGTCCGGCTCGTGGGCAACGAATTCATGCCGGCGGCTGATGAAGGAGAGGTGCGGGTTTCAGGCGAGATGGAAGTCGGAACGCGTCTCGGAATCATGGAAGAAAAGTTCAACACGGTAGCCGCGATCGTGCGGAGGGAAGTTCCCGAAATTTCGAGCGTTGTGGAAAGCATAGGGGGATCAGGCTTCCGCGCATCCGGCTCACACGTCGGAGAAATGAGGATTTCTCTCGTTCCCCAGTCGGAGCGGTCAAGATCCGCTGAAGACATTGCCACAGACCTCCGCCAGAAGCTTTCGAACATTCCAGGCTTCATGACACGACTCCGAACAGGACAGGGATTCTTCCTCCTGAGGATGGGACAAAGTGGCGGAGACCGGGTTCAGATCGAGGTCAGAGGATACGATCTGGAAATAGCCGATGCCCTTGCCAAACAAGTCATGTCATTGGTTGAAGAAGTAGAAGGCATCACTGATGCCCGATTAAGCCGCGAGATCGGCACTCCAGAGGAAATCATCATCATCGACCGGCAAAAGGCTGCTGATATGAAGCTCACGGTCTCTCAAATCGCGAATACCCTTCAAACCTTCCTCACCGGAACCCAGGCTAGCAATTACCGTGAGGCCGGAGATGAATTCTGGATTCGGGTCAAAGTTAAAGATGCCGAGCAGATGAGCCTGGATGACATCCTGGACCTGACGCTCACCAACAGCGAAGGACAACCCGTAATGCTGAGAAATGTGGTCAATGTCCAGCCGAGAAGAGGCCCGGTCTTGATCCAGCGGAAAGACCAGGAGCGCATCGTCACGATCTCTGCCAACATAAGCGGGAGAGATATGGGGTCGATCATCGGCGATATTCAACAAAAGCTCCGCTCTCTTCCCGTGCCCCGGGATTTCTTGATTCTTTTCACGGGCGACTACGAAGAACAGCAGAAGGCTTTCCGGGAATTATTGCTCGGGCTTATTCTGGCTTTGATGCTGGTCTACATGGTCATGGCCTCCCTGTATGAATCTCTCCTCGATCCTTTTGTCGTGATGTTCTCCATTCCTCTGGCCGCCATCGGCGTCATCCTCATCCTGTTTCTCACCAACACCACCTTCAACGTGCAGTCTTACATCGGTTGTATCATGTTAGGGGGAATTGTCGTCAACAATGCCATTCTGTTGGTGGACTACACAAACCTCCTCCGCCGCCGGGACAAGATGCCCATCCGGGAAGCCATCGAAGAGGCTGGCCGCAGGCGGCTTCGTCCAATACTGATGACGGCCGCCACCACGATTTTTGCTCTGATTCCCCTAGCGCTAGGCCTCCAGGAAGGCGGTGAGGCCCAGGCCCCTATGGCCAGAGCTGTCATCGGGGGGCTTCTCAGCTCAACGCTGATCACGCTGGTGATCATACCCGTCGTTTACTCGGTTTTCGAAGGGCTGGGAAAGAAGAAAAAAGCCCAGGCCTGATTCCGTCAAAGCAGGCGTTTTTAGCAGCTTACCTCACAAGCAGCTTTTCCCCACCATCCTGTCCCATTGGTGAATCGGAACGGCATTGAGGGTCAGTTCTCAATCTGATGGGCTCCAATGGGATATGGGAAGCATCCATAATTAACTGTCACGGAAATAGAGATGCTTCTGGGACATGTTAAGATTTTTAATTCTTTAGCGAATACGCTAAAATATATAGCCATAATGAGAAATCGATTGTTTATCCCTTTTCTTTTTCTGCTCCTTCTTTCTGCATCCAGTTTAATCTCTAGAACCCCTGCATCTATCCTGTCTTCTGAAACAAAGGAATTCTCTCTTTCTGAAATCATCGACCTGGGCCTCAAACACAATCCCCTCATCTCAGCCAAATGGAATGAAGCCGAAGCCAGAAAAGCCTCCTACCAGGCCTCAAAACGCCTGTTCAATCCAGACCTCGAATACCACAGGGGAAGGGCAAAATCCTGGGATAACACTATAGAAAGAAACACTGAAGGTCTCTCTCTCAGCCAGTATCTGGAAAATCCTTTTAAGCGCCACTATCGTGTTCAAGTCTACGAAAAAGACTGGAAAGCCGCTGAATTCAGTTATTACATGCTGACCCTCGATGTCATTTTCGAGATCAAACATCTCTTTCATAGAATCCTCCTCCTTATATCCAAACGAGAAATGGCTCAGAAAAACCTGGATTCCATACAAAAGATCCATGGACTTATCGAAAAAAGGGCAAAGCTAGGTGAGGTAAAGGAATTAGAGGCCATAAAGCTGTATGTGGAAACACTCAAGGCCCAGAACGAGTTAAACAGGATTCAAACCGACCTCCTGTTAGCTAAAGAGAATCTGAATAAATTTTTAGGGAACGCACTGCCTCCCGATTTTTCCGTAAAGGGGGCTCTGACCTACTCCAGCCTCGGGCTCGAGGAAGCCCCTCTCGTTCAAAACGCCCTCCTTTCCCACCCCAGGATCAAAGAAAAAGAAACAAGACTCGAGCAGGCGAAAAGCAACTTGAGCTATGTCAAATGGCTGAGGCTTCCGGATTTCAGGCTTTCCGGTTTCCATCACAAGGAATTGGATGGGCGGAACACTGGTATCGCTATATCCTTGGACATCCCCCTCTGGAATTTCAGGTCAAATGAGATACGAGAAGCAGAAAATCTATACATGAAAGAGGATGATGAGCTGAGAGCCCTTCAGATGGAGCTGACCACTGAGATCAAATCTATGCTCAATCAGTTGAGGCTGTCGGAACAAAATTTGAACATCTATCATCAGGGTCTCCTAAAGCAAGCCGAAGAAAGCTTAAAGATCTCTGAGGTCAGTTACACTCAAGGGGAGATCTCTCTGATCGATTACCTCGACTCACAACGGACCTATTTCAGTATCTTGAACGATTACCAGGATTCTCTGTTCAAATGGAATGCTGATAAGGCGGCCTTGGAGAAAGCCATCGGAGAAGGATTAAAATGAGAAAATACATGCTTTTGTCTGTTCTCCTCTTTTTTGTTTTCTGCGGGGGCGATGACACAAACAAACCGGCTGCCTCACAGCCGCAACAGCTTGACCATCAACAGGAACAACCCGGACAACACGAGGGAGAGGAACACGAATATCCAGAGCTCCGCCTTCCGTCCGACAAACAAAAGGAATGGGGAATCGTAACCGGACAGGTTGCAATGCAGGACATCTCCTCAGAACTCACCCTGCCCGGCGTCTTGATGGTCAACCAGAACCGAACAGCCCATGTGTCCTCCTTTGTCCAAGGAAAGGTCGTATCGCATTCTGCAGACCTAGGGGACAGGGTCCGCACGGGGCAAGCTTTGGTCACCATCAATTCCCCCGAATTCGCCCAGGCACAAGCAGACTTCCTCCGCGCCAGGGCGAAATACCTTCTCAGCCAAAAGGAATACGAAAGAGCCAAGATGCTAATGGCTGAAAAAGCCATCGAGGAGAAGGAATACTTAAGGCGGGAAGCCGAGCATGAAAACCTGGCCACTGAATACGGCGCTCTGGGATCAGCTCTTCATTCTTACGGAATTACCCATGAGCAGATCGATGAGCTTATAGAAAAATGCAAATCCATAGAAGATAAAGAATACAAATGTGAGATAGCCGACCCGAATCTCCCGATCCTTTCTCCGATATCAGGGACCGTGATTTATAGGAACGTGGTGAAGGGAGAACATGTGGAACCAACCAAGACCCTTTACACGATATCCGACCTCAACACTCTGTGGGCCATCCTCGATGCCTATGAAAAGGACCTCCCTTTCATCAACGAAAAGAGCAAGGTGACGATCTTTTCCGCTATCTATCCTGATAAAAAATTCAAAGGGAAAATCACCTATATCAGCGATCTGGTCGATGAGAGACTCCGGACCATAAAAATCCGGGTGGACGTCGACAACACCGAAGGATTTCTCAAACCCAACATGTACATCCAAGGCGCGATTGAAAATCTTAAGGAGCGGCAGGATATATTGGCCATTCCCGAGGAAGCCATACAGACCCTCGACGGTGAAAAAATCGTGTTTGTCTTCGAGGAAGACGATGTTTTTGCCGTGCGCCATGTGAAGCTTGGAAACAAGGTTGGAGAGAAGAGAATCATTGTCCAGGGTTTGGACGAAGGCGACGAGATCGTTATCAAGGGCGCCTTTCACCTGAAGGCAGAGCTTTCCAAAGCCACTTTCGGTCACACGCAT
>JAOUKO010000196.1 GCA_029882525.1 Candidatus Aminicenantota bacterium | reverse complement strand
GCACTTCCCTCGATAGACCGGGAGGAGTCCTGGAGGGATGTGGGCATAGATTTTCCCCAGGGCATCATCGACAGAACGATCCACAAAGGCCTCGAACCCCAGAGCCAGATTAGCATCGTCTTCAGCGGACCTTTCCAGTATGACCAGCTCCACCGCAACGCGATCAACGGGGTGACCATGGTGCTTCAGACCAGGCTGCGCAAGATCATCCGGGAAGAGCTGGGAGGTACATACGGAGTAAGGGTTTCTCCTTCCTACGATAAGTTTCCTGACCAGGAATACACGATCACCATCAATTTCGGGACAGACCCGGAACGTGTGGAAAATCTATCCAAAGTGGTGTTTCGAGAGATAGAGAAGTTGAAGAAAGAAGGGGTAATTCCCGATGAAGTCAACGACATCAAAAAGGCGTTTTACAGGCAGTTCGAAACAGGGATCAAAACCAACGGCTGGCTGACTGCCCAACTCTACTACAAGTATACAAATGATGAAGACCCCAGAGGACTCTTCACCTACGATAAGACACTCGAGCAAATCACTGCTGAACTCCTCCAGAAAGCCGCGCAGAGTTATTTGAACACGGAAAACTACGTGAAGCTCATCCTTCTGCCCGAGAAAAAAGAGTTGGAGACGGTCTGCTGGCTTATTTTGGAGACGGCAGCCCTGGCCTATTAAGAAAGCGGACCGAAAGCTGTATTTCTTCGGAAGGATAATAATTTATTTTCTGGTTCCCTCTAATACCCTATTATTTCGAACAGGATTCTTTGTAGTAGTTGATATTTAGGGTCTATAAAAAATTGTCTATAAAAATCAATCCTATAAATCTGTTTATGGTTTATAGGTGGGATGTGTTTACGGGAGAGTGTCTGAGTGCTCCATTCACTCTCGCTATTTTAGTTTAAGTTTTTCTGCCGGGAAATTCTGCTCAGTCTTTGTCTTTTGGCTTCTTATTCGAGTCTGAGTTGTCACTGATAGTCGCAGAGCCGCTGCTATTGCTGACTTTGTTCAAATTGGTTACAGGCAGGGTTGAACTGGTACTACCCCCCGACAAAACATACTGATAATAGAGTTGATAAACGACAAGAGAAATAGCAAGGCCCGCCGCTGATAATACTGAGGATGAGATCGGGAAAGAGTCTTTAGACGAAGATGATCCGCCCTTTGAGGAGCTGGCTGCTGCGTGAGTAGCTTCCGGGACGATCATGGTGACTAACGCTACACACACTAAAATAGCTATGTTTCTTGTGAAGGAGCATTTCCTTTTACTAAACATAGCCTCCTCCTCGGATTCAGTTCCTCCTTTCCCTTTTATTTGGAGGCAATGCCTCCAAACGTTTTAGTCGTTAAAAAGCCAAAAAAATTGGAAAAAAAGCCCTGCCTTCAGTTTGGATTTTTTTCCTCGCTTCCCTCCGACTAATATAAATATAAGAAAATCATAGAGATATGTCAAGTCGATGCGGCCGAAAGCAGATGGAAAAGGAATATAAAAATTGGGAAAAATCGCTCATTTTCCTCAAGAAGGACAGTATATTGTATACAACATAAAATTGCGGGCTTTTTCCCAATTTTTTTGGATTTTCAAAGTATAAAACCTCTAGTCTTAAAATTATGTGAGATTTACATAGACTTTCATTTAAGATAATATATAAGCACATTCTTATATCTTAGCTAAGGAGGAGAGCGCAAAGAGATTTCATTCCTGACTGCTGATTTCAGAGGAAAATCATCCATGAAAAGATTCCTCAGGCTTGGCGTCGCGGTAATCATCCTCTTCTTCTCCTCCAGCCTGGCGCTCTTCCCTTATCAAGATGGCCCGTCAGAACCGAATTCTGCTCAGGAAGAGGATTTTTCCCGGTATTTCAATCAGGGAGATCAATCCCGGCTCCAGGGAAAATACAAGGAATCCATCACGCTGTTCAAACAGGCGCTGGACCTCGCCAGGAAAAATCAGGATCACCCGGCTGAAGTGGAAGCGCTGGCAAACCTCGGCCTGCTCTACTGGAACACAGGCGATCTTCAAGATTCTAAGGATGCCTACGAAAATGCACTTTCTGCCGCTGAGAAAGCAGCGATCACGGATAAAATAGAAGAGATTCAAAAATGCATCCAAATCCACGACCTCTATCAGGATGGCAAAGACTTTCTTTCAGAAGGGAATCTTGGGGAATCCATTGAAAGTCTTGAGAGAGCCATCGCCCTGGCAAAGGAAATACAAAGCCAGGAGCATGAAGTGAAATGCCTCCGGTCGCTGAGCATCAGGTATTTGGAACTGGATGATTTCGATAAATACAAGTCCCTGAATGAATCAGCCCTGAAAATAGCCCGAAGCCTCAACCATGAAAAAGAGCAGGGAAGATGCCTGTTCAACATCGGCTATTATTACGGCGCCGTAGAAGATTATTCTCAAGCGCTCAAACACTATGAGGAAGCCCTGGGAATGGCCCGGATTGTGGAAGATTATGGAGATAAATCGGATTGTCTGACCAACATCAGTAATATTTACAGACGATTGGGAAATTTTGATAAAGCCCTTGAATACCTGAGGCAGGTTTTAAGAATCGACCGAGAGGAACTCGAAGAAGATGCAGAAGCCTATGTCGCAATAGACCTGAACAGCATCGGAGTTACCTACCAAAAAAAAGCGCTCCAATCAGGTAAAAGCGAAGACCTCGATCTAGCCCTGGAAAATTACGAGGAAAGCCTCAGGATTTCGAGGAGAATCAAGGAGGATGAAACTGAAATAGAGGCCTTAAACAATATAGGAATGGTCTATGTAAATTTAAAACGCTATCCTGAAGCTCTCGAGTATTTCAATCTTGCCCTCGCAAAAACAGAGGAAAGCCAGGATATAGAAGAAACCGCCAACATCCTGGTCAATATCGGAATCGTTTATTCCAAACAAGAAAAATTTGACCTGGCGGTGGAATCCCTTCAGAGAGCCCTGGATGCGGCTGCTCAAACAGGAAAAGAAAACACGCTCTGGGAGGCTCACTTCGAGATCGCCAATACCTACATGAGGCGCGGCGATTATCAAGAATCGCTGGAAAATTATAAAAGCTCGGTGGAGCACCTTGAAAAAATCCGGTCCAGGATCCAGCTGGAAGAACTCAAAGCAAGCTACCTGGGCACGGATAAGAGGATCGAAACCTACCAGAACGTCGTTGACCTGCTCTACAAGCTTTCCAGGCTTGAGCCCGAAAAACCCTACGGTCAAGAGGCCTTCCATTTTCTGGAGAGAGCCAAAGCCAGGGGTTTTCTCGATAGGCTGGAAGTCTCCAAGGTGAACATCGCCCGTGGAGTGGACAAGGAGCTTCTCATCCAGGAAGACGATTTGATGAAAGAGATCTCTGCTCTGAATTCCGAGCTTTTCAAACCCGGATTGAGCGATCCAGAAAAAGAGGATATCAGGGAGAAACTCAATCAGTCTGAAGGACAGCTGGAAGCGCTGAAGAGAACGATACGAATATCGAGCCCGGCCTACGCTAACCTTAAGTATCCACAAATCATCTCTCTCGGGCAAACGCAAAGGCAGCTGCTCGACTCAAAGACCGCTTTCCTTGAATACTCTTTAGGAGAAGCGAGCTCTTATGCGTTCGTCATCACCAGAAGAGATTTGAAGATGTTCCCCCTTCCGCCAGCCAGAATGATCCGCTCCCAGGTGAGAGAATATCTGCAGACCATAGCGGTGAAAGAGAACCAGGATTTCAGCCTCGGGCATGAGCTCTTTAAAATCCTTGTCTTGCCTGGATTGGATGAAAAAATCAAGAAAATAATCATTATCCCGGACGATATCCTCCATTATCTTCCGTTTGAGACACTTCTCAGCCAGGAGGAGGATAACAGCTGGCTGGTCAAGGACTACAAAATCGCCTATGCCCCTTCCATCTCTTCCCTGCGGGAGATCATCCAGCAGGAAGGAGCGAGGGAGCATAAGAGGCAAAAAGACATCCTTGCATTCGGTGATCCCTATTTTGGCCCTGAGGAAGAGAAAATGGAAACCGAGGATGCAGCAAAAACCATCAGCGCAGCCGAAGTTTCCCGATTTCCCAGGCTCAAATACAGCGGCCAGGAAATCGAGAAAATCTCAGCCCTTTTCAAGAAAGAAAAAGTAAGCCTCTTTAAAAGAGAAGAGGCAACAGAGGAACGACTTAAAAAACTCAACCTGGATAATTATAAGATACTCCACTTCGCCACCCACTGTATCATCGATGATATAAAACCGGATCGTTCCTACATTGTTTTCTCAGTGGGCAGCGCCTCTGGCGAAGACGAGATCCTCCAGACGAGAGAGGTGTTCCATCTCAAGCTGAACTCAGAGCTGGTGACTCTCTCCGCCTGCCAGACAGGGTTGGGCCAGCTCATCAAAGGTGAGGGAGTCGTCGGGTTGAGCAGGGCATTTTTCTACGCAGGCGCCTCCTCTGCGCTGATAAGCTTATGGGCGGTACACGATCAGGCCACCTCCCAGTTCATGGAAAGATATTACTTCCACCTCCGGACTTCACATTCGGTCATGGATGCTTTACAGAAGACCAAGCTCGAGATGATCGACTCAGGGGTTCTGTCCCATCCGTACTACTGGGCCGCGTTCATCGTCACCGGGAACACGGACAAAGTCATTTATCCTTCCCACGTAAAGAACGTGATCTTTTTTGGGATTATAATCGTTCTCGCAGTCGCTATAATCTCTCTCTTTATCTTCAAAAAGATATTTTAAGGCCGGTTCTGCCCTTCTCTTCTCTAACCAGTATTCTGTCCCGGTCAGCTATTGCCAGTCCTGCTCTTTTCTTTTGCCCTGTTGATGATACCTCTGGCCAGGCCTTTGAAAGCAAAGAAATGGAAAGGCTTGACGAGCGTCCAGTAGAGCCTTCCTGCCAGTCCCCTTGGCAGGAAATAGGCTGTCTGAATCAATACCCTGTCCCCGATCGAGAATTCCAGCCACGCTTTTCCCGGCAGCTTCATCTGGCTTAAAAGAAGAAGCCTCTTCCCTCTTTTAACATCAACCACCTTCCAGAAGTCGAGGCTGTCCCCTATTCTCAATTCATCCCAATCTCTCCGTCCCCTATTCAGACCGGGTCCGCCAAGGATCTTATCCATGAGGCCTCTGAGCTTCCACAGCCAGTTGTACTTGAGCCATCCGGTCTCGCCTCCCAGGGATTGGACTGAATCGAATACGCGTTCTGCCCGGATATTTTCAAAGCCGAAGACTTTCCTGTCCGTCAAGACGGCTTTATCTATTTGGTCCAGGCCTTTGATATCGCATGCCTGCCCGGCGCTGCTGTCACACCAGCGGCTGATGACCTGGCTGCTCTCGATCTCAGCAAGGGCGGCTTCTACGGCTTTCTCGTAGGAGAGAGGAGAGATACCGGGGAAGTATTTTGCTGCGTTATCGTTCTGAATGACGGTCTCCGATTTCAATCCTTCGACTAACGCTTTGGCGATCCGGTAGGAAACCGGGGTGAACAGTATAAGCCAGTAGGACGATAGTTTGGGGGACAAAACAGGGACAGGTATCAAGCGCCTCCGCAGTCCCATCACCCGGGCTGCCCGCTCCAGCATATGCTTGAAGCTCATCTGCTCAGAGCCGATGTCAACGACAAGATTCTCTTTCGCATCAATGTCTTTCGCCAGG
>JAOUKO010000195.1 GCA_029882525.1 Candidatus Aminicenantota bacterium | reverse complement strand
CCTTCAAAAGAGCAGCACCTGCTCCTCTTGGGTCTGATTTTCCTCCGATCACGGTCACAGCACCCATCGTATCCGTGTAAAAAGTGATTCCCTTGTTGGTCCCCTCCACGCCGAATAGAGGGTGGGAGCTATCAATGACCTCCGGGGCTACCTCAAGCTGGAATTTTCCAGCTTTTTTTGAAAGCTTTCCCAGTAACTTTAAAACCTGGCCTTCTTTTCTTCCCTGATCCAAGAGACCCGGAGGGATTCTGTCGATTCCCTGGATCTTCACATCTTCCATAGAAAATTCCATTTCCAGGACAGCGCTGGAAATAATCAAGAGCTTTGAAGCCGTATCCCAGCCGGTGACATCAAGTGAAGGATCGGGCTCAGCGATCCCCTTGGACTGGGCTTCTGTCAGGGCCTCCCGGTAGCCAGCCCCTTCTTTTATCCGGGTCAGGATGTAATTCGTCGTCCCGTTCAGAATTCCCTCGATCTGATAAATGTCGGTTCCAGCCAGAGAATACAGAGCCACATCCAGAGTGGGGAGAGCGGCTGCGGTCGCACCACTGATCTTTAAGGACACCTGATGGCTTTTTGCTCTCTCGTTTAAATCTCGAAAACCTGCCACAAGAGGCGCTTTATCCGCTGTCACCACATGCCACCGCCGCTCCAAAGCGGCGCTCATCAGACTGAGGCCGGGTTCTCCACTTCTCCTGTCAGAAGAGATGCACTCGACCACCACTCCGGGCTCGATGGACTCGAGCACGGACTCAAGCTCGAGTCCCTGGTGCCAGGCAGGATCTTTATGGAATGAAGCTCTGGGGGAATACTCCTCAAGAATCTTTTTCAGGGCCAAAGGCTGCTGGCAATAAAGAGCCCCTCCTTGCCTGAAAACGGAATGAAGCCGGAAATCCAGCCCGTACCGAGCCAGACAGACCTCCTTTTTCTCCTGCAGGACCTGAAGAAAGGCCTGGCCGACATTCCCGAATCCCAGCAGGACAATGTTGACTCCTTTCATGCTTTTCTCACCTGTCGGTCATGAACTCGACATTCCAAATAGATAGGAAAATCAAAAAGTTCTCTTTCCATTTGTACGGCTAATTTGTGGCATTTAATCGACAGGGAAATCGGCTCACTCCGACCGGATTTCTATCGCTATTCGATCACCATTCATTTCACAAAAAGAAGGAAAAAAAGGGGCCTGTCCCATTTTTGGAGAAGGTTGAATCCACCGATGTCGCTCAAGTTATGACAGACTCACCTTATTCTAAATAAACGGTGAACCCAACTCAATTGAAAGTCGGCCCCTGATTTATCTCATTTCTTCTTAGTGGCGGTGAAAACTCCGTTGGGCTGAGTGACCTTGGCTTCTGTGACCTCACCGGATTCATCCAAGATGAACTCTATGCTGTAGCCGGCCAGCATCTTGAAGTTGAACGTCGTGCCTCTGTAAGGGACCAGTTCATACTCCGGCTGGCCTGGGACAGAGATAAAGAGCGTGTTCTCTCCTTTTACAAAAACAGTCGCTGTCGCTTCTCCGATAAGATATTCTCCCACGAATTTCTCAAGGAAGCTTCTATCCATCATCGCTTTCTCGGGAAGCCGGGTGAAGACAGCCGGCCCAACTGCGGGCTCCAGCTGGATGGAAAGACTTCCGATGTTCCCTTTGAGGTCAGTCAAAAAGGACACCTTGAATGTCCTATCGAACTTCTCATAAATGAAATCGAACACGTCGTAATGATAGTGGGTGACAGTGTAGGGAATAGAATTATATTCAGCCTGGAGATTATCGCCTTTTTTCTCGACAGAGATCACTCCATACCCCGGATGCTCATAGTCGCCGGAGTAATCTTCAAGGGGATGAGATGGCTTGGTGTTTGGTTTCCGGTCCTTATCCTTTTCCTTTTCGGCTTTTTCAGCCTCTTTCTTCCCTTCTTCCACTTCCTCTCTGATGCGGCTGTTCCAGTCAACCTGGTCGAACCCGAGTAAGCGGTCGGCGACATTATAGGCAATGATCGACGGCAGGGGACTGCCGTCCAAGTTGGTCAGGATGACCATCCCGATACTATCTCTGGGCAGGAGCGCAACACGGGCAGTGAATCCGTCGATGCCGCCGCCGTGACTGAGCATGAGATGGCCCCGGTAGGACGTGATCCCCCAGCCCATCCCGTACATCGAGTAGAACGATTCATCATATTTATAGGATTGTGAACTAATCATCTGGGGAGAATGAATCTCCTTGAGGCTTGATTCGGATATGATCTGCTGGTCGCCGATCTTTCCCTTGCTGAGGTTGAGCAGAAGCCAGCTCGACATGTCTGTCACACTGGAATTGATCGAGCCTGCAGGACCGATGGTGTCGATATTCCGGAAAGGGATCTCAATCACCTTATCGTCCTTTTCCATGTAAGGAAGAGCAAAATCCGGAGCCTTCTGGGAGTCGTTAACTGAAAAATTGCTGTTGCTCATGCCCAAGGGCATGAAAATACGGTTGCGGACGAACCTCTCCCAGCTCGTTCCTGTGATCTGCTCAACCATGTAGCCGGCTGTCACGAACATCAAGTTCTGATACTGGTAGGTTGTCCGGAAATCCTTGCTGGGCTCAAGATGTCGGAGGCGCTCGAAAAGCTCCTGGCGAGTGGCAGTGGAGTTGTACCACACCGCATCATGCCGGGGCAGGCCAGAGCGATGGCAGACCAGATCCCTCGGTGTCATCCGCTCCGCAGCAAAGTCATCTTTGAGACTAAAAGTCGGAAGGTACTCTTTTAAAGGCTTGTCCCACTCCAGCTTTCCTTCATCCACCAAGATTCCCATGGTCGCGGCCGTAAAAGCTTTGGAACAGGAACCAATGGCAAAGAGTGTCTGTGGAGTCACAGGCAGACCTTTGTCGACATCCCGGAGCCCGAATCCCTGGGAATAAACAAGCCTGCCGTCCTGGACCACGGAAATCGCCAGTCCGGAAACATTCCACTCGGCCATCATTTCATTGATGAACCTGTCCAGCCCTTTGAGGAGAACCTCGGCTGGCTTTTTCTTAGCTGTAAGGGGGATGATGATGAAGGTGAGGATGATAAAAAGAGATAGAGCTTTGAAAACGGCTTTCTTCATTAGAAATCCTCCTTGCTGGTGTACATTCATGGAATTATCGATGATTGTCCATTCTGGGAGCTCTTCAAATTTACCTCTTTTCATTATCCCAGTCAACTTGGAGGGGGAACTGACTTCCCCCTTCCAACGCTCGCTTCCGCTCGCTGCCTCCCCTTCTCGGGCAGGGCATTAACCCGCGCCCTGCGACCAAGGGGACATACCCCCTTGGATCCCCCGACGATCGGTTCCCCACGGCAAGCCGCGGGGCGTATCATCCGATCGCCAACATTTAATAAAACGGAATTAGGACCCCAAGAGTTCATCCAACTGGGCCCTGGTCAAGGGAAAAGTGTACTTCTTTAGCACTTTCTGTTGTGTGTCAAACACCAGCAGGGTGGCTGAGGCCTCAGGGTTGATGAGACGAAAGATGCCCTGCCTGTCCAGGACAACCGGAAATCGAATATCATGCCCGATGATGAACCCTTTCAACCTCTTCTCCGCTATTCTCATCCGTTTATCAGAGTCAGGATCCAACCTCTCTCTCTCGAGGGCAAGAACTCCGAGGACAGAATCCTCAAGGTTACAGGCATTGACCACCTGGATAAACTCCATGAGCGACTGAATGCAGAGAGGACAGTTCAAAAAGCCGAAATCGATGATGAGAAGAAACCTTTTCTCTTCGATAAAATTCAAACAATCCTCGGCGGAATTCAATCCAGAAATAAAAACAAAATTCATCAAAATGGCCAATGATACGGAAGCTATTTTTTGATTTGGTGTCATTTTGCTGTAAAACCCCTTTCCATAGTGTAAAGGAATGGAGACGTTTTCCGGAAAAATCTCCTAAAGCGAATAAAATATATACAAATTCTGTGCCAAGTCGACAGATAAGCGCTTCTGCCAGAAACAAGAATGAAAAGCCCGTTGCCAAAAGACAAAAAAACCTATACATTAACAAAAACATCAGGAAACCCAGGACAAAGATGCATCGGTTCGAATAAACTCATGATTCTACGGAGGGCAGCCATGCAAAAAAGACTCTCTATTATCTTCATCGTCCTCTTTCTGATCAGCTTTGCCTCATGTGGAAAAGAATCCGCTCAGAAAGAGGCTGTCACCACCGGAACTCTCTTCGAAGAGATGATCGATATGGTCAACATGACTTATTTTCCCGACCCGCCGTTTCGTACGGTCCAGTATTCATCATTTGACCGCCGCAGCAATCTCCCTGGAGGACCGGACTGGTTCGCCAACTCAGACGGGTTTGGCGGAGAACCCATACCCAATTTTGAAGCGGTCCTCAAGCAGCCGGATGAAAAGGGAATCGGAGAATACCTCATCGCCGATCTCAGGGGCCCCGGAGCAATAGTCCGGCTGTGGAGCGCTGCCATTTCCGGAAACATCCAGCTTTTCATCGACAACCGGCCCTCTCCCCTTTATGAAGGACCGGCCATCGATTTCTTCCACCGGGTCTACGACAGCTTCTCTGAGTCAAAGAAACAGAATGCAGACCTCATGAGCAGAACGATCTACCAGCGAGACGCGGTTTATGCGCCTATCCCCTTTGCCCGAAGAATGCGTCTGGTCTGGATCGGTGACCTCCAGAACATCCACTTCTACCAGCTCCAGGTCCGCCTGTATGATCCGGGCACACAGGTCATCTCCTTTTCACCGGAAGACCTGGTGACATACGGAGACACAATAAGCCGGGTGATGGAGGCCCTTTCTGACCCGGATAAAAAGCTGGAGCTCCGATCCAAAGAGGCGGTCATTCCTTTCAGTTCGACTCTCGACCCGGCTGAACAAAAGGAGGTCCTCTCTCTGGAGGGACCCAAAGCCATAGAGATGCTGTCCATTCGGCTCATTGCTGAAGATATGGACAGGGCTTTGCGGCAGACATTGATCCATGTCATCTGCGATGACTATCCCCGGGGGCAGGTTCAGTCTCCTGTCGGCGACTTTTTCGGGGCAGCTCCCGGGATCAATCCTTGCCAATCATTGCCTTTCTCCGTCCATCCTGATGGGACCATGGTCTGCCGGTTCGTGATGCCCTTCCAGAAATCTTTCAAGATCAGGCTGGAGAATCACGGAGACCAATCAGTCCGGGTTGAAGGGAAAGCTTTACCCCTCGCCTACTCCTGGGACAAGGACCGTTCCATGCATTTCCGGGCACGGTGGCGGGTCAATCACAACATGATCGCTTCCAACAGCGATGTCCAGGACCTCCCCTTCCTGATCGCGCACGGTCAAGGGCTTTACGTGGGCACCACATCTTACCTCCTGAACCCCAACAACGTGCCCACCCCTTACGGCAACTGGTGGGGAGAGGGTGATGAAAAAGTCTTCATCGACGATGACAAAGTCCCCTCTATCTTCGGCACCGGTTCTGAAGACTACTACAACTACTCCTGGTCCTCGCCGGATATTTTCTACTTCCCTTACTGCGGCCAGCCTCGCAACGATGGCCCGGGCAACCGCGGGTTTGTCACCAATTTCCGCTGGCATATCCTGGACCCTCTCCCTTTCCAGGACACCATCCGCTTCTTCCTGGAGCTGAAGAG
>JAOUKO010000194.1 GCA_029882525.1 Candidatus Aminicenantota bacterium | reverse complement strand
AAGGACTTTATGAATTTGCTGCCGCTTTCATGCCCCGGCTTCAAACTCACGAGTATCGATGCAGGATGGTTCACGTCCCTCCCTGTGATCCCCTTATGGATACGCATCAGACTGTCCGGAAAGTCGGTCTTGATCGAAGCTTCGAACACTTCAGATTGAGGAATCCATTCCCCTGCCGGAAGCCCCTGCTGTATCAAACCCAAGGGGTCCTCGCCGCTGACGATTCTGAGCCTGAACTCGTCTCTCGCAGGATTGTACTCAAAAGCCAGAATCCCCTTCCAGGATAAGGCATAAATAACATCTTCCCCTTTATCATAAGTGACCACAATATCAGCCCAGGGTTGAGCCGCAAGGAGCCTGGCTAACTCGAACCTTCGCTCATCCTGGATATAGAAACAGGCCACTGACAGGATGCCGCTGCTGTGATAGATCACATCGTCAGGCCCTTCCAAACTCTTTTTGAGCTTAAAGCCATGGCCTTTCAGGGCTTTGTCCACGCTGATGATCTTTCCTTTGATGAGAGTATTGCCGTGGTCAGAAAGCAGAGTGACTTCCAGCGGCTCGTTGAATTTTCTCAGGTGCTCTTCACGGATAAGGACGAGCTCACGGTCAAGAATCTCGAGAAGCCTGAGAAGCCCCTTTTTCCCCTTCATGTGTGCCGTTATATCCGATATTTCCGTAAAGGCAAAAAAGAGCCGCGGCTGGTTAGAAGAGAGGACTTCTTCAGCCAGATGTTTCATCTCCCCTTTGATAGAGCCTCCACTGGTGATATAAGCCTTGATTTTCTTGAAAATGCTGTCATCCCTGTATTCATATTGATTGGCAAAGCTCGGCTTCCCCACCTCATGGAACAGCCGTCCCACGATTCTGTTGAGGGCGAAATGATAGTATTGAGCCTGATAGCCCTCCACCTTCTCTGTATTCATGATCACTGCCCAGGCATAGTTGGTAAGCGAGGGGAAAGACGAAATCATCCGGGATGGCGGCCGGAAATCTTTAAACAGGCCTCTCTCCTGGGCCTCCACAAACACAGAATACGGGACTGCATCTACGCCGAAACAAAGATGCCGTGGAGGCAGGTCTTCGGCAAAGCTCAAACTCCATGAACAAACAGCCAGGGCGACGATCAGGATGAGATAGAGAGTCGCCGAAAACCTATTTTTCCGGGATGTCAAGCTCTTCTCCATCTTGCCACTGCTTTAATCAGTCGGACTTCCTTGTTACATTTTTAATCTCTTATTATATACGAAAAAAATAATAAGATTGAAGTCCCTTTTATCTTAAGCATTTCTCTTTCCATGATGAGGGAACCATCTAACCTGATTGAGTAATGCGGCGACGGTTCCTGTCCGTCCGGAGCCCATGGTGGCAGGCGGGAGGGTCTTGGCGAGGGTGGATGGAAACCGGCGCTGTGACAGATGGCGCCTTCACCATTAGCTATCAGGGAATTGGAGATGCTTCTTTTTTTTCTGAAGGTAATGATAAAAATGCTGATCCAGCCTGCAAAAAATACCACTTGAGAATAAAAATATTGGAAGAAAATTGGAATCAATATTATACTTAATAGATGGCGTTATTCGTTCATCAGTTGAAAAAAAAAGAGTCTCTCCGAACAGGATCATTCTCGAGAAAAAAATGAGATCTTTGGGCGCATTCATCCAGGCGATCCTGCTTCTCATCATGGTATTCATTCTCTTTATCCCGGCCTATTCAGGTTCGAACGATACCAGCTACCCGGACACCCTGACTCGGATGAAAGAACGTTTCGAGAAGATTGAGACCTATCAGTGCTTTTTCCAGGTCTTCACCGCAAAAGGGAAAAAGACCAAAACAGTAATCGCCCAGTATTACTTCAAGAAGCCTAAATGGGTGCGCATGGAGCTTCTGGAAGGCAGTGACAAGGGGTCTGTCCTCCTCTACAAGCCCCATAAGGTGCGGTTGAAGCCAGGAACAGGACTGCTATCCATATTCCATTTCACGCTTGAGCCGGAAAATGAAAGGCTGGTCGACCTCCGGGGCTACGGCATACACGAGACCGATTGGAGCTACTACATTGACCAGCACCTCCAGAAGCTGGGAATAACCTCCGGCCAGTTCGTAGGAGAGGAGTCTGTCAAGGGCAGGGAAACACTTGTCTTTGAGCTTCTCTCTCAATACCCGGAAAGATCGAACGATGTGGCCAAAGAAATTTTATGGGTCGATAAGGAAGAGCTGATCCCTTTGAAATACGTTCACTATGATACTTCGGGAATGCTTATTCTGTCCGCTCAGTTCAAGGATATAAAGATAAATGTCGAGTTTGAAGACTCGTTCTTCGATAGATTTAAAAAAGGTGAAGGGGACGAAGAAGACAAGGTCGACAGAAAAAGAAAAAAGGATCTTCTGTCTTGAAATGTTATTTTTATATTCAGCCTTGATCATATCCAAGATTCAATAAAGATCATCCGGATATCCTTTGAGCAGAAATGAACGTATTCATAATAAAATCGCATCATGAAAAAGCTAAAAAAGGAGAGAGTTGATGACCAGGATTAATCAGCGTCTTGGCGTGTTTCTTGCATTCTTTTTTACTTTCGCGATTCTCTCTTCCTTTCTCCTGTCGGGTGAACTAGTCCAGACCTCAAAGATAACCAGCTTCGAGGAGCTGGAGAAAGCGATCACCCGGGCAGAAGAGCTGGTCCAGGCCAGCCCGGAAAACCCGGCTCTTCACTGCCAACTGGCTGAGCTTCTTCTCCTGGAAGGAAAATACGAAGAGGCAGAACACTCCCTGGATAAAGCTCTCAAAATCGAGCCGAACAATGTCCAAAGCCTGGTGGTTCTATCCAACCTTTACCGGCGGAAATTCGAATTTGACAAAGGCATGAAGCTTCTGGAAAAGGCCAAAATCCTTGATCCTGAAAAAGCCGAAGTGCTGTCCCTTGAGGCTCGCTATGCTATCGATAGGATGGATTTTAAAGCTGCCAAAGCGGCCTATCAAGACATGGTGGAGAAAGACCCCGCCTCATCCGAAGCGATCTATGGAATAGCCGAAGTCTTTTACTGGGAAGACAGGTTCGAGGAAGCTGATCAATACATCGCCAAATGCCTTTCTCTGGACCCGGTATTCTCCCCTGCCTATCAGCTTCAGTCGAGAATTCACCGTCTCCGCCAGGAAAACGATCAGTGGAGAGAACTGGGCCGGAAAGCCGTGGACCTCTCCCCTTTCGATGATGACGCCCGGGCCAACCTGGCCAACATCCTGATGAGAGGCGAAGGTAAAATGGAGGAAGGATACGAGCAGTATCAAATCGCTCTAAAGATCAATCCCTATTCCCTCGAATCCCATTCTTACCTGGGAACCGGCTGGACACCTAAAGATCATAAAGAACAGATAATTGAGGGGAGTGAGGAAACGGTCAATCAAGTTAAGGCGCTGCTCAAGGAGGGCGATGAGCACCTCCTCAACCTGGATTTTACTGGGGCGGATGAGGCATTCAGTAAGGTCCTCGATCTCATGCCCTCGAACATCAAAGCCATGATCGCTAAAGGCACGTTGAAATACCACCAGAAAAAATACGACGCCTCTCTCCGCTGGTTCTTCAAAGTCCTGGACATCAGTCCCGGCTACGGCCTGGGTCACTACGGCGTCTTCCGAAACCTGCTGAGGAAAAAGGACCGGATCAACGTCAAATTCTCCGAGATCGAAAACAACTTCGCTGCCAAGGACACGCCCGAACCTCCCTCCATCAAAGACGTCTTCATCAACTATGAGCGGCTTAATCCGGATCTCCAGAAAATCCTTCGACTCTCGGTCCAGCCATTAAAACATTATCTAAAAACGCTGAAGATTGCGGGCGCTACCTTCTATATCATCCCCTTCCACAAGCTGCTCTGGGAATCTCCCTACCTGGCCGGGATGAAAGGGACTCGAACCTTTGATTTGCGTCTATGGGATGACGTGAAAGGATGCGGAGGCTTCCACTCCACCAGCGGGGAAGACTGGGAGAAAGATGTCAAATACCAGCGCTTCAATGTTGTCGCCCATGAGTTCGCCCACCAGGTACATTCCTACCTGACTGAAGAACAGCGAAAGGAGATCAAGAGGCTCTTCCTCAAGGCGAAAAAGGAGCGGAAAACCCTTGATTTCTACGCCGATTTCAACGAATGGGAATACTTTGCCGTAGGTGTAGAAGCCTGCGTCTCTGAGGAAAAACTGGCTGACCAGAAGCTGGGATACGGCCATACGCGCCGCGAGCTTCTGGAGAAAGACCTTGACCTTTACAATTTCATCGAGAGTCTGGACAGCCTGGAAAGCTATGTCGGGAGCGAAATCCTGGGTTTTATAAGGAAGACAAACTCGACATTCCGGCGAGAAGGGAAGGAAAAAACAATCAAGGCGTATGAAGAAGCGCTCGAACAGTACGGCAGCCATCCTGAGCTTCTCGGAGCCATGGCCGACATCTACAGAGATGTAAAGGAATACGATAAAGCTAAAGAGATGCACCAGAGGATCATCCACGAGTTCCCGGAGCATGCGGCCGGGTATCTTGGCCTGACTGATGACTATCTGTTTTTCGAGAGGGACATTACTGCGGCCATTGCACTTCTGGAAGACCAGGTCAAAGCCCAGCCCGATGCTGTCAATATTCTGACAAGCTTGGGCCAGCTTTATTATCTGGCCGGAGACCTTGACAGGATGGAAAAGGTTATGAAGAGAGCCCTGTCCATCGACCCCTTTCCTGATCCCTACTCAGGAAGCGATCCTTATTATTATCTTTCTCAAGGCTTCATCGACAGGGAAAACTATACAGAGGCTGAGAACCTCCTGAGGTTCAGCATGGACGAGATCGACAAGAACAATCCTCTAGCCCTGGCGGAGCTGGCATTCATTTCCCTGCGGACAGGAAAGGAAGAGGAAGGTCAAGAGCTTCTGGAACAGGCTCTAGAGCTTGGACAGAGGCTTCCCCGTGTCCAGGAAGTCCAAGCTTTATATCTGGTCAGCCAGGGGAAAGAGGATGAAGCACGGAACATACTGGAAAAGCTCACCAAGCAGGTTTCAGGAAGAATAGAGACCAAGATCCAGCTGGCTCGATTAGTCCTGGATTCTGAGCCGGATAATGCCAAAAAGCTCATCGACGATGGCCTTAAAATCGCCGCCTCGAAAGAGGCGCTGGATATGAGGATGGCTTCCTATCAGGGAATTCCCGGACAGATATCTTTGTCCCGGCTGTACACAATCTACGGAGCCTTTCTTGAAAAGGAAGGAAGGATCGAGGAAGCCCTGACCAGTCATCACCAAGCCTGGAACCTCTTTAAATACAATTATTCTTCCGCAGTATCCCTGGTGAAGCTTTATATTCAAAACGGCAATAAAAAGAAGGCCAAGAGAGCTTTTGAACAGCTAAAATCACTCAACCTGCCCGAGTCATACATCGAGACAGGCGAAGAACTGCTGAAAAAACAACGAAAAAAGAAGAATGCTATCCAGCCCGATTTGTCATTACAGCCGGATTCCTTCTGGATAGATCCATGTCATTCTGAGTCAACTTGGAGGGGGAACTGACTTCCCCCTTCCAACGCTCGCTTTCGCTCGCTGCCTCCCCTTCTCGGGCAGAGCATGAACCCACGCCCTGCGACCAAGGGGGCATACCCCCTT
>JAOUKO010000025.1 GCA_029882525.1 Candidatus Aminicenantota bacterium | reverse complement strand
ATTATTGTCAAGCTAACAACTGCTGGGCAAGCATCTCTGTTTCCGTGACAGTTGATTATAAAGGCGTAATCTGTTACAGCGCCGCTTTCCCTTCAGGTCAGATGTTTCCCTCGTCACGGAAATAGAGATGATTCCCTGGTGGCATGCTTTCTTCCTCAGAAAAGCCCACATCGGAGAAATCCAGGTTAGCATTTAGCCTGAAGAAATAAGAAAAGAATGTCACAAAAACAATATTTTCTTTTTATGAAACTTAGGGTTCCGTTTCTTTTTTCGAATCTCTTCCAGATAGTGTGGGTAAAATACACGGGAATGGAAGAAGCGACCTTTCAGGTTTAGCCTTGCCGAACCGTCCATCGAGGGAAGCCGATTAAATCGGCCGCCGAGTATGTTTGAGAAAGCTCAGGCCAGTGGATTCCGAAAACACGCAGCTTTTGCCCCAGCGAGTCAAAAGCTGCTCGGTTTCAGGCTCCGCTCTCCTCACCTCTTCGGTGAGGAACCGTGCCCGCTCAGCCTTCAAACGGTTTTCTCCCCCCACTGCCCTTCGCTTATTCACTGAGGCGGGACGGTGAGGGAATGGCGTTAAAAATCTGAAGGGAGCGAAGCCATTTCCGTGTATTTTAGTCTTAAAATTACCCACACAAAATGGAAGAGAAACCTTTTTTCTTATTGAACCGGATCCAAATCCTTACTCCACAACCACCCCGGTCCCGTAGGCCAATATTTCAGCAGCGTTCTGCATGATCATTGAAGTTGCAAATCGAACATTGATGATGGCGTTCGCCCCCAGCGACTCAGCCTCTTCCACCATCCTGTCCAGGGCTTGCTCCCGCGATTCAGCCATCATCTTGGTATAGTCTGTGATCTCGCCTCCGACGATATTCCTGAGCGCCGCTTTGATATCCTTGCCGATATGACGGGCACGGATGGTGTTTCCCCGAACAAGACCCAACATTTTCGTAATCTTTTTTCCAGAGACAAAATCCGTGTTCACCATTATCATTTCTCAATCTCCTTATAGCGTTCCCTTCTGCGGACAAAAAGCTGTTCCCTGAGCAAAGAAACCAGTAATACGACCAGGCCTCCCAAGATGCTCAGGATCCCGATCTTCAATATAAGCGGAGTGGATGCATCCTGAATGATTCCTTCTACCAGCTTGTAACCGCCAAAAAAGAGTAGAATTATAGCTCCGATCGAAAATAAAATCCAGCCGATTCCTCTTTCCAGGCGGTTATACACCGAAGTCCAATACATCTGCCAAGCCTCCTTTTGGGGTTTTTTGAGCTCCATTTGACTCATCACCTCCTCAAACTTCCCCATTTCTTCGAACTCTTTTCTACACTCAGGGCACTCTTCTAAATGCCTCTCAACCCGCTTTTTCTGCGCCTCATCAAGCTCCCCATCGTGGTAGGAAGAAATGAGTTCTTTTATCTTCTGGTGGTCCATAACACACTCCCTTGGTTTTAACCTCCGAGATTCAGATATTTCTTGATCGTCTCTTTCAGTCTTTTTTTGGCATAGAACAGAGAAGACATAACCGTGCCGACGGGTTTTCCCGTGATCTCTGAGATCTCCTGGTAGGACAACTGCTGAAAGTAGCGCAGAATGATCGTCTCTCTCTGCTCCACGGGAAGACTCTCTATTCCCTTCCACAGGACTTCCTTCATCTCCCGGTCCTCATGCTCTTCTTTAAGGACGCGGCTCTCCTCCAAAGGGACCTCCTGGATACGGCTACGGCGCTTGAGATGGTCGAGACAGAAGTTCTTCATCAGCTTGTAGAACCAGGGAAAGAAAGGCCTTTCAATGTCGAAGCTCTTTATCCTGCGGAAAGCTTTGATGAATGCTTCCTGGGAGATATCCAAAGCATCCTGCGGGTTGCGGACAAAGCCTAAGGCGATGTAATAGGCCCTCTTCATGTAGCGTTCGACGATAGCCTGGTAGGCTTCTTTGTTTCCTCTCTTGACCAATATTATAATCTCGCGCTCGGAAAGGGCCTTGTCCTTTGCCATCACAAACCTGCCCTTCTGAAGAAGAAATTCTCTGCGGACTGCTGTTTCCTCTGACATTTTTGCTTCTCTGCTGTTATGAATACCGTTTCGGCCTTCATTTTATTCAATCTTTCTTGATCTTCTCTGCCGCACAATCTCATACAGAAAAATCGCGGCAGCCGCAGACACATTCAGGGATGTTATCCGTCCGAAGAGAGGGATGGAGAGGATTTTGTCGCACTTTTTCCTGACGAGGGGACGCAATCCCTTCCCTTCCGAACCCAGCACCAGACCAACGGGCTGGCTATAATCGAACTCATACCAGTATTCTTTCTGCCCGCCTTCAGCACCCACCAGCCATACACCCCGGTCCTTCAGATCGTCCATAGTCCTGGCTAGATTTTTCACTCTGGTGACTTTAACATGCTCCAGGGCACCGGCTGAAACAGACGAGACCGTCTCTGTAATCCCAGCCATCCTCCTCTCGGGCAGGATGACGCCGCCGACCCCCGCGCCTTCGGCTGTCCGGATGATCGCACCCAGGTTCTGCGGGTCCTCTATCCCGTCCAGTAAAACCAGCAGGGGAATCTCTGCAGCAGTCAATACATCCTCCAGGGAGGAGAATTCCTTGGGGGAGACGAAGGCGACAGAGCCCTGATGGTCCCGGGCCAACCGGTCAAGCCTTTCTTTGGGGACGAAGAAATAGGGTACGCGCCTGGCTCTGGCCAGATTGATGACCTCCGTGACCTTTTTATTCTTTGTCCTTTTCTGAATAAAGACCTTACTCACCCGGAGGCGAGAAGACCGGAGAGCCTCGATGAGCGAGTTCAAGCGGCTTATTTTCTCCAATTTTTTCGAGTAATTCAGGCTATTTATTCTTCTGACGCCTTCTGCGTCCTCTCTATCTTTGCCCAGGTGTCACGGAGCGTGGCAGTCCGGTTGAAGACGGGACTGCCAGGCTTTGAATCTCCTGTATCCACACAGAAATATCCCTGTCTTAAGAACTGGTACCGGTCTCCTGGCTTCGCCTGTTTGAGACCCGGCTCTGCCTGGCAGGAAGCGAGCGTCTCCAGGGATTTGGGATTCAGGTTTGCCTTGAAATCCGCATTATCCTCGACATCACCGGGGTCCTCTTTGGAGAAGAGATTATCGTACAGCCGGACTTCGACAGGAAAAGCATGGGCGGTTGAAACCCAGTGCATCGTCCCTTTGACTCTGCGATTATCCTTTGTCCAGCCTCCCCGAGACTCCGGGTCATAGGTGCAGTGCAGCTCAACGACCTCGCCCGTGTGTTCGTCTTTGACGACATCGGTGCAGGTAACGTAATAGGCATGCTTCAGGCGTACTTCGCGTCCCGGGGCTAAGCGGAACCATTTTTTCGGCGGATCATCGCGGAAATCCTCCCGTTCGACATAGAGCACCCGGGAGAAAGGTACCTTCCTTATCCCCATCGACTCGTCCTCGGGGTTGTTCACGGCATCCAGCTCTTCCACCTTGTCCTCAGGATAATTGTCGATGATGAGCCGAACAGGATTCAGCACCACCATCACCCGCTGCGCGCGTTTATTCAAATCTTCCCGCAGGCAGTGTTCAAGGAGCGCGATATCCACGGTGCTCTCTTTCTTGGCCACTCCGATCCGCTCGCAGAAATCCCGGATGGATTCGGGCGTGTAACCCCGCCGCCGCAGGCCCGAAATGGTCGGCATCCGAGGGTCATCCCAGCTCGTGACATGTCCTTCCTCCACCAATTGCAGAAGCTTCCTCTTGCTTATCACTGTATAGTTGAGATTGAGACGGGCAAACTCAATCTGTTGGGAGTGGAAGATGCCCAACTGCTCGATAAACCAATCGTACAGCGGCCGGTGGTCTTCGAATTCCAGGGTGCAGATGGAGTGGGTGATTCCTTCGATGGAATCCGACTGGCCGTGGGCCCAGTCGTAGGTGGCATAAATACACCACTTATCTCCTGTCCTGTGATGGGAGGCCTTTAAGATGCGGTACATGACCGGGTCCCGTAGGTTCAGGTTCGGTGAGGACATATCGATCTTGGCCCGGAGGGTTCGGGAGCCATCCGGAAATTCTCCCTTCCGCATACGCTCGAACAGATCCAGGTTCTCCTCGACCGAGCGGTCGCGGTAGGGGCTGTTCCTGCCGGGTTCGGTCAAGGTTCCCCGGTACTCCCTGATCTCATCAGCGCTCAGGTCACAGACGTAGGCCTTGCCCTTTTTAATCAGCTTGAGCGCATACTCGTAGAGCTTCTCGAAGTAGTCGGAAGCGTAGAATAAACGATCCTCCCAGTCGAAACCGAGCCAGCGGACATCCTTCATGATCGAGTCAACGTACTCCACCTCTTCCTTGCTGGGGTTGGTATCATCGAACCTCAGGTTGCAGAGCCCTCCGTATTCCGCAGCCAGCCCGAAATTCAAACAGATGGATTTCGCATGCCCGATGTGAAGATAGCCGTTCGGTTCCGGAGGAAAACGGGTATGAATCCGACCCCCGTTCTTTCCTTCCTTTATATCTCTCTCGATGATATCTCTTATAAAATTGGACGGGGGAGTCACCGTCGCTGGGGCTGCAGCCTCCTCGTTCTTACTGTCTTCCTTTTTTTTCACCTCATCCTTCATGACGTTTCTCCGTGGATTCAGGCGTTTTCATTTCTTTAAAACCTCCAGCACTTCAGACACCCGCTGCGAACAATTCTTCACGGGCAGAGGAAAGTCCAGCCTGGCGCCCTCTTCAACCAACGGGATTAATTTATCCAGCTCAAGCCCTGAAGCCTTGGCCGTAAGGACAATCCGGAGCGGATGGTACAGGTCTTTACCCTTGCAGCCCGTCTCTTCCCTGATTTCCTGGGCAAAGGCAGCGAACCGGTCATAATTAAACTCTTTGACCTGAGAGATTTTCTCGGCAAAATGCCCGATGACCTGGGGTGCACAGCCGGCCTCCAGCTCCTTTCTGGCTTCCTCGTCCATCTCCTGAGGAGTGAACACGAAAAACACCCGCGCCTCCTGGGGTAAATCACTAAAGCGGTCAATGCGGTTGGACAGCACCTCAACCATCCTCTCCAGCCACTCCTGCTGAGCTTCGGCTGTTTTCTCGGGCAAGAAGCCGGCTCTCCTTAAATGGGGATAGGCCAGCTCAGCTTTCTGACTCGGAGTGAGCTTCTTGATATGCTGACGGTTGATCCAGTTGAACTTGTCGTAGTCGAAGATGGCGGAGGAACGGCTGACTTTCTCTAAATCGAAAAGTCTCACCAGCTCATTCTTGGCGAGCACTTCCTGCCCATCTGGAGGAGCCCAACCCAGCAAGGAGAGGTAATTGAAAAGGGCTGAGGAAAGAAATCCATCCTTCTTAAACTGTTCGACCGCTGCGGCGCCATGCCGCTTGCTCAGACGCGTGTTGTCCTTGCCCATAACCATGGACAGATGGGCAAACTGGGGAGGGGAGAAATCGAGAGCCTTGTAAGCGAGAAGCTGTCGGGGAGTGTTGGAGATATGGTCTTCACCCCTGATGACATGGGTGATCTCCATCAGAAGATCATCAATGACCACGGCATAATTATAGGCCGGGAGTCCGTTGGACCGGACGATGACCGGGTCCCCGATCAAGCCCAAATCAAAGCTCAGCTTCCCTCTGACAAGGTCATGGTAATCCAGACTGCCGCTGTCAGGAGTCCTGAGTCTGATCGCTGCTTCCTCCCCTGAATCGACTCTTCGCCGCGATTCCTCCGGGGAAAGGGAGCGGCATTTCCCGCTGTAAACCGCCATCTTCCCCAAAGCGATCGACTCTTCCCTCGTCTTTTCCAGCTCTTCGGGAGGACAGAAACAGTAGTAGGCCTTTCCCTTGTCCAGCAAGCTCTGGGTATAACCTTTATAGATCTCCAGTCTTTGGGACTGCCGGTAAGGGCCAAAATGCCCCCCGACATCAGGCCCTTCATCCCAGTCCAGCCCGAGCCAGCGGAGGTCGTCCATCAAGCTCTTTTCGTATTTATCCGCGGACCTCTCTCTATCCGTGTCTTCGATCCTGAGCACGAAAACGCCGTTCGCCTGACGGGCAAAGAGCCAGTTAAACAGAGCGGTCCTGGCGTTTCCCACATGGAGAAATCCTGTCGGGCTGGGAGCGAAACGGACTCGAATTTTCATGAGGTCAGCCTCCGGCTTCCCTATTTTATAATTAATCTCAGATTTTATCCACGGCAATGGAAGCATTCCCAAATCCTTGATTAAAAAGAAGGATAGAAATGTTTTTGGAAATCCCCTCGCTCCCTTCAGATTTTTAACGCCATTCTTTCGCCACCCTCAAGGGAAGCCATCCGGCGGTCGAAATGTTTGAGCAGAAGAGAATCAGAGGGAGATGTTAAATGGGAAACTTTGCTTTCTATTTCGAAAAGACGGGTTACTTTTTTTCTGTTCAGTCCTTTTTCCGGACGAGAGCTTGAGCCCAGCAGGCGATGGCTTCTTCCCGGCCGACAGAGCCCAGCCCTTCATTGGTCTTGGCCTTTATCCCCAGATCATCCTCCTCGACTTCAAGGATAGGGCAGAGAACCTTTTTCATCCGAGGAATATAGGCGGCAAGCTTGGGCTTCTCGGCAACGATGACGGAATCGATGTTCAGGATTTCCATGTTTTTCTCTCTGATTCTGGCCATCACTTTCCTCAACATCTCCGTGCCCCGCATCCCCTTGTACTGCGGATCTTCATCCGGGAAAAGACGACCGATATCGCTCTCTCCCGAGGCACCCAGAAGGGCATCGATAACGGCATGGATCAGGCAATCGCCATCCGAATGCCCCAACAACCCCTTGGGAAAATCAACCTCCACCCCCCCGAGAAAGAGCTTCCGCCCCTCTTCCAGCCTGTGGATGTCATAGCCGAGCCCTGCTCTAACTTTCAAAGAAGACCTCCGCCATCTTCAGATCCTCAGGGGTAGTGACTTTGATGTTCCTGACGTCTCCCTGGACGACACCAACGCTCTCTCCAACCCTCTCCACCAGAGAGGCCTCATCTGTTCCGTAAAAGCCTTCTTCGCTGGCCTTATCCAGAGCTTTTTTCAGCGTGGAATAAAGGAAGCCCTGCGGAGTCTGTACTCTGAACAGTTTCTCTCTTTCCAGTGTCTGTTTCACTTCCTCCCCTTCGACGATCTTTATGGTGTCCTCAACCGGAATCACGGGAATCACAGCTCCTCTTTCCCGGGTTGCCTGGATGACGCGGCTGATCAGCGCACCGCGGATGAAAGGCCTGACCCCATCATGGACCAGCACGACCTCTGCTTGGGCGGGATCAAGCTGCTGAAACCCGGAGAGGACAGAATCCTGTCTCTTCTTTCCTCCCCTGACAACTGCAGCAACCTTTCCATATCGCTGGAGATACTCATTCCCTTTCGCCTTATCCTTGACAACCAGGATGATCTCATCCACTTCAGCGTGAGCATCAAACGCCTCCAGGCACCAATCCAGGACCAGCTTCCCTCCTAAAGGAGCGAATTGTTTGGGGGATCCGAAGCGCTGTCCCTCACCCGCGGCTACGATGATCGCCGAGACTCTTTTCATCTGGACTCTTCGTTGTAGCGTCCGAATATCATCTTTCCCACAGTTGTCTGGAGAACAGAAGTGACGGTGATGTCGATATTCTGGCCGATCATCCTCCTGGAATTGTCAACCACGACCATGGTTCCATCGTCCAGGTAAGCAACACCCTGGTCCTTTTCTTTCCCTTCCTTAAGGATAAAGACTCTTATCGTTTCTCCAGGCAGGACAACGGGTTTTAAAGCATTGGCGAGCTCGTTGATGTTCAAAACTGGAATCCCCTGAAGCTGAGCAATCTTGTTGAGGTTAAAATCATTGGTGATGATCTTCCCGTCCATATGCTTGGCCAGCTCAATGAGCTTGGAGTCGACATCCTTGATTTCAGGAAAGTCAACGTCTGAAATCAATGAGGACACCTGGGAGGATTTCTGAAGATGATCGAGCACCTCCAATCCTCTTCTCCCTCTCTGTCTCTTGACTCCATCGGGAGAGTCCGCGATCAGCTGGAGCTCCTTAAGGATAAATTGAGAGATAACGAGAGACCCTCCGATGAAAGCCGTGTCACAGATGTCCGCGATCCGTCCATCGATAATCGCGCTGGTATCGAGAATCTTGTAATCACTGCTCACACTTTTCTCCTTGAAAAACCGCAGGAGATGGAGCGGCTCCAGCCACTCGAACTTTCGCGTCCCGACCAGGAAGCCGATATAGGGCATGATGAGGAGAAAAAATATCCTGATGAAAGTCGTGGTGGGATTGTCGTCGGCAATCGTCTGGTAAATCGAGCCAAGGGCCCAACCCAGAAGGACTCCGGCTAAGGTGCCCACCGTCGAACTCCAGATAATCTTGAACTGGCTTTTGCGAATCCTGGTCTCCAGGTAGACGATTAAAACGCTCAACACAAACCCTATCCCCGCTCCGATGTAACGATCGAGCTGGAATGGAGGGAAAAAATAACCGGCCGCAGTTATAAGAGCGACAATAAAAAAACGAAAAATGAAAATACCCATGAAAAATTCCTTATTATTATAATATGATCCCTAAAGCCTGTTTTATGTTCTTGGCTCCCAGGAGCTCTATTTTGGGCACGTCCTTCTTCTCCAGCTGAGAGATGTTCCCCTGGGGCATTATGACCGTTCGAAAACCGAGGGAACTGGCCTCTTTCACTCGAGCCAGGGGCTGGCTCACAGACCGAATCTCCCCGCTCAGCCCGACCTCTCCAAAAACCGTGACTTCGGGAGGAATGGCTTTGTTCTTCATGCAGGAGATCACAGCCGCGATCACTCCCAGGTCAGAGGCAGGCTCGTCGATATTCAACCCCCCGGCCACGTTGATATAGATGTCTTCTCCGGCAAAGCTGAAACCCACCTTTTTCTCGACAATGGCCAAGAGCATGGCCGCACGAAAATGGTCGAGTCCGATGGTCATCCTCCGCGGATTCCCGCTGAACAGAGTGGAGGAAACTAAGGCCTGAATCTCTGCCATCAATGGCCGGGACCCCTTGATGGTGCAAACTGCCACACTCCCGGCTTCATCAGTAGGCCTCTCCTTCAAGAAAAAAGCAGAAGGATTGGCGATGGCCTGAAGCCCCCGGCTTCCCATTTCAAACAGGGCAAGCTCTGAAACCGGCCCAAACCTATTTTTCAGGACACGGAGCACCCGGTGACTGTGGTCTCTCTCCCCCTCAAAATAAAGGACCACGTCCACCATGTGTTCCAGAGATTTAGGCCCAGCCAGCGAGCCCTCCTTGGTGATATGGCCGATGAGGAATGAGGAGGACTGGTTGTTCTTGGCAAACCGGAAGACCCGATTGGCAACTTCTCGGACTTGACTGATTGTACCCGGACTTGAGGACAGCTTCGAAGAAAACACGGCCTGCACCGAATCCAGGACAAAGACTTGAGGGTTTATCTTTTCCGCATGGGCAATTATCCGCTCAAGATTGGTCTCCGCCAGAAGATAAAGGTTTCCGTTTCGAAGGCCGAGTCTGTCGCCGCGAATCTTGATCTGCTCCAGAGATTCCTCTCCTGATACGTACAAGACTTTTTCCCCTGAATCGGCAAAATCGCGGCTCATCTGGAGAAGGAGAGTCGACTTACCGATTCCGGGCTCTCCCCCGATCAACACCAGAGATCCGAGAACGATTCCTCCTCCGAAAACAGGGTTCAATTCCTCGATACTGATCTTGATCCTCTCTCTCTTCGCTTCTTTAATATCTTTATAGAGGATAGGATCAGATGGGGGAAAAGAGAATTCGACCGGGACTTCTTCTTCCACCTCTTCGACCAGAGTGTTCCATTCGCCGCAGCTCGGGCAGCGGCCCATCCATTTTGGCGAATGGGAGCCACAGTTCTGGCAGACAAACACCGTCCGTATTTTCATCAGAAACCAAACTCCAGGCCGAAAAACAATTCTCTGTTAGAAGACAGGGTGAAATCATCCAGGCCAAGAATAAGATAGAGATGCTTGAGAGGGGCAAAGCTTGTCCGCAGCCTGAAGTGGGGTTGAGAATCTCGAAAAAAGTCATACCCTTCGAGGCTGAAGACCACCCTATCTTTGATAGCGTAGTAATCCACTCCCGCTCCCACCTCTGATTCCAAGATCCCGATTCTCGGGGAAAAGTTTCCCCAGCGGAGTCCGCCCTGAGCAGAATAGAGGAGGTCATCCTGCCAAGGGTCATAGATGATCTGGACCAGAAATAACTTGTTCTTTGCCGGCCAAAGGCCGAGGCTGAAATATCCCTTTAATAACTCGCTTTCGATATAGTATTCTGCCCGTAATCCGCCGGAGACTTTAAATTCCGAGATCGGATCGATGATATTCTCAAGGTCATCCATTGCGCCTTCGGCTCTTTCATACAATTCAGACTGATGAATGAGCTTCCCTAAAGTCCCCTCTCCCTTGTTTATCTTTTCCAATGACTCGTTCAACAGCTCAAGGGACTTTTCGATATTCTCTATCAGCTTCTTTATCGCTTCTAAATTGACATTGATATTATTCTTGCTTTCGGAGACCGCATCTTTTATCATAACGATCAATTCATCCAAGCTTTGAGAGACCCCATCCACACTCTCTTCAAATTTTCGTATGGCCTGATTGGAGCCCTCCAGTCCCTGCTTGATCTCTACCTTATATGTCCCGAAAGTATCTTTGAGATCTTTGGAGAGTGAAGACAGGTTATTGAGAGTGTCCCGGAAGCTCGACTTCGATTCTTCCCCCCCGATCATCTCGCTTATGATCTGAGCGATTCCTTTGAATTCCTCTCCTATGGCGAGGATGGTGGTCCCCATCTGGTCAAAGCTCACTGGAGGGACTCCTGATAACGTGTCCCCAGGTTGACAGGATTCCTCCGCCGCGCTGGGCAAGATCTCAATGTGCTTTTCTCCCAATAGTCCGATAGAAGCCATGGTGGCCCTGGACCCTTTGGGGATGGAAATCCCGTAGTCAACATTCAACTCCACCTCAGCCATTCTTCCTTTAAGCCGGATATCCCTCACGTATCCGACCTTCACCCCTGCCATCCGCACCACAGCCCGCTTTTCCAGGCCTGTGGCAGATTCATAGGAAACAAAGAGGGAATAACCCGGCTTTTTGAACAGAAGGCTGATGTCGCCCACGACGAAGATGGTGGCGGCAACGATACACAGGGCAATGGTTATGAATATTCCGATTTTTAACTCTTTACTCATTATTCTCCCCTCTTTGGAAGAGAAGCATGTTTTACCTTTACCTTTTTAACATCTTTCTTCACCAATTTTCAATAGGGCCTTCTGCCCGGCCGTGAATGAACTGCTGAACAATGGGATTCTTGGAGTTCTCGATCTCTTCGGGAGTGCCGACCTCAATGATCTTTCCTTCGTAAAGCATGCCGATCCTGTCTGCAATCTTATAGGCGCTCACCATATCATGAGTGATGATCAGCTCGGTGGCATTCATCTCCTTTTTCATCCGGATGATCAGGTCATTTATGGCATCGGCTCGGATGGGGTCAATCCCGGTGGAGGGTTCGTCATAGAGGATGATATCCGGCTTGTAGGCGATGGCCCGGGCCAGTCCGACTCTCTTCCTCATGCCTCCGCTGAGCTCGTAAGGCATGAGATTCTCGATATCCCTCAGCCCGACTTTAGCCAGATTCTCCCGCACTAAATCCTTTATTTTTTCCCTGGAGTAATCCGTGTACCTCTCCAAACCAAAAGCGACATTCTCGCCGACCGTCATGGAATCAAAGAGGGCCGTTCCTTGAAAAAGCATGCCAAACTTCCTGGTGATCGCATGAAGCTCATCTTCTCTAAGAGAAGTGATCTCCACGTCATCCACAAACACCTTACCCCTGTCAGGCTTGAGAATGCCCATGATGTGTTTCAGGAGGACACTCTTCCCACAGCCGCTCTGACCGATGATGACCAGGGTCTCTCCGCGTCTGAGCCGGAAATTGACTCCACGGAGGACTTTGTTTCCACCAAATGCTTTATGAAGGTCAACGACGCGTATCATCTTCCAATATCCGCGGGGAGAGCTTTACTGAGGAAAAAGTTGACAATAAGAATAAGAATGCTGGCGATAACGACTGTCCTGGTTGTGGCCCTCCCCACTCCTTCTGCTCCTCCCTCTGCTTTTAATCCCTGCCAGCATCCTATCAAGGCGATGATAATCCCAAAAACCGCGGCTTTAATCAGCCCGCTGAACAGGTCCCAGAGCTCCATATACATCATAGTATTCCTGATGTAAATGACCCTGTTCACCCCCATCATGTAAACATTATAGAAAAAACCAGCAGCAATGCCGATGATATCCCCGTAAATCGTCAGGATGGGAAGCATGATGAAGCTGGCCAGGGTTCGAGGGACGACAAGGTAGCGGATGGGATCGGCTCCCAGGCTGAAGAGGGCATCAACCTGCTCGGTGATCCTCATTGTCCCTATCTCTGCGGTCATGGCCGAACCCACTCGTCCCGTGACCATCAACCCGACCAGGATGGGAATAAGCTCCTTGGAAAGCCCCAGGGAGATGATCGGCCCGCCGTAGGATTCAGAGCCAGGCCCGATGTAGCGGTGAAACCCCACATAAGTCTGAAGCCCGAAGACGAGTCCGCCAAAGGCGGCGGTGAGTGAAACAACAGGAAGAGAGCGAACGCCGATTTCTTCAAGCTGCTGGATAAATATTCCCTTTTCCCATGGTTTCTTGAACAGGCTCTTAAATGTCTTAACGCAGAGCAGGCTGACCTCTCCCAGCCCTTCAAAAAAGGCGTTTACAAATGAAAGCGGGGATTTGACTTTTGGAAACATTTTAGGTCTGAAAAGCCTGAAATTCCATGTCTGCAAAACGGGCGTATTCGCGGATGAAGGCCAGGCTTACTTTCCCTGTGGGTCCGTTCCTCTGCTTGGCCACGTTGACCTCGGCTATGCCCCGAACGCTCTCGTCATTCGGACGATAGATTTCCGGTCGGTAAATGAAAACCACAACGTCAGCATCCTGCTCGATGGCTCCCGACTCTCTTAAGTCAGAAAGCTGGGGAATTGGCTCGCGTCGACCCTTCTCGGGTGCGCGGCTGAGCTGGGAAATCCCCACGACTGGGATCTTGGTTTCTTTCGCCAGCTCCTTTAAAGACCGGGAGATGTAAGACATCTCCTGGGTTCTGTTCTCGAACCTCCCTCCGGGACGCATCAGTTGGATATAATCAATGAACAGCAGGTCGAGATTATGCTCCATTTTCAGCCTTCTGGCTTTGGCCTTCATCTCCATGACAGTCAAGGCCGCAGTCTCGTCTATGAATATTCTGGCTTGAGACAGAACTTCTGCGCTCAGCTTGAGCTTCTCGAAATCCCTCTCCCCTATAAAGCCAGTCCTGACCTTTTTGATGTCTAACTGAGCCTCGGCACAGAGCAGTCGGACCATGACCTGCTCTTTGGCCATCTCAAGAGAAAAGAACCCGATCGCATAATTGGACTTCAGCCCCGCATATTGAGAAATATTCAGGCACAATGCCGTTTTTCCCATGGAGGGGCGGGCGGCAACGACAATGAACTCAGAGCCATGAAAGCCAGCGGTCAAGCCATCCAGGTCCCGAAACCCGGTCGGCACTCCGGTGACCGTCTCCTTTCGGTCATGGAGCGCTTTTATCATGTCCAGCGTGGGAGCGGTCAAAGACCCCACCGGGATAAAGCCGGGCTTGACCCTCTGCTCAGCAACTTCGATGATGGAAGCTTGTGCCTCATCAAGGAGCTCGTCCGCATCTTCTCTCTGTTCATAGCTTGACGAGATGATTTTTGCTGAGGAAAGGATCAACTGTCTCAAGAGGGATTTCTCCTTGATGATCCGGGCATAGAACTCAACGTTCAGGCTCTTGGGAACCCCATCCATCAAGGACGAAAGGTAAGAGGCTCCGCCCACTTCTTCGAGAGAGCCGTCCTTCTGGAGCTCTTCGCTCAAGGTGACCACGTCAACAGGCTGGCCTTTGTCCACCAAAGAGATTATTTTCTCGATGATCTTTCGGTTGGCATCCTTATAGAAATCCTCCGGAGAGATGATGGAGAGGATTACGTTTAAATTCTTATTGTTGAGGAGAATCCCTCCCAGCACGGTTTTTTCGGCTTCAGCACTCTGGGGAGGCGTCTTCTTCAGAAATAAAGAGTCGAGTTCCATTGATCTTCCCCTTTATAGAGTCATTCTCCTTTTTCCTTCTTTTCTCTTCCTTTTTTCTTTTTCTCTTTTTCCGGTTCAGGACTCACTTCCGCCTCTTTTTCCGGTTCCTCTGTTTCCTTCTGGCCCTCTTCCGGGGCCTCCTCTTCTTCCTCTTCCTTCTGCTCTGCCGTTTCAGCCTGCTCCGCTTTCTCTTCCTCTTCTGGTTCAGGTTCAACCTCTTCTGAGGCTGTTTCCTTTTCAGCTATATCTTTGGGTTCTTCGCCCGCTTCGACCTCTTCTTCCTTTTTCTCCTCTCCGGATACGCGCGCTTCATCCTCCGGCTTTTCTTCTCTCTTCGATACCGGTGCTTCCTCCCCTTCCTTCACCACCTCAACTTTGACCTCAGCCCGGTCTTCATGGAAGACCTTGATGGGCACGCTGTAATTACCCAATCTCTTGATGGGTTCCTCTAATAGGATCTTTTTCTTGTCGATCTCTATCCCGAGTTCATCCAGGGCCTCTTTTACATCCGCAGAGCTCACTGAACCGAAGATGACGTCTTTTTCACCGGCCTTTCTCTTGAAAGTAAGGGTTGTCTCATTGAGACTATTGATCAAATCCTGGTAGGAAGCTCTTTCTTTCTCCACCGACTTCCGCAGGGCCTGCTGTTCTATCTCGATCATCTTCTTGTTCGAAAGAGTCACCTCGAGAGCCATCCTTCTGGGTATGAGATAGTTCCTTCCGTACCCAGAAGCAACGTTCACGATATCACCTTTTCTTCCGAGGTTTTCCAAATCCTGCTTTAAAATTACTCTCATTTTTCCTCCACTACTCAATCATCTTTAATCTTCCAGGAAAGGAAGAAGCGCCAGTATGCGGGCTCTTTTGATCGCAGTGGACAATCTTCGCTGATGATAGGAGCAGGTGCCGCTCACCCGGCGAGGTGAAATCTTTCCTCTCTCAAGGATATACCTCTTTAAAATATCCACATTCTTGTAGTCGATATCTCTGACATTTCTCTGACAAAACCGGCAAACCTTTCTTTTTGGCGGAAAATACCTTCTGAAAGAACTCCTTTCAGTCCTTTGTTCCCTTGCCATTTTAATCCTCCTCTTTCTCTTTCTCTTCGGGAAGAGATACCTCTTCGTCGACTTTCTCCTCCTTCTCTACCGCCTCCTCTTTCTCATCAGCCTCTTCATCCTTCTTTTTTTTCTCCACGGCCTCCTCCTCTATATCTCCTCCGACATCCTCGCCTTCAGTCGGTTTTTCCTCCGATGCAGGCAGACTTTTCTCCTCTTCAGGAACCTCCTTTTCCTTGGTTTCTTTTTTGATCGTCAGGTAGCGCAAGATAGCCTCTGTCTGCTTGAATTGTCTTTCAAGCTCAAAGGGAACGGCCGGGTCCGCTTCATAAAGGAAAAAGACATAGAAAGCTTCCTCGAATTTCTGGATAGGATACGCTAGCTTCTTCTTGCCCCATCGGTCTTCATTGATCAGTTTCCCCTTTTTCTTGACCACCTCTGCCATCTGAGAAATGACTTTCTCGATTGCTTCTTCTTCCAAGTTGGGGGAAATGAGAAATGCCGTTTCGTATTGGGTCATTGAAACCTCCTTATGGATTTAAAGCCCCTTCCTCAATGAGAAGGAACAAGGAGCATTCTTTATATTATCACTTCACTCGGTCCTTGTCTTTCCTTTCTGATTATACAGAGTCATAGCTTCTTCTACTTTCCCATCAAGAATCATATCCAGAGCCTCTCCGGCTTTCATCAATCCTGATGTCCGGAGCGGTTCTTCTGCCTCATCGAAAGGAGAGAGCACGTAATTAACGGCATCCTTTCCTTCAGGCAAAGGCCCTATCCCTATCCTAATCCTGGGGAACTCTGTCATTCCGATCTCCCGGATGACAGAACTCATCCCCTTATGGGTACCCGGGCCGCCTCTTTTTCTTACCCGGATCTCCCCCAAAGGAATATCCAGGTCATCATAGACGACGAGCAGACATTCGGGATGAACATCCCTTCCTTCTAATATCGTTTTCACCGCCAGTCCGCTGTTGTTCATGTATGTCTGAGGGATTGCCAGCAGAATCCGGTTCTCCTTTCTTTCAAATTCTGCAATCTTCGACAAAAACCGCCTCTTTTTGAGTTTTAACTTCCACTCCTTGGCCGCCTTTTTTACAAAAGCAAAGCCTATGTTGTGCCTGGTCGCGGCGTATTGCTTGCCGGGATTTCCCAGCCCCACTACTGCCCACAAATATCACTCCTCTTCCTTCCCTCTTTTTTTCTTCTTTTCCTCTTCCTCTTCTGCAGGCTTCTCCTTCTTGATGACTTCAGGCTCTTCCTCTTCAGAAATCACTTCTTCCTCTGCCTCTTTTTCAACCTCTATCTCTTCTTCTTTGGTCGGGATTTCGATATGGACCAGTATGGAATCAGGCTCCGTAATCAGCTTGACCCCTTCGGGGACATCAACATCTCCGACTTTAAAGGACTGACGGAGATGAAGGTGGCTAATGTTTATCTCAATATGCTCGGGGATATCTTTGGGAAGGCACTCCACTTCAATCTCTCGAGTGACAAAATCTATAAACCCGCCCTCTGTCTTGATCCCGACCGCATCCCCGATTGTGACCACAGGGATAGAGACTCGAACGACCTTATCCATGGCGATCTGGATCAAATCCGCGTGCAGGATCTCATCGCTCACAGGGTCCAGCTGCAGATCCTTGATCATAGCATTCCTTGTCTCTGAATTAAACGAAACTTCAAAGACGGTATTCTCACCGGTTTCGGACCTTAATATCTTAAAGAGAGCCTCCTTTTCCAGAGTCAGGGGAACGTTGACCTCATTGGACCCGTAGAGGATGACGGGAACCATTCCTTCCTTTCTCAATCGGCGCGAAGCGTTCTTGCCGAAGACTTCTCTTTTTTCTGCCTTAATCTTAAAACTCATTTTCCTTCCTCCTTAAACAAACAACGAGCTCACCGAGTAGCCTTTGTTGATCCTCCGAATGGCTTCTCCAAAAAGCGGGGCAACCGACAGAGACACGATCTTTTGACATGAGGAAGCCTTTTCATTCAAAGGGATGGTATTGGTCACGATCAGCTTTTCCATCTCAGAATTATCAATTTTCTCCACAGCCTGTCCCGAAAGGACGGCGTGGGTGCAGGCTGAATATACCTTCCCGGCCCCTTCTCTCTTCAAGGCCTCCACAGTGTTTACCAGCGTACCTCCTGTATCCACCATGTCGTCCAGGATCACAACGTCGCGGTTCTCGACATCTCCGATGACATGAATAACCTTGGCCACGTTGGGAGCTGGCCTCCGTTTGTCTATTATCGCCAGCTCGGCAGACATCCTCTTGGCAAAAACCCTGGCTCGCCCCACTCCTCCTGCATCGGGAGAGACGATGGTCAAGTTCTCCAGCTCCAGGTTCTGAATGGTATTAGCCAGGACCGGTGCGGCCCTCAAGTTATCCACAGGAATCGAAAAAAATCCTTGAATCTGAGGCGAATGAAGGTCCATGGTCAAGATCCTCATGGCCCCTGCGGCCTCCAGCAGATCAGCCATTAGCCTGGCCGATATGGGAACCCTGGGTCTGTCCTTCCAGTCCTGTCGTGCATAGCAGTAATAGGGAATGACAGCGGTGATCCTTTCAGCCGAAGCCCGCTTGAAGGCATCTAACATGAGGAAGAGCTCCATCATGTGAAAATTCGCTTCGTTAGCGCCGGACTGGATGACAAAGACATCCTCTCCGCGAACATTCTCATCGATGTAGAAATGGATCTCCCCATCGCTGAATCGTTCCAAGACACACTTTCCCAGCTCAACCTTTAAAAATTCCGCGACTTCTTGCGCTAAATTCAGGTTGGAACTGCCCGCAAATATTTTCATCGTGTTTTCTTTATCCATCCGCTCTCCTCTGCTGGCTGGGGCGGGAGGATTCGAACCTCCGAATGGCGGCTCCAAAGGCCGCTGCCTTACCGCTTGGCTACACCCCAGCTCTAATGTTTTCCCAGTACTGTTCTCGAGGTAATGTCTCCACGAGAACCGAAGGGTATTTCTTCTCGAGCTCCTTGAAGGCTTTTTCTGCCCTGTCTCGGTCCGAAAACAGTCCGAATACAGCTGACCCGCTTCCGCTGACCAAGGACAACTCTGATCCTTGGTCCTGAAAATAGGCCTTAATGGGCTTGAGTTGGGGGGAAGAGCGAAAAACCGTCTCTTCTAGCCCGTTCTCCAATAAACCGAGCTGCCTGCTGTCTAAAAACTTGATAATTTTACTGTCTTTGCTTTTTGAAGTCAAGGAGGGCTGTAACTGCCCGTAGACAGAAGACGTGGATATCGAGAACCGGGGCAAAACCAGAAGACACCACAGAGGTTTTAGGTCGGGAACAGGAGCGACATCATCTCCTCTTCCCTTCCCCAGGCACAGACCTCCTTTAAGGAAAAAAGGAACATCTGCCCCCAGCTTTTTCCCAAAATCCATCAAGGCCTTTTCATTCAGGTTGAGCTCCCAAATCTCATTCAAAGCATAGAGGGTCATGGCTGCATTGCTGCTACCCCCGCCTAATCCTTTCCCGGGAGGGATGCTCTTGGTCGCCTGGATCTCTATGCCTCCGGATAGACGGTGGTCTCTTTTCAAAAGCAGGGCAGCCCTGTAAATCAGATTATCGCTTTCCCAGGATATGGTGGGATCGTCTCCTTTAAGGACAATCCCTTCTTCCGGTGTCTTGTGGAATTCCAGAACATCATATAAACTGACCGCCTGGAGGAGAGTTCTGATTTCATGGTAGCCATCCTCCCGTTTGCGGATGACCTCCAACCCCAGGTTGACCTTAGCAAAGGACTTAATTCTCATCGGACAATATCTTCTCTATCTCTTCCCAGCTGACCCGTCTATAATTCGCTAAAAAATCAAGAGAAAAAGAATCCTTCTTCTTGATAGGCTTATTGAAGCTGAGGCGAAGAACCCTCAGCCGCCCTGAGTTCAAAGAGTGCTGAAAGGTGAGGACCTGGGGAAAATGGGAACCAGAGATAAACTCCCTGACTTCAAATCGCAGGCTTCCCCTCTGACCGAAAAGGATGCGGCCTTTCTCATCCTTGCTCAAAATCCATTCCTCCTCCTCTCCTTCCTCTCTCGCCTCTGCACGACTCTCATTCCATCTTCCTTGTAAGAGGTTGATTATCTCCTCAAGGCTCAGCCGAAATCCCAGAAAATGGTTGATGATCTGCTCCTCGTCCCCCTCCCAGTAGACTCTTTTGGACGGGACCAAAAAGACAGCCCTTTCCCTATCCACGATTATCTGGTAGAGCGTTCTCCCCAGTATGATGTCCGTCACTTCTATCCGTCCCTGGTGAGGGAGCTGGAAAAGAAAGGTGAACTTAGACCGGGCTGATCCCTGCTCTCCGGATATTCTCAGGGAGGCATATCCTTCGATCCTATCTATGTTCTCAGGGGGAGGAAGGATCAAGACCTGAGATGGACGACAATTGACAAGAAAGAGCCCCGCATAAGCCAAGGCCACCATGAATACATATTTCAGAGCAGGGGCCCTGCGAGTTTTTTCTGGATGTGTTTCCACAGCGACAGGCCTCATCTCTATTAAAAAAATGGATCCTCAGCCAACAAAGCATCTCCTTTTTGCGATCACCGGGATTATCCTGCAGCTATAAGCTCTTATCCCCGGCTCATAAGGAAAAGGGATCTCAGGGGGAATGCGGCTAATTTCAGTCAGCCTGGCTCTGTTCTTGGGGCAGATAACAGTCAGAGCCTTATCTCCCCTTTTACCTATTTTATCGACTCCTCCTTCTCGTCATCATCAACAAGGGAGAAGCCGTAATCTTGCGTCTTTAGCCTTTTTTTTCTCGACTCTGACTCTCTCTCTGTCCTGCTGTCAACAACAGAAGATTCACCTTTGGAGGCACTCTTCCTCTGCCTTATTTCCTCGGCCTTCTGTCTGTCCTGTTCATCGACAAGAGAAAAACCGTAATCTTGCGTCTTTAGCTTCTTTTTTAGCTTTTTTTTCCGAAAAAGAGGATAGAAGGGGGATTTCACTTTCCTTCCAAAGCAAGTGAGATTGGGGCTGAAAACCAAGAGAAGAAAAAACGCGGCGAATATGATGAGAATTCCATAATATCCCAAACTCATTCTATTCCTCGTATTCATAAAGGGGACAGAAACCTTTTTCCTTCTGATATTTTCCTTGTCTTAGAGGAAAAAGCGGCCTGTCCCATTTTTTATTCTCACAGCCGCGAATAATCCAGGCTCATTACGGCTCACGCCTGAAAATATCGAATTTTATTATATTCCTGCCCTCTGAAATAGTCAACTTGGAGGGGGAACTGACTTCCCCCTTCCAACGCTCGCTTCCGCTCGCTGCCTCCCCTTCTCGGGCGGAGCATGAACCCACGCCCTGCGACCAAGGGGGCATACTCCCTTGGATCCCCCGACGATCGGTTCCCCGCGGCAAGCCGCGGGGAATATCATCCGATCGTCAAACAAGAGAAAATCCAGGCTTTTGCTGGAGGTATTAAAGGAATATCAGGAAAAAAGAAAAAGCTGAAGAAAGGAAGATGTGATCGAGGAGAATGTTATTTGGTTTCCTCGAGTTCATCCTGGAAATTCGGGATCTTTGCCTTAAATCGTTCCCCTCCCAGGTAAAAACCGATGAAAAAGGCTGTGGATACAGAAAGAATGAGAAGGAGAGTCTTGAAGAGGTCTTTCATGGTCACATTCCTCTTTAGATTTATACCAAAAACACGGAAAAAGTCAATAATAATGGACCTCTTTTCTGTTTTTTTTTATCAATTTAAGGTCTCTATCATGTTTCGTGATGGAAGCATCTCCATTTTCGCGACAGTTAATTATGAAGGAATAATCTGTCACAGCGCCAGTTCCCCTTCATCCTAGCCAAAATCCTTCCTTCCTTCATGGGCTTCGGATGAAGGGGACCCGGCGCCGCACTTCCTCACTCATATTAACGCAATCATTGGTATGACATCCTCTATTGAGCGGACTAGGATGCCGCTCTCGAGCCCCCGTAGCGGAGGGGGGACCCGTCGGCTTATCCGACGGGGGGGGAAACCGACGGGACTGGTTCCCTCGGGGTCCGGGGGCTGAGGGCGGCATCCAGGCCGCATAGAGATTATAACCTTATTGACTGCGTTACCATTAGTTCAGATGTTTACCTTATCACAAAAATAGAGATGCATACCTTCATGATTTGATTTTTCTCTGTTTTCCTTGTATATTTTTTCTGGAATCCAGCAATCAGAGAAAACAGGAAAATGAGAAAAAAAACATTATTTCATTCTCTTTTATTCATCCTTTGCATCTCCCTCC
>JAOUKO010000193.1 GCA_029882525.1 Candidatus Aminicenantota bacterium | reverse complement strand
AGCCAAAGGTTAAGGCTAGTATAGGGACTCCGGGATTCCTGAAGGTCTCCGCATATGGATTCCTTTTGAGACAAGTAAGTGGCTATGGAAAGTAAGGATGAGAAGCCAGGGCTTGAGTCTACTGTTTCAGCCCAGCCTACCTCTTCTTCGCATCCTCAACCTCAGCAATACCAGGGTCAGCGTCTTTTCAGAGGCCAAGGAATTTTATAAAAAGGTCTAATTAAATTTAATGGTGGAACTATTAATTAATATCTGGGAATCACTTCCGAGGCAGTGGTCCTGTCAAAATAAATAATCCAATTGTATTATTCGCTTAATTTAACAGAGCGGTAATAATTTGAGACGACGCACAAAAATAATATAAATCCAAAACTCAAATATTGAGACCTCAAAGCCAAAAATTACAAAACCTCTGTTTCTTTTTTCTTACACAAAGAAAGGAGGTCATCTATGTGGGCAGTCGCTAGACAGATGGAAGTATCACAAGCACCATAGTATATTTTCACCTCTCCGTTCTTTTCCAAGATTGCCCCCGTCGTAAAAACAACATTTGGAACATCACCGGAGCGCTCATAGTATTCAGTAGGTGATAAAATTGGCTCTCTTGAGCGACCAATAAGCTTAGCTGGATCCTTTAGATCAAAGAGGGCAACACCCAGTCTGTAAATTGGACCAGCAGATGTTTTTTTGACTCCGTGGTATATAAGAAGCCATCCCTTCTTTGTTCGGATAGGAGGAGCGCCTGGGCCAATCCTGTCTGCATCCCAAAATCCTGGTCGAGTCTCGAAGACTATCTTCGAATCTCCCCAATGAATGAGGTCATAGGAGTAAGATATCCAAGTGGCTATGCCATTAGCCATAGGTCTGTCATAACGGATATATCTTCTTCTAAATTTCTTGGGAAAAATAACAGCATTTTTATTCACTGGCTCAGAAATAAGCGCAATACGCTCAAAATTTTCAAAGTCTTCTGTCTTGGCCAGAGCGAGACGAGGAGAATAGTGGGAATATGCAGTGTATATGATGTAGTAGGTATCATCTAACTTAGTAATTCTTGGATCCTCCAAACCTCTCTTCTCGTATGTCTTGAAGGGTTCCTGATTCGATGGAGCGAGGGCAGGCTTTTCATCTATTTCAAATTTCTTACCGTCTTTGCTCCTTGCGATCCAGAGGGAAGATTTACCCTCCACGCCCTCTACCCTAACAAGAAGGATATATTCATTCTTATAGACCGTGGCTGCAGCATTAAAGACTGTATTACAGGGAACTGGTATGTCTTTGCTCGTGATGATAGGATTTCCTATATATCTTTCAACAATCTCCTTTTCCTTTTTTCTGCCTTTTCTCATCTCGCTTCTTGAATCCTCCTCCTCAATTATAGCCTCCTCTAGATGGATGTCGATTTTTTAGAATCTTATTATAGACATCCATATGTCTGGATGCAATAATCTGCCAGGAAACATGCCTTTTGACATAACTTCTGGCATTATCTGAAAACTCTTTTGCCAGATTCTTTTTGGTCAGAATAGTTACTATTGTTTCTACCAGCTCAGAGTCGGTCCGTGCCACAAGGCCGCTTTTTGTTTTGTGAACTAAATCAGCCATGGCCTGCACATCAGAAGAGACAGCCATTGGTTTTGCAAACGCAAGACAATGAGCCATAATCCCGCTTTGGGCACCCCTAAGATATGTAAAGACAGCTACATCTGCTGATGAAAGAATGAGGTCAAATTTCTCCTCGGAAAATGGTCCAAGTAAGACTTTTATTTTATCTTTAGCAACTGAGTTAGCCACAAATTCAAGAAATTCATCCCGATAGGCAATATCTTCTGGTCTTCTCGCTCCAGAGGCTACAAGAAGAAGAGCATCATCGACTAACTCTGTAACCTTTGGGAAAATCCTGACCACTCGCTCAAAATTTTTACTCCTTCTAAGATAACCCACAAGAAGAAGTATTTTTTTGCCTTCAAGGCCTAATTCCTCTTTCGCTTTTGAGACAGGTTTAATCTCACGCACACCATGAGGAATGACCCAAATTTTATCTTGATGCCCAACCCGCCCAACGATCAATTCTCTTTGATATTGTTCGTGAACAATAGTGGCATTTGTAATCTCAACCAGAGCTTTCTCAATTATTTGCTCTTCATAATCGCACTTTTCAAGGACAGTGTGGAGGGTTATTACTGTTGGGGTTTGGCTCAACTTAAATTTATAGGCAAGAGGAATGACATTCATTCCCCTCTGCTCTCCAAAGAGGGCATATTCATGCTGGATGTGGACAAAATCTGGCGAGAACTTCATCATTGTTTTAAAAGCTTTATGAGGCAAGTCCGGATCATCGTAATTGAATGCAGGATAACAGTCAAGTCCTTTTCCCCCCTTATGACAGACGATACACACTCTGTTTTTGAGTCTGCGCAATTCTTCTATTAAGTATGAAGTGTATGTGGCTATTCCACAGTGAACGGGCAGATAAGTGGAAATTATTCCAATCTTCATCTATTTCTCCTAAAGCAGTATCCCCCTTAAAGAAGACGGATGAGGGGGCCTCATGGTACAGCAATCAGGCTGAGCAGAGCCAGATCAATTATGATATTAAATCGCTTTGCCGATCGATACAGGAATAATAGAAAAAAGACGGTTGTGTGTCAACAGGGTGACCGATCAACACCAGATTATGACCTTTAACAATATCTGGTTCCTGTGTAAATGTTATTTTAATTCACCCTTTATAATTAGGCCTAGCTTGTTCATATACGAACTTTACCTTCCACAAATGTAGTTAATGTTTTTCTTGCAGAATTTGCATTTTTATTTTTTATAAAAAAACGAACTTATTTCAGTTATCAATCAGTTTGTTAGAATATACTCCATCCTAAATTTCATTTGTACAATTTTGGACAAATTGAGACTTGCCAACAAAATGCTTTCAACCAGTATCCCACATCCAAGCCCAACTTATCTTATGCAAATTATCGCTATAGGGGGCGATATATGGGATTAATTCCTGGGATAAGCTCCTGCCTTTTTCTCATTATGTCTCCCCTTTGCTGACGGCAGTCGACAGTTTAATGTGCCCAAAAATTGTTCAATATGTCATAATTATAAAGAGATCAATTTGTTAATAAATAAACTGCCAACTTTTTTACAACCTTATTCACAGAATTTGTGAAAAATTTGAGTAATCTTGTAGAGACGATTGAACAAATATTATTTGGCATTTATGAAACAATCATGTATTCTAATTAATCTGGTTTCCTAATAACAATGACAATCCAACTTTAAAGCCAAAATCACAAAAGGAGATTCTTACATAATAACTCCAAGAAAGAGTGACTTGGGAATTCAGGCATGAAAATACTTTTAGTTTACCCGAAATATCCAGACACGTTTTGGAGTTTTAAGCATGCTCTGAAATTCATCTCAAAAAAAGCATCTTTCCCGCCGCTTGGTATATTAACCGTGGCTTCAATGCTTCCCAAAGAATGGGAGAAAAGGCTTATTGATATGAATGTTTCTGCCTTAGCAGAGGATGATCTTGAGTGGGCTGACTATGTATTTATCAGTGCTATGGTCGTTCAGAAAAAGTCAGCAATGGAAGTCATAGGAAGATGTAAAAAATTGGGAATTAAAACAGTTGCAGGCGGCCCTCTTTTTACCACTGAATATAAAGAATTTGAGGATATAGACCACCTTGTTCTCAATGAAGCTGAGAGTACGCTTCCCTCTTTTCTGGAAGATTTAAAAAAGGGATGCACCCATCATATTTATACCTCTAAAGAGTGGCCTGATTTAAGCAGGACTCCTCCTCCGCTGTGGGAACTCATTAACATGAAAAAATATGCTTCAATGTGCATTCAGTATTCCAGGGGATGTCCTTTTAATTGCGAATTCTGTGATATCGTCGTTCTCAATGGACACAAACCACGAACAAAAAGCAAAGACCAGATTTTAGAAGAACTGGAAGTTTTATACTCACGGGGCTGGAGAAGTTCGGTATTTTTTGTTGATGATAATTTCATAGGTAACAGGAAAAGACTGAAAACGGAACTCCTGCCGTTTTTAATCGATTGGATGAAACAGAAAAAATATCCTTTTTCTTTTTTCACTGAAGCATCTATAAATCTTTCCGATGACGAAGAACTGATGCGATTAATGGGAAAGGCTCGGTTCAAAAAGGTTTTTATTGGAATTGAAACTCCAAATGAAGAGAGCCTTACAGAATGCAATAAATATCTGAATAAGAATCGTGATCTGATCGCCTGTGTTAAAAAAATACAGAGCAATGGTCTTGAAGTTCAGGGAGGATTCATTGTGGGTTTTGATAATGATCCCCCATCAATTTTTGAAAGACAGATAAGTTTTATTCAAAAGAGCGGAATTGTTACTGCCATGGTTGGATTGTTGAATGCTCCTCGTGGCACAAGGCTTTATCACCGTTTGAAAAAAGAAAAGAGATTGCTGAATGATCCATCCGGTGATAATACGGACTTTTCGATCAACTTCATCCCCAAAATGAATATTGAAACACTCATGAATGGTTATAAGAAAATCCTGAATACGATTTATTCACCCAAACACTATTATAAACGGCTTATAACATTCTTGAAGAATTATAAACCTAAACCATTAAGGGGGAAAATCAATTTCAAATTTTGTGACCTTAAGGCATTCCTTAAATCCATCTGGTCTTTGGGGATAAAAGGAAAAGAAAGATTGCATTACTGGAAACTTATTTCCTGGACATTGATAAGACGTCCCCGCTTCTTTCACTTAGCGATATCACTTGCTATTTATGGCTTTCATTTCCGAAAAATTGTGCAAATTTAAAAGGTAAATTTAGTTTCCACTCGCAACATACTCTTTAAAATGGAATTTATAATTCTGGGGCAGATGTTAATAGACGCCAATAAATAATTATTTCCCTATGCTGACCAGATTACTCTTTTTCGATTAACTCCAGAATATATCTCTTTTTCAGCTTCATTCCAGCAGCACCGAGAATAACTCTGATGGCTTGAGCATGGCTCCCCTGTTTTCCAATAATCTTGCCTACATCTTCAGGAGCAACCTTTAATTCAATGATAGAGCTCTGTTCCCCGTCCAATTGGGAAACCTGTACCTTGTCCGGATTGTCCACTAATGATTTGGCAATCAATTCAATGAGTTCTTTCACTTTAACCTCCTTTAAACCTCAAATTGCTCTTTTCAATCAAGCTCATGGACTGTAATCATTTTTTTCTTCTTCCCCGACGGGAAGGAATCGTTAGTTGTAATTCAAGTTTATTTTTCTCGCCCTTTCTTGGTGGTCTCTTTTTCTGTTCGCTCCTTTTCATCCTGGTTCGTCTTATAAGATTTTCAACCTTTTCTTTCCCTTTGTGAAGAACGCCCATTATAACCTCCCTTTGTTCTTCTTAATGCTGTTACGCAATTATCAACTACATTTCTTCCGCTTTTCTTGATTGTTTAACCTGGATTCCTGTTCTATCAGTGAAAATAGTTTTATCGTACAACATTTTCCCCTATAACAATCATCATATTCTTGCAATCCACGAGTGTTAAGTATTTGGAATGTGATGTCACACAGCTCCTTACCTTCCAATAAAGAAGGATATAAAGTATTTATTTTCAATAGTCACTTATAAA
>JAOUKO010000192.1 GCA_029882525.1 Candidatus Aminicenantota bacterium | reverse complement strand
GAGAGTCTGGGACCACGAAAAAGACTATACCGGCACCGGAGTCCTGAGCTATGTTCTCGACCAGAACACGTTCTTCGACATAAGGGCAGGTTATGTCCACCGCTGGTTCCCCATACCAATGCAGCCGACTGTCCAGGATTTGCCCCTATATTTTGAGCAGGGAGACCAGTACGGATCGCTAACCACTGCCCGGTTCAACGAGACCTATCTCCGCAAGAGATTCCAGGTTGGGCTTTATTTCACCCGATTCCAGGACAACTTCCTCGGAGGTAACCACGAATTCAAGGGCGGCGTGGAGTTCGAGGATGCCTACGGTGACTGGGATTGGTGGCGTCAAAACCCGATGGGATTCTATACGGATGAGCGGAATCCTGGCGGCTACTACTACGATTATGACAGGGGCCTAGACGGAGTCCAGAACGACGGATATTTCTACCTGTACATCTGCGGACCCAATTCAGGCGATACCTGGATCAAGGACAAAGGCAACAGAATCGGCGCCTATATCCAGGATTCTGTTACATTCGGTGAAAGGCTCACCGTGAACCTGGGTATCAGGTATGACCGGTCCTGGGGCTGGAAGCCTGAGGTTACCAAATCTCAGTCTGGACTTGATCTTGCCTACTGGATTGGCGAGAACGTAATCAGGCCTTATGTCGCTGCCAATTACCCTGAAAATTTCCCTGCTGGCCTTAATCCGTACGCACAGGATACCGCACCGGACTGGAAAGACATCATTGTCTGGAATTCTTTATCCCCGAGAATCGGTCTGACCTATGATGTTTTTGGTGACGGGAAAACAGCCGTGAAAGCGTCTTTTTCCCGGTACACTGAATACCTGATGCTCCAGTACTTCTCGACCCTTCATCCTTTCTACCCCCGCTCCTTCGGCATCTATTGGGAAGATCAAACAGCTCCCTTCCTAGCGGATGTGTATCCAGGGCCAGCGCCGTGGGATGCGGTCAATATCGGAGACAATTTCTACTTGGGGCCGACAGACTTTAGAGGCATGGATTTCAATTTCGCCAAGTCGCGGCTCGATCCTGAGACCAAATCTCCCATCAACAATGAGCTCACTTTCGGCGTCTGGCAGGAAGTGTTCAGGAATTTCTCGCTCGGTCTGAATTTCATCTATAAATGGAAAGAAAATATCCTGGAGGACGTCCGTTATGCTCCTGATACAGATGAATACTGGTACCACATCGACCAGGCCGCAGCCCAGAAATACTGGATTGCTTACAACACGACCATTCCCGGAACAGACGATTACCCTGACCGAGATGTGACCTTTTATGTCCAAAGCAACAATGCGCCGGCTACCTTCTATAGGCTTACCAATGTTCCCGAGCTGAAGAGAAAATACTGGGCTCTGGAGCTCATCTTCAACAAGCGGATGGCTGATGGCTGGCAGCTCTCTGGTTCTATTGTCTACAGCAAGGCTTACGGTAACATCGGCGGCTGGTACGACCAAAGCTGGGGCTGGTCAGGAGGTGGCGATGATCCTAACCAGTTTGTCAACGCCTACGGAAGACTAAACATCGACAGGCCTCTCCAGATCAAGCTGATGAGCACGGCTCAGCTTCCCTACCGCTTCTTCCTCAGCGCCTACTACCAGTTCTTCATGGGTTCTCCCTGGGGAAGATATGCCTCTATCAGGCCTGACACAGCGTGGTGCACCGCAAACAATGCTTATCGAACTTACTACGGCGTGTACATTGAACCTTGGGATACAAGGCAGAACAGAGGCTGGAACACACTCGACCTAAGGCTTGAAAAAGAATTCATGTTCGGAGAATTCGGACGGCTGGGATTCTACATCGATGCCCTGAATATACTGGGCTGGTCAGACGTCAACGTCGGCAGGGATGATGTCTACCGCTGGGGTCCTAATGCTGAAGGCTTTGGCCAGACTGGTACAAAATCCCTTGAAAGCGGTTATAAAGTCATCGACTCTGTGGAAGGCGTCAGAACCGTCAAGTTTTGTCTCAGGTTCACCTTCTAAGCAGAGTTAACCTCGAGCAGAAGCACAAAGCCCCTCCCGATGATCTCGGGAGGGGCTTTTTTTTGCCTTGTTCCCTTTTGCTCGATCGTCTTACTTTTTTATCTTCTCGATGGTGGCAATCACGTTTTTTGTCTGGGGGACTTCAGGGTTTTCCGGGTCCATCTCGACAAACTTGTTCAAATATTCCAAAGCCGAATCAAAATCGCCTTTGTTCAAGTACGCATACCCGAGTCTCAAATAGGGCTTTGACCAGTCCTCCTTAATCTGGATGGCCAGCTTATAGTATTTGATGGCTTCATCAGGTCTCTGGTTGGAGAAAAAAATCTGTCCCACATTGTAGGCAGCCACTTCATCTTCTGGAGAGATTTCCAGAGCCTTTGCGAAACATTCCTGTCCTTTTTCAAAATCTCCCTTCTGGATGTAAAGCTCTCCAAGCCCGGTAAAAGCACGCAGAGATGTTGCCTTATCTGAGTTATAATCGCCATGCATCTCCAGCGTCTTATCCAAGACCAGCCTGAACTCTGCCTCCGCTTTATCCAGGTCTCCTTTTTTAAGATAAATGGTCCCGATGTTGAGATGCACTTGGTAAATCTCCGGGTATTTATTTCTGAATTCCTCGAAAATCCCCAGCGCCTCATCGTATTTTCCTTCTTCTATAAGAAGATTCCCTTTATCGAACACCTGGAATGACTCCTCGTCTGCCATCAGGGCAGCAAAACCGGTCATTTTTTTCAGTGTAAAAGTGATAGAAGGATTTCTTGTCAGCTGGCGGACATTCATATCTACGGAGGAGCTGGTATATCCCTTCTTGGAAGCTGTTATTCTCCAATAGCCTGTTCCCATTCCTGCCACGGCAAAATGCCCCGACTCATCAGAAATGCCCTGAAATGTTGTTTTGGTCTTCAAGCTTTCCACAAGGATCAACGCTCTTTCCACAGGTTGAGCGTTCTCATCGACAACGATACCGCTGATTCTTCCTTTTCCTGTTTGTTCTTGAGCGAAAGGCAGCAGCACGGTCAGGGATAAAGCAAGGAGGATGAGGAGACCGGATTTTAGACATTTTTTCCCTGAAATATGACTCATCACAACCTCCTATTTCAAGATAAAGCGGGTATTTTCCCTGCCTTCCTTTTTACTGTTTTTATCTTTTATGAGTATTCCAAGCGTGTATTCTCCGGGCTCCAGCTTTTTATCTTCGAATGAAAGGCCTAAGGGGATACTCACTATAGGAGCCGGGACATTCTCCACCCTAGGCTCAAATTTCACGACATCCTCTTCGCCTTTTTTATAAACATAACTGACCTCAAATTTGAATTTGCCGTCTTCGCCTGGATTCATGCCAAGAATGAAATAAAAAATATCAAGCCTTTCTTGAAGGCTGAATTCATGGTCAAAATATGGTTCAATCTCTAAAGTGGCATAGTGAAAGAGGTTTTTATACAGAGTGATCGCCGAATCCGGCGATGGCATCCTCTTCAAGCTTTTGACAAAAAACAAGGGGGTGATCCCCAGATTCTTCTTGAAATCGGAGGGGGTTGGAAGATAAAACTCCTGAAAAAAAAGGCCTATTTTGGTCAAATCAAGGCTGGCAGCAGCTCCACTCAGAAGATACCGGCCAGGGGGGAATATCGTTCCGAACGAATAGACATTCTCTTCCTCAGGATTGTAATCTTTTGATCCCACCTGGTCCGCATAAGGAAGATAGATCTCCTTGTGGATGTTTTTAACTCGTCCATCCTCTTCCAGGGAATAAATCCTGAAGAAAAAATCAACATTGCAGGAGAGAATTTGCTCTTCTTCCTGAATTTGCTCTTCTTGTTTTCCCTCTTGTTTGCCTTTCTTCTTGTTTTCTGCAAAAAAAGGAGCGACATAGCCAAGGTCTTTGTTCTTGACCTTCGAGAAAAAAACCGTATAAAAATCACTCTGATAAGGGAAATAAAACGTTTTCACATAGGAAAGAGGGATATCCAGCTTTGGTTCACGGGTGGGCAAATTTGCTTCCATCACGCTTGCAACTTCCTTTGGGATTTTAACAGCTTCTTCTTCAGTCCTTTGACCGCGGCTGACCGTGGGAAAAAAGAGTAAAACCGATATGAAGATAATAATAAATTTTTGAGATGACTTCATCATTTCTCCTGAATACATTCCTTTATTGAAAAATGGCAAAATTTTTTAGACGCTAAAAATCTATATCTTTAGGGGAAGAAGTTTTTTGATTTCCTGGTCTCCGCTGAGATTTTTCAAGCTGAGATACACAGAATAATTCCCTTTTTTCAGCCACTTTGTGACCGGAATCTCCATCTCCCAGAAACCTTCTCTATTCTGAATCAGGTAGTCTTCTCGAAAATTCAAGTTATGCTCCTCTTCAAACTGCCATATGATCTTATCAGCGCTGTCCTTAATCACTGCATCCAATTCAATGACTGCTCTAAGCGTTTCATTCTCTTTGGCAAAGACAATCTTATCATAAGGCAACACGATATGAATCAGAAGATTGCTGCCTATCTCCTTGTTTTTCGTTTTAAGAAGCTCCCAGGAAAAATCAAAAAGCAGTTTCTGAAGATTGAGTCTGGCTCGGAATGCTTCCTCCTTGGATAGTTCATGCATATAGGCAAGATTGGGCGCAAATTGAGTCTCGATTCCCATCATGCCGGGAATCAGTTCGTTCAGGTTGCTGATCAACTGGTAGTCACCTGTCCCGTAGGTGTCGACAAACACAATCCTGACCACCTGAGGTTTTTGCAAGGATGAAAACAAATTGTAATAGATCCAGATTTCCGAGGGCTTTTCTCCCGCGGCTAACTGGCGACTGCTTGTCTGGTCCCGGGCATCCTCGTAAGGATCAATATTCCTTCCTCCCATCGGGTTTGTCTGACGCTCATTGGGAGGTCCGAAGAGTATGTAGATTCGGCCTCTATCCTGCAGCCAGCCCGGACGGCCGCCTCCTCTAAAAAGCCTGTTTGCTTCTTCTATCCTTGTAAAATAGGCTTCCTTGTAATCGTTTTCCTTTGTTCCCGGAGTGGGATCTCTTCTTTCCCAGAACTCCTCGATGAATTCAGCTCGCGCTGAAAGAGGAAGTTCCAGAAAAATCTTGGACTCTTCCTTTGTCATTATGTACCTGACTTTGCTGTAAAATTCCTCGCTAACAGGGTCGAGTTTATTCACCAGTCTCTTTACAGTGCACGAATTAAAAAGAAGAAGCAGAGGAATAAAGACTGCTATTGCTTTTGGAGAAATTGCCCTCATCTAATCCCTCTCATATTTTATTATATTTGAAATTTATCGATTTGCCAACTCCAGCCTGAACTCCATCACTTTCTTTGCCTCTTCGTTCCCTGTTCTGTTGAGCACAACAGCATAAAGGAAGTTCTGCCCCAGACGAAGCCTGTCTAATTCTTCATTCAGTATAAACGGAATTTCAATTTTATACTTCTTCCCCTTCTTCTCTCTGAGCTCGTCATCTTTGATCACAATCTCGAAGGCCTCTTCATATTCCCAGATGATATTGGCTTCAAAATCTTTTAACTCCAGCCGAACGTCCAGCACCGTTTTCAGCATATCGTCCTCAGCATTAAACCAGATACCTTCATAAGGGATTTCTATCTCAATAATGCCTTCTGCTCTATTTTCCGCAATAATCTCTTTCTTAACTCTCCAGT
>JAOUKO010000191.1 GCA_029882525.1 Candidatus Aminicenantota bacterium | reverse complement strand
AGCTCCAGTGTCTTTAACCTGGAGAATTCTCTCAAGATTAACAACCCTTCCTGCTTTTTCACTGAGAGGCTTTTCAGGATTTTCAATAATTTCCTGAGCATAAATTACAGAGCTGAAAATTAATAGGAATGGGAAAAGTAAGACGGATTTTTTCATAACAACTCCCTTTTGAAATTCCCTTATTATGATTCTAACTCCCTCAGTTTTCATTCTTAAACCCAGGGCTATTTGGGTTTTTAATTGTGCTCCAATTACTTTATATCGCTCCCATATCAAAAATTTTAATTCACTCTGCGTCTATTTTCAATTTTATGATTTGGGAGTTCAATTGATAATGAGCAAATTACATTGGCGAGGGATTTTGAAAGTTTTAGAGCTTCAATAGCTTTTTTACAGCAGAATTAAAACTTTAATCCAAGTCTTGCTGGAAGTTCATTATATTGAAGGAGCAGATTTCTTCTTTTTTTCCTTGGAATGCCTGTATTCTGAGGCCTTCCTTGCTTCGAAATAGATTTTAGACAGCAACTGTTTTATCTCTTCTTTTTCTACTTTCCTGTTCTGCATTTTTTTTAATCTCTCGATAATCTCTTCAATAGTTATGTCCGGTTTATATTCTGGGAACTGCTTTTCTACTGTGGCCAGGATTGCCGAGCATAACTCCGCTCTGATGCCTTCAGAAAAACTTAAGCCATACTTATCAATATAATGTTGAATGTTGTCCTCCATCCAGTCTGGAAGAAGGACCTGGTATCTTTTGAGCATTGTCCTCTCCTCGATGGGATAATATAGAGGATAATTTTATACAGTGCAAGAGTCAGATGAAAAAAAATTTTAGATTCCAATCCGTCCGGGCGTTCGACCGGAATTCTTATAAGATACAATCAATGCATCTCGATTCTCACTTAAGAACAAACGGCTCGATTTGATTTCTGAATGGCTTATGCTGTATTTTTCCGAGGTCTGGATTTTAGAAGGACGAAACGGCGATTTTTATCCGAGTCATGCAAATGTTACAATGCTGCTGATTAAATTGGCAAATTATGAAAATTTATCTATGTTTCGTTTTGAACCATGATCGATGCTTTCATAATTAAACTGGTCCTTTCCTTCCTTGTGGGCGGAACCTGGGTGGCCATCGCGACTTTGATCGCCGATAAGTACGGGACAAAGATAGGCGGCATCATCATCGGCCTTCCCTCAACTCTCCTCGTCTCTCTCTTTTTCATCGGTTGGACCCAGTCTCCCGTCGTGGCGGTTAAGGCGACGACGATTGTGCCGGTCATCGGAGCTGTCAACGCGTTGTTTCTGGTTGCCTATATCGCTTTGGTCAGGGTGAACTTCTGGCTGGCGTTGTGTGGTTCGGCGCTTCTGTGGGCTGGGTGTTCCTTCAGCCTGGTTCTGTTGAGGTTCAGCAATTTTGTTCTTTCATTGGCAATCTATATCATCGTGGTGGTTGTTTCCTATCTCATCATCGAAAAAGGAATTCGGGTGAGGTCAGAATCAGCCCGAAAGATTGAGCACACGTTTGGCACCTTGCTCTTCCGAGGATTGTTGAGCGGAGTGATAATCGCCTCAGCAGTGGTCATGGGAAAAATGGGTGGGCCGCTGTTGGGGGGCATGTTTGCCATGTTTCCAGCCATGTTCCTGGGCACCCTGCTGATCACCTACTTTTCTCATGGACCGTTGTTTTCCTCAGCAGTGATGAAAGTGGCTCTTATCAGTGCCGTGAGTGTGGTTATTTACGGAGTGCTTGTTCGGTACACGTATATCCCGCTGGGATTGTGGTGGGGGACGCTGGTCTCCATCATCATCTCTTTTTCTGCTGCTTATCTCATCCATGTCCTCGTGATCAAGAGAATTTCCTGATTTCTCTGTTCTGATAATTTATAGGCCTCTTTCTTATCGCTGAAAATGAAGGAATGCCTAAAGGAAAAAATATCAAAGAATCTGTTGTTAACCGTTTTACGTATGTAACAAAAATGAATATAGTTCTCTTTTCAAAAGGGATATCCAGTGGCGGCAAAAAAAGCATTGAAACCGGAATCGGATATGAATATATTGGGAGGGAAGATATTTTCGCAGCCTGCGTCTAAATTATGCATTGCACCACAAATCTTTTTATCATAAATCTTCCGACAGCATACACCCTTTTTGGAGTATGCTGTCGCAAAAAGGGGCGAAGAAGTCGAAGCCCCAATCAAGAAAGGAGGGATATCGCATGAAACGCACTCTTGTTCTTTTTTTCACACTGCTTGTGTTCGCCTCGCTGGCTGTCTCCGCTGAGATTCAGCTCGATGTCAAGGAACATGTGCTTTCCAACGGGCTGAAAATCCTGATTGTCCCGAAACCCGGCGTTCCGCGCGTCGTCTGCCACATCTACTTCAAGGTTGGCTCGATCAATGAGCGTCCGGGCATCACCGGCATCGCACATCTCCATGAGCACATGATGTTCAAAGGGACCAAGATGATGGGAGTCACGGATTTTGCCAAAGATGACGCCCTTAATAAGCGGATCGACGGGCTCGTGGACAACATCTACAGGGAGAAATTCTGGAAGTCCGATGGAGGCGACAAAGAGAAAATCGCTCAATGGGAGAAGGAGTACGAGGAGATTGTCAAAGAGGAGAAGCAGTATGTCATCAAGGACGACCTGTGGACCCTGTACATGAGGAACGGCGCCACTGGGCTCAATGCTTCGACCGGAAATGAGAGCACAGGGTATTATGCTACACTCCCCTCTAACAAGGTCGAACTCCAGATGCTTCTCGAATCCGACCGGATGCTCCACGCGTACTTCCGAGAGTTTTATTCCGAAAAGGATGTCGTCATGGAGGAGCGCCGCCTGAGTGAGAACAGGCCGGGCTATTTCTTCAACGAACAGGTCAACGCCGCCTTCTACGCTGCCTCACCCTACCACTGGGGCGTGATCGGCTGGATGGATGACCTGCGGAAAGTCACCAAGACCGACCTCGTCGAATTCCACGACCGCTTTTATGTGCCCAATAATGCGGTCGCCATCTATGTGGGTGATCTTGACCCTCAGAAAATCATTCAGATGGCGGAGAAATATTTCGGCCGCGTCCCGAAGGGGCCGGACCTTGAACCCATCCGGACGTATGAACCTCCGCAGTACTCTGAAAAAAGGATGTACGGTGAAGGGAATGCGCCGACCAGCCTCCAGATGATGTTCCATACGCCGCCTGAAGGCGATCCCGATGCTACCCCTCTCTCTGTCCTGGCCAGCGTGCTCGGTTCAGGAGGAGGCGGAGGGGGACGCTTCCGAGGAGGAGGCGGAGGGGGATCCGGACGGCTGTATAAAATCCTTGTCCAGGAAAAACAACTGGCTGTCAGTGTCTCTGCCCGCAGCCGGGCTATGTGGTATGCCGGTGCCTTCCAGTTCAATGCCAATCCTCGCTTCGACAAGAATGTCAAGCCCGAAGACCTGGAAAAAGAGATCTGGGTGGAAATCGAGAAGATCCAGAAGGAAGGAGTGACTCCTGAAGAGATCCAGCAGGTCAAGAACCGCTCCAGAGCCATGTTCATCCGGAGTCTTTCCAGCTCAATGGGGCTTGCCAGGAGCATCGGCCGGGCCGAGCTTTACCGGGGGTGGCGCTCGATCATTACCGACCTAGAGGACCTGAAGAATGTGACAAACGACGACATCAAACGTGTGGCCGCCAAGTACTTTGTCAAAGATAACAGCCTCACAGCCATCTACACCCGGATGATGGGGCAGCGGCAAGGGAGGAGATGACCATGAAAAAGACACTCACCATACTATTTACCATCGGGCTGCTGCTTGTTTCGTTGGGGGTTGCTCAGGTCCAGAAGCCCTCTGACCTGAAATTTCCGTCGCTCAAATATGAGCCGCCCGATCCCAAGGAATTCCGGACGGAGTTTGCAAACGGCCTGCGCGGCTATATCCAGGAAGACCAGACCCTGCCGCTGTTCAACATCTCCGCCATCGTCCATTTCGGCAGCCTGTATGTCCCCAAGGATAAGCTCGGTCTGGATTCCGTTATGAGCGATACGCTGATCAAGGGCGGAACCAAAACCAGGGAAGGCAGCGACATCGAGGATAGGATCAATTTCATCGGCGGCTCACTGAACTTCCGGGTCGGCGATCAGACCTCGACTTTGTCCCTCTCCGTTTTGAGCGAAGACATCGATGAGGGGCTCGAGCTCTTTTTCGACGTTCTGATGAACCCGGAATTCAGAGAAGCCCCGTTGGACATCGCCAAAGCCAGCCTCATCCAGAGGCTCCGGCAGGCCAATGACCAGCCGAACGGAGTGTTGAGCCGGGAGTACGAACGGCTGCTCTACGGAGATCATCCTCTGACCTGGCAGCCGACTCAAGCAACCTATGAGGGCATCACCGGCGCTGACCTGAAGGCGGTTCATGCCCAGTATTTCTTCCCCAAGAATGTCATCCTGGCTGCATCGGGCGATTTCAAGAAGGCCGACCTCAAAGCCAAGATCAACAAAGCGGTCTCCGGTTGGAAGAACAAAAAGTTAGACGTCCCCTCGTTTTCAAAGAAGTTCCCGCAGCCCGAGCCGGGCGTTTACTTCATCCAGATGAAGATCAATCAGGGATACATCAGCCTCGGACATCTCGGCCTGGAAGACACCAGCCCTGACTATTTCGCTGTTCAGGTCATGAATTTCATCCTCGGCGGCGGAAGCTTTACGTCACGTATCACGACCAAGGTTCGGTCGGATGAAGGCCTGTCCTACAACCAGGGCAGCCGGTTCAGGTACATATGGGGATTTCCGGGGACATTTTCCGGCTACGTTCAGACCAAGTCCTCCACGGTGGGATACGCGATCTCACTGATACTGGACGAGTTCAACCGCATTCGCAGGGAGCCTGTTTCGGACGACGAAATGGAGACTGCGATCAACTACTATCTGGAGAGCTTTTCCAATTCTTTCGAGTCTCCCCAGAGCACCATGTCCACCTTCGCTGACCTTGAGATGACCGGCAAGCCGATGGACTACTATAAGACCTATAGAGATAAGATCAAGGCGGTAACCAGGGCTAAAGTCCAGGAAGTCGCCAACAAGTACATCCATCCGGACAAAGCCGTAATCATGATTGTCGGAGACTTTGAGCCCTGCAACACAGGCGGAGATGAGTGGCCAGGACCTTTAGATAAGCTGGGCAAAGTTCATACGATCAAACTCAGGAACCCGCTGACAGGAGAAGAACTGAAATAACGTTCGCCTTCCCGAGATATCGGGATGCTGTAAACAAGGGTTATTGTCGTCTAAGCTGTGCCCCCTGAAAGAGTTCCTGTCTGCACAATGCTGCCATCAACTATATCATCCGCGAGGCCATATATTTCTAAGGCTGCGGATGGTAGAAAAGGGGATATATTATTAAGGATTAGAAGAAGAAACGTTATTATCCAGGCAATAGATAAGGCAAAACAAATCCTTGTTTCAAAATAAGGAGGAGTAATGGCCGGACAAAAAAAACGAGTCCCATTGATCCTGAGCTGCGCTTTCGTCTCCTTCTTGGTCTTGATTTCGACAGCATATAATCGAGGAGAAGGTGGAGGCGAATCCCTGCCGCCTATCGACCCCCAAAAGGTCCAGGACCAGGACCTCATGACCTGGGATGATTATCATCCCATCCCGGGGAAAAATTGGGCAGATCCCTCCTTAAAGCCGGAACGGGGCTTTCG
>JAOUKO010000190.1 GCA_029882525.1 Candidatus Aminicenantota bacterium | reverse complement strand
CAGAGAGGATAAAAATTCATCAAGGAGAGTGTCGCTGTGCCCGATATCGACCACGAATTCGTTCATCCGGCCCTGACGCAGCATCTCCTTTATCCGCTTGCTCAGCGCGGTATACGCCTCATCCCAGCTGATCCTCGTCCATTGCCCGCTACCGCGGACTCCAGCTCTCTTTAAAGGATGAAGCAGACGCTCGGGGTCGTTGACCAGGTTTATACCCGCGATGCCTTTAGCGCATATGCCTCCGCGGTTGTTGGGGTGATCGGGATTCCCGAGAATCTGGACCAGCCTTTCTCCATCCAGGTAGGCGGTGATCCCGCATCCTGCTGGACACTGCTCACAGGTAGTAGGAATGGGGCGCAGGGGTTTGAGCGAAGTCCTGGAGACGGCTGTCTTTCCTTTATCTAAAGCAGCCTTTCCGACACCTCTGAGGCCCGCTGTAGTCCCTGCCACCCAGACCAACCCGGTTTTCAGGAAGCGTCTTCTGGAGATTCTTATTTTTTTCATCCTTTCATGTTTTCCTATAACAGCGGAATGAACTCTCCAGCCACAACCACGACATAGCGCATGAAGAAAATCCCGACGACCACCAGGATGGAGGCCGCGATCACTGTGGGCAGGGTCCTGAACTTAGGAACCGCAAGGAGAATGAAGGGGATGATCTTTCCCAGCAGGTTCTCGATGATGAGGAACATGACGCTGAATTTCCCGCCGAGGATCAGATAGGCTGCAGCTTGGGCGTCTGAATGGGAAATCAGGAGCACGAGGAGGTCGCTGCCTACCAGAAACAGGTCGAAGACGATCATCCAAGCCAGCAGTTTTCCGAGGTTCATGATGAGATCCCGGTCAATCCTTTTTTCTTTGGAGAAAAAGCGGTCTTTGAGGATGACAACAAGGATCATCAGAGCGATTCCGGAGACAATGGCTGAAGCGAGGAAGAGTATGGGCATAAGAGCGGTGTTCCACAGGGCCCTGGCCTTGCCAAAGGCCAGGATGAATCCTGTGTAGCCATGAACAGCGATCGCCAGCGGAATTCCGATGAGTCCGAAGATGCGCGTGGGCTTCATTTTTTCCTTGAACATGAAATAGCCGTAGATGATGCAGTTTATCGGGTAAAGGATCAGCAGGAATGAGCCCCAGGTGATGGGCGATGACCAGTTCAAGTAGACAAAGAGGTGCCAGGCGCGAAGAGGCATGCCGATGTGGATGAGAAGGAAGAAGGGAGCAATGACCAGGAGGAGAGTGGCCAGGATAACGCCAACTCTTCCTAGGGGTTTGTACTGGTTCATGCCGAATCCATAGGCCAGGGTGGAGAGGATGAAGGAGCCTGCGCTCAACCCGGTGAGGTAGAAGTACATGGCGATGTTGAAGCCAAAAGCTTCCTGGTGGAAGATATTGTACAGGACCTGTGTATCCACAGCTCACCTCAATAATCGGGCCGCATCTGGCTCGGAATGAGCGATAAGACATGTTCCGGATGCTGGATCGTGCCCATCAAAGCAGCCCTTCTTACATTTATAACCTTCATTATTTCTCTTCTGACTGACTGGCCTCGACCGCGTCAATATCCAGGTCGATATAAAACACGTAAGGTTCTGTGCCACTCTCAGGCTTGATGACCTGGACGGCATTCTCTGCCACGGCTTTGGCGATGGCGCTCCCGGGATCATTCAGGTCGCCGAACATCATGGCCTCTGTCGGACAGGCGTCCACACAGGCCGGGTCGAGTCCGGCGTCCACTCGGTGATGGCACCAGTAGCACTTCTCAGCTATTTTTCTTTCAGGGTTGATGTAGCGCACTCCATAGGGGCAAGAAGCCATGCAGTATCGACAGCCGATGCATCTGTGAGGGTCGATGGTGACGATCCCGTCCGGCCGTTTGATCCCAGCATTGACCGGACAGACTGTGACACAGATGGGGTTGTCGCAGTTGTTGCAGAGGATAGGGAGAAAGAATTCTCTCGAATGAGGATAGCTCCCTTTCTCCACTCGCTTGACCCAGCTCCTCCAGACAGAAAGCGGCACATCGTTCTCGCTCTTGCAGGCCAGGGAACAGGCGTTGCAGCCGATGCACTTCCGCAGGTCGATCAACATGGCCAAACGTTTTTTACGCTCCTTCATCGCTCCTCACTTGGCCCTTCTTTACTGTTATCCCCAAGGTCCTTTTGATCTCCCTGTTTTTGTTCTTCTGGCTTGCATTCTTCACTCTGCCCTTGATCCTGGTCTTCTTTTACTTTTTCTGTTTCGAGGTCTTCCTCTTTGATTTCCTCTTGGGCTGGCTCATCCTCTTCCGCTTCTTCTTTTATCTGTTCCTGTTCTGGTATCTCTTTTTTTTCTTCTCCAGGCTCAGGCGTGATCTCTTCCGTTTTTTCCGGCTGTGGCTCTTGATCCTCTCGCCGGGATTCTTCCAGGGTAGGTTCTGGTGTCAGCTCCGGTTTCGGCTCTTCCTTTGCAGTCTCTTCTGCTGCCTCTGGTTTTTCTATCTCTTTCTCTTGGATTCTCATTCTTTCCAACCAGGATTTTACATTGTTGGCGATTCCTCCTCGTGATCGACAGATGATGAACAGTCCCACTCCCAGGACAAGAACGATCACCAGCCCGCTGTCGATTGAGTTGAGCCAGGTGATCCTCTGGGAATCCAGGTGTGTGGGCCCCATCACGAGGCTCGCCATGGAACTCACATCATGACAGCGGGAACAGAAATCCTTGAAGATCCGTTTCGCCCCATGGGCAGAGTCGTCATAATGACAGTTGATACAGACTCTCATGTCGAACTTTTCCGAGAGGTCTCCCTTGCGGTGGCCGGAGATTTTTCCCATGGAGCTGCCCTTGAAGATGCTCTTGACCATGACTTCCGCATGGCAGCTGCCGCAGGTATCGCCGATATTTTTCTCATGGACAGAAGAAGAAGGATCATCATGACGAAGAACATGGTGTTTGGTATGACAGTGGAAGCAGAGGGGCAGCTCCTTTCCCGGCGAGGGGGCAGCGAAAGTCAGGTGAACGTTTTTCTGGTATTCTTCCGCCTCTTCGGGATGACAGCGGGCACAATCCACGTCGATGAAGCCCTCCCTGAAGTGGAGGTAAGGATTGGCGTTGGTGTGGCAGCCCACACAGAGGACTTTTCCCGCATGGTGGATATCCTGGCTCCATTCCTCGGGGTCAACGTAGAGGGAACGGGTTCTGCCGTCGCTGAGGATTTGGGATATCTCGGGCTTGCCGTGGCAAAAAAGACATTCCTCATCGGAATAGGAAGGCGTTTGGGCAAGAGAGAACTGGCTGGCAATCATGAAAAGAGTGAAGAGGATGAGGACGTATTTTTTTTGATTCATCCCAAAACCAGGCCTTCCTCGGATGCTGCGCAGAGGACTTTTGCGAAAATATCTCCCGAGTCCATGAGCGATATGGGACACGAAAAAGAATTCAATGGCAGGCACTCGTGTTTTCCAAATTTAGAATTCATCCCGCGATTCAAATTTGGAATAGGCAACATGCTAACACAATGATTCGCTGTTGACAAGAAAAATGTCTGCGGTGTGTCATCCGTCTGCGCATTTTCAAAATTCATAAACAAGGCCCAGGCGGAAGACGCGGGGAGATTGGATTTCAGTGGCGAAACGCAGCGGGAACTCAGGGCCGGTCCACTCGTTCTCCTCGGTGGCCAGCGCTCTGTTCAGGAGGTTGAAGCCGTCCAGTATGACTCTCAAACCTGTCCTGCCGATACTCAATTTTTTTTCCAGCCGGATGTCTACGGTCATGTTGTACTCGTAACGGGACACGCCCCGAGGATGGGCCTGGATGTAGAATGGACCCTGGTTCATTCCGGTGACGATGATCTTGCGGGCAAATGGCTGGCCGTCGTAGTACTTGATGATGCATCCGACTCTTATGCCGAGAGGGGCCAGGTAGTTCACGCCTATCCGTCCCGTATAGCCCCGGTCAAAGCGCATTTCCCCCTTTGAATTGATAAGAGTGTTGGGATTGTCGTAGAGGCTGCCGATGACGCTGTCGTCGTTTTCCCATTCCGTGTTGCCCGGGTTTGTGGACCCCACGGCAGAGATGGCCGTGAGGGAGAGAAAGAAGGTGAATTTTGGGCTGTATTTTTTGACAAGTGTGAGGTCCAAACCATGATACTTCGAGACTCTCCCGTCTGGGTCCGGGTTGGTGAGGAGGAAAAAGTCCTGGCCTAAGGTTCCGGTGTCCTGGTTGTAAACCGTAAAGGTCAAATCGTCATGAGTGTTGGGAATTCGGTCATCGCCGATATCATAAAATTGTACCGGTTGGTAGGACGAAATGGGGATACCGATGTTCAGAGTCTCGACCAGATTCCTGGTCTCTCTGTAAAAACCTCCCACTGAAAGACGCCAGCTGGCGCCAAAGGTATGGACGAAGGAGACCGTCAGTTCATTCGTGTACGGCCTCTTCAAACCTGTATCTATGGTGGAGAAAAAGGGGCCTTCCCGCCTGATGAGCGCTCCGGCTTCCCCCTCTTGATACTGATCGTCGGAATTCAGGTCGTTCCAGGAATAGACCCTCCCTCCCAGGGCACTGGGGCTGCCGTAGGTCAGATACTGGAGGGGAAGGGTGAAGTAGTAGCGGGCGAGCGAAAGCTTGAGGGCAGAAGCTCTGGCTTTGGAAAGAGGCAGGATGACTCCCAGGCGGGGAGACAGGTTGAACCAGGTGATTGTGTTCCTGTATGGTCCGATACGGGATTCAAAAATCGTGTTGGGCTCCTGGGAGGGGAGCCGGCCATGGCTGAAGGCAAGGTTGAGTCCGAAATAAAAAGAGATGAAATTTCGCAGAATGATGGAATCCTGGGCAAAGAGGTTGAGATGCAGGCCTGCCTCCCGATGCCGGACCGGAGTGTTGTACATCACTACTTCAAGAGGTACCGCATCGAAGAAGTGGAGATGGAGGTTATCCCTGGCTTCCAGCCGGGAAGAGGATTGACAGTACTGGGCTTGAATTCCATACTGGATTCTGTTTTGAGCTTTAAAAAAACCGGAGACAAGAGACTCTCCTCTGAAAAGAAAGGTCAGGGAGCTGCGTTTGTCCCTTTCAGCGAAGGGAGCGGTTCCGGACGGGATTTCGCGGAAGATTTCCAGGCCATGCTGGTCCGATACTCCTTCTTGATGATCGGAGCGGATATCGCCGTAGGCCACACAGATCCCGGCTTTAAGGAAATGAACGTCTCTGATTCTCGTGGTCCAGATTCCCTGGAAAACATTATAGAGGTCTCTGCGGTCTGAGGTGGCGGTGAACGGAACCTCTCTCCCGGCGCCAAACGACGGATACCGAACTTTCTGGCCTGTCCAGAAAAAACCGAGGGAACTCTCATCATACCTGTAGTTCAGGCTTAAAAGGCCGGAAAAGATCGATGATCTGTCCTCTTCCTCGAATTCAGCCACATCACGTGAAACATGGGATGAGGAAAAAGAGGTGAAGAAGTGGAGTCTGCCCGGGACTACCGGGCCTGAGAAGAAAAGGCTGCCGTCTGCGAGATGGTTGAAAGAATGGCTGTCGGCCAGACCCTCGCTCTCCAGGGCGGGGGAGATGTTCTCGCTCTGGAGTTTTTCGTGAATGAAGAATGCGGACATTCCTCCTCGAAGGCGGTCTGTTCCCTCTCGGGTGAGAAGGTCAAAATAGGCTCCTGGAGAAAGAGCAGAAGGAGGATGTCCGGCATTGACCAGTCGGGTGAATCGGAGTGAATAAAAATCAGGA
>JAOUKO010000189.1 GCA_029882525.1 Candidatus Aminicenantota bacterium | reverse complement strand
GGTTAAAAGAGCGGACAAAAACTTCAGTCACGTGTCCGCAGTCCTGACATTTATACTCATAGATGGGCATCCTTCTCCTTATCGGGTCATTTTTGTTCCGCAATTGGGACAGGATATCTGATAGCAGGGTCTTCCCTGCTGGTGGGGAACCCGGGCACCACAGGATGGGCAGACGCAGTATCCGCCTGGCCCCATGCTACGGCCTCCCATCCGGCCTCTTCCGCCGCCTTGACCCTGTCCTCGACCTCCTCCTCGCATCTTAACCTCCTTCTTTAGTTGTAAGCTCCCATGGTTTTTTTATCTTCCTTCATCAAGTCCGAGGCAATCTCCTCCATGTTTATTTTTTTCCAGAACGAGAGCTTATTGTGTGTCTCATAATATTTTAAGGGAATAGGATGAGTCCCGATGACGACCGGCAGCCCGTATTGAGTTTCTATGAATTCTTTGAATTGGCGGATCCAGGGACAGGGAGGGTAGCCGACAACGAGCCCTGTGGCAAGGTGGATCACTTCGGCTCCGCTCTTCTTCATTTCTTCCGGAACGTATTCGATATTCCCTCCGGGACAGCCGCCGCAGTAGGAATATCCGACGACTTCGACCTGCTCGTCAACAGGATACTGAGAAAAACCACCCACTCTTTCTCTTATGGCTCTGAAGCATTTGCCGCCGCCGCAATCCTGGTATCTTCCACAAATGATGATTCCAATTTTTTTCATGAACGACTCCTATTTTGAATTTTTTAACAATCTGTTACTGGTTCTTTGTGTCTTTTTCATCCTCTCCAGGTTGTGCTTTGGATTGTTTCTGGGAAAATTTTTTATCCAGCCACTTTCCGATAAGCATCGAAGCAAAAGCAAAAAGAGTACCTGCCAGAGTCGTTCTTTGAGAAGGCGAATTCACGCCGAAATCCCTGTCTCTCCCGCGGCCGGTTCCTCGGCCCATTCCGTGAGGACCAGTACCGTCACCTCTTGGCATTCTCTTCACCTCCTTTTTTCAAGAATATGCGTCTCTTGGATAATGATGGTCAGGGATCTTCAGGAAGATTGAATGGTGATAATGGCCTCGACAATATCCGCAAAAGCCTTGCTTGCAGCGGAGGCGGGCTGGTGGATGACAAAAGGCTTTCCCTCGTCTCCGGAGGTCACGATCTCCGGCTCAAGAGGGATCCTTCCGAGAAAAGGGATCCCGAATTCGAGAGAAACCTTTTCTCCTCCTCCTTCTTTGAACAGGTTGATTTTCTTCCTGCAATGAGGGCAAACCATGCCGCTCATGTTTTCAATTATTCCCACGATTCTCAGGTTGAGCTTATGGGCGAAGACGACTGCTTTCCGCGAGTCCATCAATGATACTTCCTGAGGAGTGGTGACAACGATCGCTCCTGTCGCGGGGATAAGCTGGGCCACAGAGAGAGGCTCATCCCCGGTCCCGGGGGGTGAGTCGATGATGAGCCAATCCAGCTCTCCCCAATCCACGTCTCCTAAGAACTGCTGAATGGCCTTCATCTTCATCGGCCCGCGCCAGATAACAGGCAGGTTAGGATCATGAAGAAGAAAGGACATGGAAACCAGCTTTACATTTTCAGCTGCCCTTACCGGCTTTATTCCTTCCGGCGAGATATCGAGCCGTTTATCTTCCGCTCCTAGCATCTTGGCGATATTCGGACCGTGAATGTCGACATCCAGGAGTCCGACTTTCAATCCTTTCCTGGCCAGAGCCAAGGAGAGATTTGCCGAGACTGTGCTTTTTCCCACTCCGCCTTTTCCGCTGAAAACAAGAAGCCTGTTCTTGATTTTGGCCAGGGTTTTTTCGACTTTTTTTTCTTCTTCTTTTATTTTTTCTTCTCTGTCGTGAGAGGTCATCATGACACCTCAGTTTTGTGTTTGGAGAGAGCGGCCTCTACGGTTCCTGAGACACCTGTTATCACTTTGATACCCGCAGCCTGAAGGACTCTCTCAGCATTGGGCCCGCAGTTGCCAGTCAAAATAGCCTTTACATTTTTGCTCGAGATGAGCTGGGCAGATTGGATTCCAGCTCCCTGGGCACCTTCGGTATTCGGGTTCTCGAGAACTTCTAGATCCATGGTTACAGGATCGATGAACAGGAAATAGTTAGCCCTGCCGAACCTTGGGTCGACTTCTGATCCCAGGTCTTTTCCTCTGGATGTTATGCAGATTCTTTTTCCTGCGGCAGGCCGGACTTCTCCCCGGTCTTGATCATAAGGGCCAGGCTCTCCGTGCCTATGCCCGCAGAGATCTTCGCCGGCTTCCAGTTCCTGCTTGATGAATTTTTCGATGACTTCATCGACGGTTCCTTGAATACCGATGATTGTTTCGATGTTTTTTTGAGCAAAGAGGGCTTGGGCTCGAGGCCCCATCCCTCCAGCTATGATACAATTCACGCCTTTTTCAGAAAGAAATTGGGGAAGAAACCCGGGTTGGTGACCAGGGTTGGGCATTTCTTCCCGGCTTAACATCTGCCCCTCTTTGATCTCGATGACTGTGTAGGTTGAACAGCGTCCAAAATGGGCAGAAACGTATCCTTGATCTGTAGAGATCGCAACTTTCATCTCCAGCTCCTTTGTATTGAATAGCTATTATTTACTTTTTTTCTCAATTTCTTCAATTCTTTTGGTGATTTTCTCCATTTGCTGGCGGAGCAAATCCGCTTGTTTTTTAAGATACTGGAGTTCTTCTTCGGGAGTTGCCTGAGGAATATTCGGACCTGGCGGCATTGTTCCCGGGACATCAGGCGGAAAGCCAGATCCCATACCGAAACCCATTCCTCGGCCCATGCCACGACCCATGCCGCGCCCCATGCCACGACCCATGCCGCGGCCCATGCCACTTCCTCTTCCAAAGCCTGGCCCCATAGGCGGATTTCCGTAATTGGCCATACCGGAATGAGGGGGGACATTGGGCTCAGCCGCTTGTTGGAGTTTGCCTGATTTATACATCTGGACAGCTTCTTGGGCGCTTCCTGTGAGCCCGACGAGAACTTCCACTCCTGCTGCCTGCAGGGTGCGGAAAGCGTTAGGCCCACAGCTTCCGGTGAGCAAGACGTTCGCGCCTTTATCGGCCACAAGCTGTGCGGATTGAATACCAGCGCCGGAAGCAGAGGAAACATTGGGGTTTTCCACGGCTTCAAACTGCATCGTTTCTGAATCAACGAACAGAAAATAGGCGCATCTTCCGAATCTGGGATCAACCGGGCTGGAAAGTTCTGGGCTTGAAGCAGTAACAACTATTTTCATTCTTTTTCTCCTTCCAGTTCCCTGATTCTCTCCTCTAAAGCTGAAAGTTCATCCTCGACCAATTCAGCTTCTGCTTTGAGGAAATTGAGTTCCTCTTCCGGAGTCAGTTCCGCAGCTCCCCAGGGATCAAAGGGTGTCGGGAATCCAGGGTAGGGAAATCCGGATGTAGGAGAGAAAGGGATCTGTCCTGTCTGCCAGGCATAGTTCATCTGAGGAGTCGGCCAGGCGCCGTACATCAGGTATTGAGCGGCGGGGCCCAGGCCTGATGCACTTCTTCCTATCCATCCCGGAGAGAACCCGAACCGCATCCAACCTGGCAGGCCGGTGAGATGATACATCCATCTGTATCTGTTCCTCATTTTTTCTCCTTTTCTTCTTTTTTTATCTCCTCCAGCCTCTTTTTGATCTGGGAAAGCTGATCTTCAAGCATTTCGGCCTGGTCCTTGAGCATGGCTTCCTCCTCCTCTTTGGTCAAAGGATGGAAAGGAGACCAATACGGCGCTGGGTACCAGGGAGGCCAGCATTTCATCCAGTAGGCTATCTGAGGCCAGGCATACCATCCTGCTCGACCCATTCCAAAAGGCATTTCCTTCACCTCCTTTCTTAAGATTCAGAGCGTTTATTTCTTTTTCTTTGAGCCCTGGGGAATATCCGGTCCGGAATATTCTGGGTAATAACCCATACCGTAGGGATACCCGTAGCTCGGAGGAAAAGGATATCTGGATGGAGTTCCATAAGGATCGCCGTAGGGCATCATCGGAGGATAGGGATAACCCCAGAAAGAGCCGAATCCGGCTCGCCGCCAGCCGCGGCCTCTTCCGAAACCCATGCCTCTGCCAAATCCCCGGCCAAAGCCACGGCCAAAACCGAAGCCCGGGCCTCCAAACATATATCCCGGACCGGGATTTCCGCCGCAGAAGCCCATGCCACGTCCGGTCATTGGACCATATCCGAGTGGGCCTGTTCTATCTCCTCCTGGCATCTTATTCACCTCCTTTCTTGAAATGGAGAATTCATTTGCATTTATCACAAAGACCGTAAAACTCGATATTATGTCCCAGCACCTTGAAATTATGTTTCCTGGCCAGACTTTCCTCTATCTTTTTTATAAATTCCAGTTCTTCCTCTACGAAATCGCTGTAGTCGATGATTTTTCCGCATTGGATACAGGTGAGGTGATGGTGGTGTTCTTTCTTCTCTTCTGACTTGAATTCGTACATGTTCTGGCCATCGCCGGATGTGAACCTGTTGATGAGTCCTGCACGGACCAGAAGGTCCAAAGTCCGGTAGATGGTTGTCAGGCCAATCCCCGGGTACATCCGGTAAAGTGAAGCGTATATTTCCTTGGCACTCATGTGTTTTGATGGGCGGCTCATCAAGAGGTTGAGAATCGCTTCCCGGGGAACAGTCCATCGGGTAACATGCGCCTGAAATCTATGCCGCCATTTATGAGGGCCAGGCATCGCAACTCCTCTTAATGATAATGATAACCATTTTCATTAGTAATATAACACTCGATTTATCGCTTGTCAAGAAAAAACGGCTAAAAGATTCAGTTTCGATGCGCAATCAGAGTCATGCTGATTCAACTGTTAAAAAAAACAGAGATAAAATAACCGAAAGATCAGCGGTCTGCAGCAGCTGAGCACACCCGATCGGTGAGAACTTGATTGTTATCTCAGGAGAGTTGGTATATACTTTTTTTCCTGAGAAGAGAGTCAGAGGACCGAAAAGACCATGCCACGAATGACTGAAAAAGAGGCCGAGGCAGGATTGAAGGAGAAGTTGCCTCTCATCGAGACTTTTCCTAACCAGTTTCCTGATTATGAGATCAAGGTTGAGTATCCCGAATTCACTTCTGTCTGTCCCAAAACTGGTCTGCCCGATTTCGGGACGATCACCATCCGCTATATTCCCAATAAACATTGCCTGGAGCTCAAATCCTTAAAAATGTACCTGCTCGCCTACCGAGACCTGGGCATTTTTTATGAGAACGCGGTCAACTGCATCCTGAAGGATATCGTTAAAACCTGTCAGCCTGTGAAAGTGGTGGTGACCGGTGAGTTTAATCCAAGAGGTGGCCTGAAGTCTATCGTCGAGGCTCAATATCCCCGGCCCAGAAAGAGCTCAGGTTAATTCCTTGTTTCGTCCATTCCAGCGTCCGCTTCTCTCCTTTTTTCCCCTTTTTCGGACGTGCGTCCTGCGGCTAATGGGGCATGCCCTCTTGGAACACCTGCTTATTTACAGTGGGGCAAATCCGTTGAGCGAGGACGGAGGGGGACACACTGCCACAGGCCTCATTTTTATGTTCTGTCGCCAATCATAAGAATTATCTTTTTCTTTTCTTGGTCTGATTTATCCCTTATAATTCTCTGTTCAAATGGAAGAACACAAGAAGTTTGGTGCCACAGACCTTTTCATGCTTATGGCTGTATTGATCTGGGCAGTCAATTTCACGGTCATCAAGGTCG
>JAOUKO010000024.1 GCA_029882525.1 Candidatus Aminicenantota bacterium | reverse complement strand
TAATAATAGATTGATTGAAGTCTTATTCCCAAAGGGATTAAAAAAAATCAATAGATTCACGATGTCTGAAACAGACGTTGCCTATGAAAATTATAAATTCTTCACCGTGGAATACGAAGTGAAGTATTAGAATAACTTAATTAAAAAAACAGAATTAAAGGATAGAATCAGAGACCTAATTCCCTAAAACCCTGGCTTCCTTGAATTGATAAAGGGCTCTGAGCGAGGTAGAATTTTTAAATGGGGGTAAAAATGAAAAAATTCTTATTCATATTATTAAGCCTCATCGTTGTTTCTCAATTATCGGCCCAGGATTTTAAATTTATTCAGGGGATAAGCTTATCAAGATATGCTATTGAGCCAGATGTATTTGTAGATGCTTTGGGAGATGAATATAGATATGATATTAATAATGTAAAGGGATTTATTATTGGCACGGGGATTGAACTTGCTCTCGCCAGCAATATATCCACTGAAATTGACGCGTTGTTTTATCAAAAGGGAAGCATTATTGTATTACCATTGCCTCCCGCTCCCTATTTAGAGTGGAATTATACTTTAACTGTATTCAGCTTCCCCGTTCTGCTCAAAATCAGACCTCTAGATGAACCACCTGTTTATATTCTTTGTGGTGGCGAGTTCTCTTTTGTCGCTTCTCATAAAAGTAACGATAAATACATCACAGATGTCACAAAAGATATTGATTATGGTGTAGTTGCAGGAGGAGGTTTTGAGATTAAAATGAAGAATAATTCGCTCTTTTTTGAAATAAGGTATCATCTAGGATTAAAAAATATAACAAAAAATTGGACGCTTCATGATTCAGTAAAAACAAATTCAATAGCATTTATAATAGCATTCAAAGTGGGCTGATCATGCGCAATATAATATCTCTATTGGGATGAATAAAAAAATTAGTTAGAAATCATGAACTCTAATTAATTTGAGCTAACTGGAACCCAAATCTCCGGCAGTGTAAAATTTTATGTGTGAAATTGTGAAGGAGTAGAAAAAAAGGCTCTTTTCCTTAAAATAGGGATTGATCGAAAACCTATTTTTAAAAGGAGAAAGAGCCTATGAAAATCAAACTTAGCGTACCAGAGTTTTTGCAAGTATGCAAGGCCATCCGGCTTCGACCAGAGAGGGTATTCAAAATGATTCGCTCTGAGATTCGGGAGGCCGTAGGTCACTATCTGAATGAGATGATGAAAGCAGAACTTACAGAGTACATGGGCCGCCAGCCCTATGAGAGGAAGAATAGTGATGGCAATCATCGTAACGGCGGTTATCATCGCAGTATAACTCTCAAAGGCATAGGAACGGTGGGGGTGGATGTTCCCCGGGATCGGAAAGGATTATTTAAAAGCTTAGTTCTCCCCCGGAGCAAACAGATTGAGGAAGAACTTCGTAGGGATATCTGTTTGATGTTTCTCACCGGCGTCAGCACCCGGACCCTTTCGATGATCTCGAGCCAGTTGATCGGACGGAGGATAAGCCATTCCCAGGTCAGCCTGGTAAGCCGTGAGCTGATTGATGCTGTTGAGCAGTGGAGAGAGCGGGATTTATCGGCGGAGAAGATAAAATATCTGTTTGTGGACGGGGTGTGTTTCAAGATGAGAGTGGCAAAGAGTGTGGAGAATGTTCCTGTGCTTGTGGTTATCGGAGTGAATGAGTTTGGGCAGAGGATGGTTTTAGGGCTGCAGGCTGGGGATAAGGAATCGGCCACCTGCTGGAGGGAGTTCTTCAAAGACCTCAAACGCAGAGGTCTTGATGGCCGCAATGTGCAGCTCGGGATCATGGACGGGCTGCCTGGGTTGGAGAGGATTTTCACAGAAGAGTTTCCAAAGGCCAAGATCCAGCGCTGCCAGGTCCATGTGGCAAAAAATGTTTTGGCCAAGGTCCCCATGAAACTTAAACAAGCCGTTGCTGATGATGTCCGCACCATCTTCTATGCCTCATCGGAAAAGAAAGCCATGGAGTATTTTGAGGTTTTTCAAGAGAAGTGGGAAAAAGAAGTTCCTTCTGCTGTTAAATGTCTGGGAAAATCCATAGAGAACTGTTTGACGTTTTTTCATTTTCCGAAGGAAGATTGGATCTGTCTACGGACGTCTAATATTATCGAACGGCTCAATAAAGAGTTCAAACGCAGGACAAAGCCCATGGAGATTGTCGCAGGTGAGCGTGCCTGTTACACACTCCTGGCTTTTATCTGCTTGAAGATGGAAATGCATTGGAGGACCTTCCCTATGGGGAAAAGAGCCAGCAATTTACCAGTATTACAAAATCTTGAGCTGGCTAATTTCACACAATCTAGTTGACAGTACCCAAATCTCCTAAAGCTTTGGTTTACCCAGATTAAAAAAGGACACTAAGCGAGCAAAAATTTTATTAAAGGCGTAGAAATGAAAAGCAAAACCAAGGTCATTTTAATTATTTTATTTCTTTCAGGCTGTATTATGCTTAATTCATTTGGCGGACAAGAAGCTGAATGGAAAGGAAAAATTGAGTATGAAAACGGAGTCAAAATCATTCAGAATCCAGGAGACCCTCTTTATGGTGAGATTAAATTCGAATTAGAAGAGGATCTATGCATCGGAAATGAAAACGATGAGAATTTCCTCTTTTATAGAATCAGAGACATCCAAGTTGACACGGATGGGAACATCTATGTTCTGGACTCCGGAAATCATAGATTGCAGGTTTTTGACAAGAACGGCAAATATCTTCGCACAATCGGAAAAAGGGGGCAGGGCCCTGGAGAATTTAATACACCTTTATGCCTTCAGTTAGATGACGAGACAGGTAATATCTTTGTGACAGATTATATGTCAATGACTATTATTATCTTCGAGAAAGAGGGGAAATATATCGATAAAGACATTCATCATGCAGAGCTTCTGCATGATTTTTATGTAGATTCTGACGGATGTATTTGGGGAAAATTCTCTTTGCCTGGGATAGACAGTCGCTTTATAAAAAAAGTAACTCTTACAGGAAAAGTCGAAAATACTTTTGCTGAAATTCCATACTATGTGAACAGGATAAAGCTTTCCTCTTCAAAGGTCGGTAATACACCATATATGGTAGGTTATTTTTTTACTCATGGGTACGAGTATGACCTTTTTCTTTCTCAAGTTGACAATCATACTTTTGTTTATGGCTATTCGAAGGAATATAAATTAATTGCATTTGATAATAATGGCGATACCCTTTTTATGATTAAAAAAGACGAGCCTCCTAAAGAGATAACAAAAAATGAGAAAGATAGAATTATAAATCAGAATAAAGGAGATTTAATGAAGAAGGGATATTATGTTCCCGAAATATCCATAAAGTTCCCGGATTACATGCCTTATTTTTACTCAATTATTACAGACAATAAAGGTCGAATTTATGTTCGCAAGAATCCAGTCTCTCGTGAATCAAACACAAATCACGAATACGATGTATTTAACAAAGAGGGACGATACATATACAAGATACGTTTAAATCATTATCCAGACATAATCAAGAATGGCTATCTGTACACCATGGTTGTAAATGAAGATACTGGATTGGAACAAATTAAGCGGTACAGAATTAAAAACTGGGATAAAATTAAAGATGGAATATCCTAAAAAGTTTAAACAAAGTGGAAACCATATCCCATAACACTATAGCTTCCATTGCTTGATAAATGACATGAGGCGATTTAGTATTTTAATTAGGGGATAAAATGAAAAGTAGAACCAGCGTTCTTTCGGTCGCTTTGTTTCTTTCTTTATTTATTATTTTTGTCTCTTGCGTAAACCAAAAGTCAGAATGGAAAGGGACAATAGTGGAAGTCGATGGAGTCACGGTCGTTAGGAATCCTAAAGAGCCGATGTATGGGGAAAATGTTTTTAGTTTGGAGGAGGAGCAGTCTATTGGAGAAGCTGAAGGAAGAGAAGAATATATGTTTTCAGAAATAGGAACTATAGCAATAGATGATGAGGAAAGAATTTATATCTCTGATTGGAAGGAAACCCATATTAAAGTTTTTGATAAGGATGGCATGTATTTAATTACGATTGGAAGAAAGGGACAAGGGCCAGGAGAATTCGAGAGGATTTCAGGAATGCAGATTACTCATCAAAAAGAATTATTGGTATTTGACATGAATATGCGGCGATTATCGTTTTTCACTGTCGACGGAAAATTAATTGAGACTTTATCTATAAGTGAACTGCGACCTTTTAAATTAAATATGAATTCTAAAAGAAACTTTATAATTACATCAGTTACATTAGATTTAATGAACAATCAATCAATAACTGAATTTAAAATTTATGATGCAAACCTGAGTTTACTCAAGACAATTGCGACTCCCAGCCCAAGGAACATCTTTAATCCTTTTGATTCGTTTTTTATCTGGGAACTTGCTAAAGATGACAATATTGTTTATGGCTACAACGAGACTTACGAACTGCAGATTTTAGATTCTGGAGGAAAAATAATAGAGAAAATAGTAAAGGAATACGACCCGGTGAAAATCACAAAAGAGGAGAAACAAGAAGCAGAAAAAAAATATTCTTCACCTAATAAAATTGAGTATCCCCAATTTCGTCCTGCATATCAATACTTCATTCTTGATGATGATGATAGAATTTATGTTCAGACTTTTGAAAAAACAGAAGATGGGAATGGATATTTTTATGATATCTTTGATTCAAAAGGAAGATACGTAGCAAAAATTCCTCTCAGATTTACACCAAGAATCTTGAAAAAGGACAAACTTTATACCATAGAAGAAGATGAAGAAGGATTTCAGATGGTCAAGAGATATAAAGTCACCTGGAGATATTAGCGAATTTAGGCAACTGGAACTCAAATCCACTAAAGCCCTGGCTTCCCTGGATTTGAATAGACGCTGAGCGAGTTAGCACCTCAAATATGTATGCATCTCCAGATTCGTAATGGAAGAGGCAAAATCCTGTCACAGATCTGAAGATGCGTCCCTTATTTTTAAGCTATTATAAACGCAATAAATGTTTTTATATTGGCTCAGCGAGCCCCGAGGACGTGGCAATCTCCTTTTCTGTATGATTCTGTACGAGATTGCTTCGTTTCACTCGCAATGACACATTATTATTGAAGTTAGCACAATTAATGGAAGTATTTCTCATCATACATCGGCTATCCATTATTTTTGCGTTATTCAATAAATGAGTCTATAGACATATTATTTGAAGCGTTTAAATCAGTTGACAGAAAAAGACTCAGGTGGTATGTATTACTTCTAAATTTCCCTCGACTCCAGTTGGTTCATACGTTTCTGCTTGAAGTGCACCATGGATCAAAAAGAGTTCAAAAACATCACCTTTGAAGCCAAGGAAGGCAAGGCTTTCCTCACCATCAACCGCCCTCCCCTGAACATCCTGAATATCGCCACCATGGAAGAGATGAACGAGGCCTTGAAGTCTCTCGCTGGAAACACCGATGTCAAAGTCCTGGTCATCTCAGGTTCCGGGGAAAAAGGCTTCTCTGCTGGCGTCGATGTGTCTGAACACACCAAAGACAAAGTCGAGAAGATGCTTCAGGTCTTCCATGACATCTTCCGCAACCTCGATAAGCTCGACCAGGTGACAGTGGCTGCGGCCAAAGGATTAACCCTGGGAGGAGGCTGTGAAGTGGCGCTTTTCTGCGACCTGATATTCGCCGCCGACAACCTGAAAATCGGGCAGCCGGAAATCAAGCTCTCAGCCGTGGCTCCGGTCGCTCTCCTTATCCTGCCCAAGCTGGTGGGGCTTAAAAAAGCCTCGGAGATCCTGCTCACCGGAAAAGTGATGGATGCCGCTGAGGCGGATCAGATCGGCCTGGTCAACAAAGTTGTCCCATTGGCTTCATTCGACTCTGAACTCGAGCATTTCATCCAGCCCTTCATTGAAATGAGCCTGGTTGGGATCAAGCATACTAAGAAAGGCATAAAGCTGGGCCTGGAAACTCCCTTTATCGCTGGTCTGGATAAAATCGAAAAGGCCTATATCGAGGAATTGATGGCCTCTGAAGACGCCCATGAAGGGCTGAAAGCTTTCCTGGAAAAAAGGAAGCCTATTTGGAAAAATAGATAAAGGAGGAACAGATGAAAGCCGCCGTTTTCAACAAACCCAACGAGCCCCTCAAGATAGAAGAGGTGGAAGACCCAAAGATATACTTCCATGAAATACTGGTCAAGGTGGCTGCTTGCGGGGTCTGCAACACGGACCTGCACTATATCGATCACGGAGTCCCGACCTTCAAGAAGCCCCCGATAATCCTGGGGCATGAAGCGTCCGGAGTGGTCAAGGACGTCGGGGCCCAGGTCAAGGACTTTAAGGCCGGCGACCATGTGCTCATTCCTCCTGTCTTCTCCTGCGGGCACTGTTACAACTGCCGGATAGGCCGGGAGAACATCTGCCTGAACATGATCATGCTGGGCAACAACATCGACGGGGCTTACGCGGAACTGGTCAAAGTCCCTGCCAAAGACTGCATTCACCTTCCGGAAGATATGCCTCTCCAGGAATCATCCATCATCGCTGACGCCGTTTCCACTCCCTTTCATGCGGTGAAAAACAGAGCCCAGGTCAGGCCTGGCGATTCGGTGGTTGTCATCGGCTGCGGCGGAGTGGGCATCAATGTTGTCCAGATAGCAGCTGCAGCCGGCGCTTCGGTCATTGCCGTGGATATCATGGATAATAAGCTGGAAATGGCCAAGAGATTGGGAGCCAAACACACCATAAACTCTTCAAAAAAAGCCGATAAACTCATACTCACAGAGATCAGGGATATCACAAACGGCGGCGCGGACATCTGCATCGAAGCCATCGGCAACCCGAAAACGATCGAGATGGGACCGAGCACACTCAAGCCGGGCGGCCGTTATGTCCAGGTGGGATATTCCCATAAGGCTGCCCCTTTGAATGCGGGACGTTTAATGTTCAGAGAGTTAGAAATCATTGGTTCCCTGGGCTGCCGGCCGGTGGACTATCCCAAGATAATCGAGATGATCAAGCTCAAAAAGATACAGCTCGAGCCCGTGATCACCCATAGATTCAAGCTGGAAGACATAAACAAAGCGTTCGACCTGATGAGAAAGAGTCAATCCCTCAGGTCCATCATCGTCTTTTAAACGACCTTAATCGCCGAAGGGTTTGTCTATCGCGGTCGACTCCATCCCTCCGAGAATCCGTCCTCCGTCCTCTGTGACCACGAAACAGTCCTCCAGGCGGACTCCGAACTCTCCGTAAATATAAATGCCCGGCTCATCGCTGAAGGTCATACCAGGCTGAAGTTTCAGCTTATTTCCCTTAACAAGATAAGGGTATTCGTGGCCTTCCAAGCCGATTCCGTGACCCAGACGATGGGTGAAGTACTTGTATCCGGGTCCAAACCCCGCATCTTCGATGACTTTCCGGGCCGCGCGGTCGATGTCCTTGCAGGGAACGCCGGGACGGACCGCTTTTAAGGCTTCAGCCTGCGCCTTTTTCACGATCTCCCAGACTCTTTTCTGCTTGTCTGACGGCTTGCCGAAGACGACGGTCCGTGTCACGTCGGAACGAAAGCCTTCTACACCGCAGCCACCGTCCACGATGATTGCATCTCCTTCCTGGAGGTCGCGCACTACAGTGGATCCATGGGGAAAAGCTGAGTTGGGGCCATACTGAGGCCACCCTCCTCCGCTGACGCCCATCTGCTGGTGGGCTTTACGGATGATTCCGGCCAGCTCTCCAGCGCTCATTCCTTGCTGGAGGTGTTGGAAAGCCTCTTTATAGGCCAGCTTGGTGATCTTATTTGCCAGGTCCATGTAGGCAAGCTCTTTTTCGGTCTTGATTCCCCTGCAGCCTTCGGTAACAACATCCCCGTTGACCAGTTCCATATGAGGCGCATCTTTACGGAGGCCGTAATAGACAAAACTCCTCACGGTCGGGCCCAGCGCCAGTCGGCCGTTTCCGGCTCCGACGTCTTTCACGATACCGGCTATGAGCTTGTATGGATTCTCATCCTCCTCCCAGGTGCGGACCTCCTGCCCTTCGGGGATTCTCTCTTCAGCTCTCATCTTCTCAAAAGCCGGGCAGACCCAGATGGGCTTGCCTTTGCGGTTGAGGACCGCGCCGAAGGTCCGCTCGCTCCGGCCCCAGCCTACGTTGGTGAAATACAAAAGGTTCGTGCTTCCGGAGAGGAAAAGCCCGTCGATCTTGTGTTGGGCCATCAACTGCTGCGCCTTGTCCAGGCGCCGCTCATAATCCTCTGGTGTAAGGGGCTCGACGCCCTTGACCATGTTATTCAACTCTGCCTGGACAGGTTTCGGGGTGCGGGAGAGCAGATTGCCTGTGAACCCAAAGGTGGTGATGGATAGACCACCGACTTTCAGAAATTTGCGGCGAGTCAGCGACATGTCTCCTCCTTTTTATTATTCAATATCGGGCATGGGCCGGACCCTTGCCTTTTGCGTCAGCTTCTTTTCCCCGACCTGGAGGGTCACGACATACTCGCCGGGCGACACCAGCTCACCGGGCCTTCCGCTGATTCTTGCGCCTCTTTCCTTCATCTTCTCAATCTCTTCTTTGGTCCACTTCCGGTACATGTTCCAGACCACCTTATTGATCCCGGCCTTTTGGCTTCCCCTGAGACTATTCAGCTCTGTTCCGTAGGGGTCGGTGATGATAACGCTGACTTCGTCCTTCATTTCGTTTTTCAAATAGTAATAGATGACAATGCCATTGTCCTCGTTGGGAGCGTCGAAGTGTCTGTTTCCGAAGATTCCAGTCCTGTATCTGTATCTCCACTGGATCTTCGGCTCCACTTCAAAAAGATAGACATCCTCGGCTAAAACCTTCTCGTTCAGATCCTGGAGCGGGGAGATATCCGTGACATAAATTCCCCATCCATAACTTCCGACAACAAGGTCGTTCTCACGGGGATGAATCAGGAGGTCATGGATCGGGTTGGTGGGCATGTTGTTCTTCATGCTCATCCAGCTCTTCCCGCCATCGAGGGTAATGAAAACTCCGATGTCTGTCCCGACAAAAAGCAGGTTGGGATTCTTTTTGTCCTCAAAGATAACATAGATGATCTCTTGCGGCAGGTTGCCGGCAACGGATATCCAGGTCTCTCCGAAATCCGTTGTTTTGAAGACAAGAGGCGTGAAATCGTCTTTCTGAAATCCGGTTTTGACCACATAAGCCGCACCTTCTTCAAAATGGGAGGCAAACACGCGGCTCACATAATAGAATTCAGGCGCACCCGCTTTGGTGAGGTTCGGGGTGAGGTCAATCCAGGTGCCGCCGCCGTTCTTAGTCAGCTGGACTTTTCCATCATCCGTGCCGACCCAGATGATTCCCGGCGTCAGCGGCGACTCGGAGATGGTGGTGATGGTGCAGTGCTCGATGTTCCCTTTGAGCTTCTCCGGGTCGTTGGTCGTCAGGTCAGGACTGATCTCCTGCCAGTCATCTCCCTGGTTCATGGACCGGTGGAGAACGTTCGACCCGAAATAGATGACCTGGCTGTTATGAGGAGAGATGCGGATGGGACAGTTCCAGTTGAACCTGAGAGAAGGCTCGCCTTCCTTACGGGAAGGACGGATGCTCTTGCTTGTATTCAGCTTCTGGTCGACCCGCTGGATGGTGCCGAACTGATACTCGTTGTAGAGCCAGCGGCTGTCGTTGGGGTCAGGCTGGTTGTACATCCCGTCTCCACCGCCCACCATGGCCCAGTCGTCCCGGGTGATCCGGCCGGTGGGACCATTGGAGGGGATTTTCACGGATCCCGTATCCTGGGTTCCACCATAGATATTATAGGGCTCATCCATGTCCACTCCGATGGCATAGAACTGGGCCCCCGGAATATTCTCGAAAACATCCCATGTTTTTCCGAAGTCGTAAGCGATAGCCAGACCGCCGTCGTTTCCCAGGATGATGTGGTTGGAATTCGCGGGGTCGATCCACAGGGCATGATGGTCCACGTGCACGTTGTCGCCGGCAATATTTCTTGCCCAGGTTTTTCCTCCGTCCGTGGACCGGAAAAGAGTTGTACTCTGGACATAGATCACCTGGTCGTCATTGGGGTCGATCCTGATCTGGCCGTACCATTTGCCGCCGCCGATGTTGGCTCTCTCAGGATTCATCTTCTTCCACGTCTTCCCTGCGTCATCGGAGCGGTAGACCTCGCCGCCAATCCTCCGTTCTTGCGGCTCCTGATTGCGGCTGCGGGCAAATTTGGCCTCTGCCTCTGTGGGAGGCCGCATGTTCCAGTTGTCGATTGTGGCATAGACGATATTCGGTTTTCTCAAATAGACTGCGACGCCGATACGGCCGAGCTTTCCGCTCGGAAGGCCGTTGCTCAGCCTTGTCCAGTTTTTTCCGCCGTCTGTCGTTTTGTAAATCCCGCTTTCCGGACCCGCTTCCTCGAAGTACCAGGCATTACGCCATTTATCGTAGGAGGCTGCGTAGAGGACATCCGGGTTTTGAGGATCGATGGTCACATCCACGAATCCGACTTTATCGCTGATGTAGAGGGATTTTTTCCAGGTCTTGCCTCCGTCTGTTGTTTTATAGAGCCCGCGTTCCTCGTTGAAGGAAAAGTGGTAGCCCAGGGCAGCGACGTAAACGATATCCGGGTGAGTGGGATGAATGGCGATCCGCCCGATATGCCGCGTCTCCTTGAGCCCCATGTGCTCCCAGGTCTTGCCTCCGTCCGTGGATTTATACACGCCGTCGCCCAGAAGAGAGATCCGGCCCGAGGCGGGATCTCCGGTACCCACCCAGATGATGTTGGGGTCTGAAGGCGCGACAGCCGTATCGCCGATGGGCATCTTGCCTGGATTCTTGAAGACGGGCTCGAATGTCGTACCGTTATTGATGGTTTTCCACAGGCCTCCAGATGCCGTGGATACGTAGAAGGTGTACGGCTGGGATTCAGGAACGACGACATCCAGTATCCTTGCGCCCTGCCTGGCCGGACCGAGAGCCCTGTAGTCAAAAACCTTGAGCAGGTCTTCGGTGAAAATGCCCTGTCCTTCACAAAGCGTCCCGGATACCAGGATTAAAATAAAGCATAAAAAGATGAGACTGGATAAGCGTATTTTGGGTTTCATAGCGCCTCCTTAATGATGTCATTGCTAGCCCATCGAAGCAATCTCGCACGAAAGATGGATGTAAGTTTTCCTTCATATGAGATTGCCGCGCTTCGCTCGCAATGACAATTTAAGTATCCTTTTTGCTCTGTGCATTTCAATCCCGTCACCTTGGGACAAGCTCATTTAATCAAATAAAACCTGGTCTGATGGCCGTCGATGAACTGGCATCCCTCTTCAGTAAACATGGCTGTTTCTTCAAAACCGATCCGGACATCCTGGTTGTCCCACTCAGGGATGCTGGTCGTGCAGCTGTACTCGATCGCATAAACGGTGTTCGGATAGAGAGGGTATTTCCCGCGCAGCTCTACACCCTCCGGGGCCTGCTCCGGAGGCCTGGCATCCATCGGAGGCCCGGCCGCGTGGCCGTGAGATCCCACAGGATGAGAATAGATAAGGGGCCGCAGGCCTTCGGCTTCTGCTTTTTTCATCGCTGACCAGACAATTTCGTTACCGGACCTTCCGGTCTTGAATTCGTTCCTGAAAATATCGCCCAGCTTGTTTGTCCGTCTCAAGGCTTCTTTCAGACCTTCCGGAGCATCTTTTTCTCCAATCTTACATACATAAGCCTGCCACTGCATATCCGTGCAGAGTCCGAGATACTTGATCCCGACATCGCAGTGAAGAAGGTCGCCTCTCCGGATCACATCCCTATCATTCTCATATTTGGCCGCCTCCTTTTTATGTCTCTGAATGGATATCGAGGGCTGAAACCAGGCCTCAAGGCCCAAACCCGTAATCTTCTGCCTGATCCACCAGACTACATCCTCTGTGGTCGTTATATCCGGAGTGATGACTTTATTGGAATAAAACTCGGCGATGATATCATGAGCAATGCCGCAGACATACCTGTAGACACTGAGCTCCTCCGGGCTTCGGGTCTCCAGCCAGCCCACGCAGAGATTCTCCGCGGATACGAGCCGAGAAGAGAATTCCGGTCCGAGAGCTTTTTCCAGCTTCTCCTTGAGGCTTGCCGTCAACCCATCTCCAAAGGCCCAGGTCGAGGAAACGTTGATCCCGACCTTTCTGGGATTCAACTTCTTGATGACTTCGGCCAGGCTTTCAAACTGCTTTTTCTTTTTATCCAGCCAGGTGCTTTTATACCATCCTCCAATGCCGTAATAACTCCCGGACAACCTCTCGACTTCTCGTCCTTCGCCCCGGTCGTAAAAAATAAGGATCGACGTCCGCCGCGCGGCCATGGTCGGCTCAGGAACAAGAGTCATATAGACAGGGTCTTCGTTGTACTCCCGGTTGATGATAAGCCACATGTCAATTCCTTCCCTTCTCATCAATTCCGGGATGATGTTGTCCAGCCTCCATCTCAGCCACTCGTTCATCACCCCGGCCCGCTCCTTTTCAGGCAATATTCTTGTGGAGTCATTGACCGCGGTTGCTCTGTTATCCTGGGTGAAGGAATCCGCAGCAAGCAATAGAATAAAAACCAGAGGAAAAATCTTTAAATGCATTTTCAAATGTTTTGGGGACATTTCCTCAGCCTCCTCCGATTGAAGAACTCTATTTTCCCTTAAACTTCCCTTTTCTCTTCTCCAGGAAAGCGGCGACTCCTTCTTTCTTGTCCTCTGTGGTGCAGGTCAAGGCATGAAGGTAGGATTCGAGGGCGAATCCTGAAGCCTTATCCCCTTCCTGGCTTCTGTTCACAGCTTCTTTCGCGTACCTGACAGCTAAGGGCGGCCTGGAGGCGATCTTTTGAGCCAGTTCCATGGCTGCGTTCATCAATTCCTCTGGAGGCACGACTTTATTGACCAGCCCTATCCTGTAAGCTTCCTGGGCATCGATAAAATCTCCGGTGAGTATCATCTCCATGGCCCGGCCCAATCCCACCAGCCGGGGCAGCCTCTGTGTTCCGCCGTCTCCGGGGATAATGCCCAGCTTGACTTCAGGGGCCCCAAACTGAGCCTTCTCCGTACAGACCCGGACGTTACAGGCCAGGGCCAATTCCAATCCTCCTCCGAGGGCATAACCGTTGACTGCAGCTATGACCGGGACGGGAAGATTCTCGATGCGGGAGAAAATCTCCTGCCTCTCGCGCGAGACCCGCCGCCCCATCCGGGCATCACGGTCCACAAGCTCCTGGATATCCGCTCCGGCCACAAAAGCTTTATCCCCTGACCCGGTTATGATCAACACTCTCAGCTTGTCGTCTTTTTCCAGTTCATCCAAAAGGCTGCTCAATTCAGAAGTCAATTCATTGGATATAGCATTGAGTTTATCGGGACGGTTGACGGTCAGAATCCCGATATCGTCTTTCTTTTCATAGATGAGTGTTTTATACATGACTTTCTCCTTCTATCTCTTTCCCTTTGAATTTTTTTCGATGCTTTCCCCAATTATTTCTAAGTGAAAGCTTTGATGCCGAGCTCGTAGGCGCCGATTATGAGCTGCTGGATCTGGGACGTCCCTTCATACAGGGTGTTGATCCGGGCATCACGATAAAACCGCTCCACGTCGTATTCTCCGGAAAAACCGTATCCTCCGTGAATCTGGATGGCTTTGTAAGCCACGCGGTTGACCATCTCGCTGCAGTAGTATTTGGCGATGGATGTCTCCCTGGTGTTGGGAACTCCTTTGTTCTTCATGTCACCAACCCGGTAGACAAGCAGGCGTCCTGCCTCGCATTCAACGACCATATCCGCGATCATCTGCTGCACGAGCTGAAAACTGGCAATCGGCTTGCCGAACTGGATCCTCTGGATAGCGTATTCCTTGCAGATATCGATACAGCCCTGCGCTGACCCGACGCAGCCTGCGGCCACGGTGTAGCGTCCGAAATCAAGCGTGCCCATGGCAACCTTGAAACCTTTATTCACCTCACCCAAAACATTCTCTTTGGGAACGCGGCAGTTCTCCAGGAATATCTCGCCCGTGTTGGATGCGCGGAGGCCGAGTTTGTCATGGAGGTCCTTGGTGGAAAATCCCTCCATTCCTCTCTCCACCAGGAAAGCAGTGATCCCTCGAGCCTCAGCCTTTTTGTCTGTCTTGGCGTAGACGATGGCCAGATCCGCTATCCCGGCGTTGGTGATCCACGTCTTCTGGCCGTTGAGAACATAATGATCACCATTCTCAACAGCCGTTGACTTCATGCTCGCCGGGTCGCTCCCCGCATCCGGCTCTGTCAGGCCAAAACAGCCCATCCACTCTCCACTGGCCAGCTTGGGAAGATATTTCTTTTTTTGCTCCTCATTGGCAAATTTAAAAATGGGGAGCTCGACAAGAGAAACCTGGACTGAATACGTTCCCCGCATGGAAGAATCCACCCGGCCTATCTCCTCGGCGACAATCGCGTGGCTGATGTAATCAAACCCGGCACCTCCATATTCCTCAGGAATGGGTGTGCCCGCAAATCCCAGCTCAGCCAGCTTTTTGAAAATATCACGGGGGAATTCTCCCTTTTTATCGTTCTCGCTGGCCACGGGAGCGATGACTTCTTTGGCGAATTTGCGGATGGTCTCCTGGATCATTTTTTGTTCTTCACTCAAATCAAAATCCATGGCTTGCTCCTTTTTATTTATGATTCATGAAATTCTTAATTTTGGCTTTAAAAAATTGAGAAGAAGAGATGACATGATCTTCGCCTAACAGCCGCAAAATTATCTCATTTATCAGGCTTGATAAGAAGTGAGCCAACAGAAATCTTATTCTCCCCAGTTTCCTGCGCTTTCTTCTTCTGTTTTAACGCTCTTCAATACTTATAAAAGCCTTCGCCGGATTTTTTCCCCAGTTTGCCTTCAGCAATCATCTTCCTGATGATCTCCGGGGGCTTATAGCGCTCGTCCTTCAACTTTCCGTAAAGAGTTTCCATCTTCGCCAGGTGGATATCCAGGCCGATCATATCGATCAGGGCCAGCGGTCCCATCGGCAGTCCGGCTCCAAGCTTCATCGCCTCGTCGATGTCTCCGGCAGAGGCAATCCCATCGGCGTAGACTGTGGCTGCTTCGTTCAAAAGCCCGGCCAGAACGCGGCTGACGATCCCGGCTGGCGCTTCCTTGGCGGTCGTGATGGGAACCTTGCCCAGGTCTTCAGCGAACTTCTTTGTCGCAGCGATTGTTTCATCAGAGGTCTGGTTTCCGCGGATTATCTCAACCAGCTTCATGATCACAGCCGGGTTGAAGAAATGCATACCGACTACCTTATCCGGTCGCTGAGTGGCTAAAGCAATATCGCTCACAGAAAGAGCTGTGGTGTTTGTGGCCAGGATCGTCTCAGGCGGACAGATTGAATCCAGCTTCTGGAACACTTCCTTTTTTGACTCGATGTTCTCGATAATGGCCTCGACAACAAAATCGGAATCTCCTGCCAGCTCCAGGTCTGTGGACCAGTTCAGACGGGAAAGCACTGCATCCATCTCATCCTGGGTGATCTTTCCGCTCTCAACTCGCCTGCTCAAGCCTGCCGTGACTTTCCCTTTGGCCTTCTCGACAAGCTGGTCAGAGATGTCGACCACTGTCACATCATATCCCTGCTGCGCACAGAGCTGACCAACCCCGGCGCCCATGATCCCTGCGCCCACAACAAAAGGCTTTTTCACTTCCATTGAAATCCCTCCATTCTAAAAAGAAATATTGGAATGTATCAAAAATTTGATGATTCTTTTCCCCGTTGAACTGCGGCGTTCCCTCCAGCCGCGCGCCATGTTATTCAAGCTGTTTTATCCCTTCTTCCAAACCCGAAAAGCGAAATCGCATTTTTGAATAAAAGTCTTAATCCAAAAGATTCAATCGCAAAAGCTTCCGACAGTCTTTATAAATAATTCAGGATAAATGCTCTTTTATATATTATTCGCTAACTGCCCTCGTCTTGTTTACAGCTTCTAATCAGTTGAGCCGCTCGACCACGATGGCGACTCCCTGCCCTCCTCCGATGCACAGGCTGACCAGTCCCATAGTTTTATCATGGGTTTTCAGAGTATAGAGTAAAGTTGTCAGTATCTTGGCGCCCGTAGCACCCACAGGATGACCGAGGGCGATGGCTCCCCCATGAAGGTTGACTTTAGTCCGATCCCACTTGAGATCCCTTTCCACGGCCAGAATCTGGGCAGCAAAAGCCTCGTTGAGCTCGATGATGTCGATATCCTCAAGCTTGAGGCCTGCCTTTTCTAAAGCGGTATTCACGGCGGGTACCGGCCCTATGCCCATGATCGCCGGGTCGACTCCCGCATGGGCGTAGGAAACGATCCTGGCTAAAGGTTTGACACCCAATTTCTTGGCTCTATCTTCCTTCATGACCAGGACTGCTGCCGCCGCATCACAGAGAGCGCAGCTGTTTCCGGCGGTGACCGTCCCATCCTTCTTGAAAACAGGCGGAAGTTTGGCCAGTTTTTCAACCGTAACGCCCTCTCTCGGGATCTCTTCCGTATCAAACATCATGGTCTCTTTTTTCGTCAGGGACACCTCAACAGGCAGGATCTCCTCCTTGAATTTTCCCTCTTTGACGGCTTGAACCGCTTTATCCTGGCTTTCCGCAGCGTAGGTGTCCTGCTCGGCTCGGCTGATATTATATTTTTCGACAAGCGTTTCTGCGGTCACTCCCATCAAGTGTCCGGCCAGAGGGCACATGAATCCATCCTGGTGCATGATATCGACCAGCTTGCTGTCTCCCATGCGGTTTCCCCATCTTGCTCCGGCTGCGATGTAAGGAACCTGGGATGTATTTTCGGCTCCACCTGCCAGAACAACTTCCGCATCTCCTGCCTTTATCATCTGAGCTGCAAGGCTGACTGCCCGCAGAGATGAACCGCAGCGTTTGTTCACCGTAAATGCCGGGACCTCATGCGGCATCCCTCCTTTGACCGTGGACAGACGGCCGATATTGGGCCCGAGGCCTGCTTGCCAGCCGGTCCCGAAGACCACTTCGTCTACCTGGCCGGGCTCTATTCCGGCCCTTCGGACCGCTTCTCTCAAATGAGCGCTCCCAATTCCACGGCTGAAACATTCTTAAATGCACCGCCAAAGCTTCCTCCAGCAGTCCGGACAGCACTGCCAATGACGATATCACTCATGGATGACCTCCCTTCTTTTCGCTTTCATTTTTAGCAAGATATTCACGGATTTGAGGATTCACCATTATAGTTATCACTTCTCAAGGCTGTCAATAAAAAACCGGATTATTTTTCTTTTTTGGGCCGGCGGAAAAGCTTGAAAAGGTCGGACAGCTTGCCTTTGATGTACCCTTCCCTGACAAAAAACGGTCCTTCCTCGGGTTTTATCCACTTGATGTATTTGCCTCTTTTCAGGCCCTGGGGATCCCGGGCCAGTCCGATCCGGAAATCTCCGTCTCGTGTCTGGATGATGGCCACGTTGACCTGTTCATCTTCCGGGGAAGTGTACTGGGTAGCAGCAACGATCCTGTCCTTGCGGGGGGTCTTTTTATAGATGAAATATTCATCAGGGATGGACCGGGGAAGGTTTTCCTCTTTCAGACCTTCCCTCTTTTGAGTCGGGCCTGCCCTCTCCACGATCCCGACGATGCAGGTATTCCCGAATCCGCTCATGTTGAACCAGAGCCCGTAGTTCAGGTTTTTAAAACCTTCTTTGAACATATCCTTATATTGGTCGTGTCCGCGGAGCTGCCAGACCAACTCTACTAGTTGAGCTCCTCCTGATGCACCCAGGGGATGCGTCCTGGCCAAAAAACCCCCGGATCGGTTGATATAAACTTTTCGGCCTTTGATGTTTTTTTCCTCAAGGACGAATTTGTGGCCTTCTCCTCTCTCCGCAAGGGCCAGATCCTCGGCGGCTATCCAGGGAACGGACTTGAAAGCATCGTGGAGTTCGAACAGGTCTATCTCATGAGGATTGAGGTCCGCTTCTGCGAAACACTTTCTGCCGGCAATGACTGCTGCTTCCATGGAAATCAGGGTTTTTCGTTCTGCGATCTTGATGTGATCAAAGGCGGATTTGACACTGGTCAGCTTGATATCCGTTGGATCCGGAGTGAGATAAACTGCGCCGGCACCATTGTAAGAACCGCTACAGTCATACTTGGTGAGCGGACGGGCGATTACGCGGTTGATCTCGGGGTCGTCATACTCCTTGCGGGTGACGGGTTGTCTGAAATAGGCGTACTCATTCAGGGCTCCATACTCAAGGTATTTCACGCTCATTTCGTAGCAAATGTTCCGGAATTCCTTCTCCGAAACCTTATAGGCATCCATGTATTCGTAGGAAGCCAGGGCGGCCACTGCAGGCATCTCGCCCAGACCCCGTTCCCTTTCTTCCTCAGCAATCACGGTCGATATTTGAGAAGGGATGTCCTCATTCTTGAGCTTGCCCTTCATCTTCTCGCCAAAGCAGACCAGGACTTTGAGTCCTGAGGAAGCCAGCCTCTTTCCCAGCTCAACGGCCGCTGCTCCCGTAGCAGAGCCCAGCTCGACATGATAGACCTCCGTGTCCCGGGCAAGCTTCATCTCAATCCCGACGAGAGAGTCGAGCCCGGTCTGACGGGCAAACCCGATGGGGTCCATGCTGCCGATAACAAGGCAGTCCGGGACCAGGTCTAAGGTATAATGGTGGGAGTTCTGAAGCGCTTTCTGGCAGGCATCGGCCAAGATCACGCCGATGGGCCTGAAATCCTTCCCGAATGGAGTCAAAGATACTCCGGCCACATAAACATCACTCACTTTAGGCTGAACTCCTCATAATTCTTACTGAACACGATTTTAATCGATTTTTTAATTATGCTTCACAAGGAAGAATAAGCAATATTGCTATTTCCAGTTTTATTATCTAAAATACATCCGCCGGAAGTCAACAAAAGGGGAAAAAACCATAAAAATATTGACTTTATGCTGAAAATATATATAAATATATATAATATATAGAATTAGTACAGATTATCTCCTTTGCGGCTTTTTTTACTGAGGAAATAACCAGGAAAACAAAGAAAATCCTTATGAAAACGAGAACGAAATTAACTATTTTAGAATTAAAAAAAGTCAATAATCCGGTATAAAAAAAAGGAGCCAAGAATAACAAGACTCTGTTCCAAGAATATTTCAGGGAGGAAAAAATGAAATCCAAATTTAAGGTTATCTATCTTATTTTATTCTTTGTGATTTTCTTTTTCAGCGGATCACAATGGCTGAAAGGTCTGGAAAAGAAGGACATGAATATACCAGCGAACGAGGATCTCCAGAAAAATGCAGCGCAGATATTCAAGAAAAACTGCAGTACTGCCGGCTGCCACAGCGGCGCCTATCCTCCGATGAACCTGAATCTGGAAAAAGATAGATTCGCAAAAGCTCTGCTCAACATCCCGAGCCAGGAAATTCCCTCGTTGAAACTGGTCGATACGGATAATCCAGAAAAGAGTTACCTGCTGATGAAAATCAAGGGAGAAACATCAATAGTTGGAAAGCGCATGCCTGCTGGTTCTCCAGCACTCAAAGAAAACGATATCCAAACTATTGAAGACTGGATATCAAGCTTAAGCTATAGTCAAACGGGAGGAAACAGAATAATCATTGAGCAAGCCAAAATACCAGATAAATCCGGGAAAAAGGAATTGAAGAAGCCTGCTTTCTGGGGAACTCAGCTCATCAATCTCCCCACCACCCATTCCCTCGGAAAAGGAAATGTGCTCTTCAGGGTTTCCCACCGTTATGTCCCCTCCATAGCCAGCGGATATGATTCTTTTTACGGACTGGACGGACCAGCTGTGATTCTCCTGAGTCTGGGATATGGCATCAGCGACAATCTCAGTTTAACGCTGGCCCGCACTAAATTGAATAAAGAAGTGGAACTCTCCTTCAAATGGGTCATGTTTGGACAGAGGACTAAATCAAAGCTTCCTCTCTCCGGGGCTTTAAACATCGGAGGAAGCTGGGCTACTGAATCTCTTCCGGGAAGAGAAGTTTTTGACGCAGATAACATGAAATTCAACGCGCAGGCCATTTTTTCCTATCAGCTGAACAATTCCATTTCTGTTGCTCTGGTGCCGGCCTTTTCCTCCAACACCAATCATTGGGAACCTGCGTCTGAAGGAACTTTTGCCCTGGGGACCGGGGGAAGGTTCATGGTCTTTGAGGATCTCTCCATCATCTGGGAATGGATACCTGTACTTTCAGGCTATCAAGATAATGAATACGGCTGGGCACTGGGAATCGAAAAGAAAATCGGGGGACATGTATTTCAGGTTTTCATCCTTAACTCTGCAGGCCTCACATCCGACCAGTTCCTTCCCGGGGGAGATTTAAGGCTGAAAGACGGGGATCTTCGTTTTGGGTTCAACATTTTTCGGACATTTTAATTCAGGAAATATCGACTCCTTAATCTTCTGATTCAATCACGAACTCTTGGCCATTCACAAATGGCAGAAAGAATGCGTGTTGCGCATTCTGATGAGGGTAAAAAAGGTCAGGATTAAAAACAATACTGACATTTGACTTTGCCTCGGAAATATTTTAGCTTTATGTGTCTCCATCTAAGGAATCCATTCTATGGCAAAGAGGAAGATCATCTTGCTCATCATCATTGCCGCAGCCGCATACAGCCTGTTTTCCTGCGGCAGCAGCCTCGAAGTGCCAGAGGGGGTCTTTACTGATCCTTCTTTCTACTTCAACATTCAGCCGATCTTCACTCAAAACTGTGTGAGTAATGGCTGTCATAACAGTGCTACAGGGGGAGGACTGGTCCTCCTCCAGGGACCGGCCTACGTCAACCTGGTCAACATCCCTTCCACCCAGGAGCCGAACAGGATGCGCGTCCTTCCTGGAGATGCCGCAAACAGCTACATGATCATCAAGATCGAAGGCAATCAGACAATCGGGATAAGGATGCCCCTGGGAAGAGAACCGCTCGACCAGGTTCTCATCCAGAACCTCATAAACTGGGTCAACATGGGAGCCAGGAACAACTAATGTAAACGCATTAAATAAGGTTACGATCTCTGTGCGGCCTGGATGCCTCCCTCAGCCCCCGGACCCCGAGGGAACCTGTCCCGTCGGTTTCCCCCGTCTCTCGGATAAGCCGCCGGGTCCCCCCTCCTCTACGGGGGCTCGAGGGCGGCATTCAGGCCCGCTCAATAGAGGATGTCAACCGAATTATTGCCTTAATATTAGGTTATAATCCTTAATTTTTTCAAAAGAGAAATCCAGCTTCCCGGCTTCGCAGGTACAAAACGATCATTCGTGCGGCCATGAAGATTATCCCCCCGGCCAGCAGGAAGGCGTAAATGGAGAGAAGGACCGTATTCAGAAGAGGCATCTTTCTGTACGTCACCTGGGGAAAGAGAAGGTCGTATATGGTTTTTCCGAAAAATATAATCATCAAAGCGATTCCAAAGGCTGAGCGGTAGATATATTCTTTGGCATTATCCATGTGCACCGAATCGAGTTTGATCAAAGGATAAAGCAGCCAGGCGATGATAATCCATAAAACCAGGATTAATGCGTACGTTGGGATCTTCTTTAATCTGTCGTGCTTGGTATTATCCATCTTCAATCAAAAGCTAAATCACGATTTCCCCATGAGGATTGATCACTCCTTGATCCTGCTCATCATCGATGATCATCTTTCCAAGCTTTTCTCCGTATTCTGTCAATTCCCTGGTCTTCGATGTATCATCCATCTCGATATGTTCATCGAGGTCGACCTGAAAGCGCCGGAAATCCAGGCCATCAAAAAAGCGCTGCACGATCCTCACCTGCTGGTCATTGGCATCCAAAAGAAACATGTCAAACATCGGCTTGATCCATTTCAACTGACAGTATTTATTCGCCTCGTATGGCTTTAAGCCCTGTTTAGCCCGCCCGGTCCCGATGCTGATCAAGGTCGTCTCTTCCAGGTCCCAATTTTTCAAACAGAATT
>JAOUKO010000187.1 GCA_029882525.1 Candidatus Aminicenantota bacterium | reverse complement strand
TCTTTATAGCATCCGAACCGGAAATATTCAAGGCTGCTGGGTATTTGGGGTTTCGTCTTTTACTGGAGAGGAACAAATTTATATTTCTTTTCTTCTTTTCTGACTTTGCCGAAGAAATGGTCAGGATCATGGTTGAAACCGAGAATCCAGTCTCCCTCAATCGCCTGGTCGAAGACCCTTTTCTTATTCTCAAGAGTCTGCTGGGGAAAAAGGTCGTAGCTCATGATATAAGGCAGGCCGACATGGCCGGAAGTCGGCACCAGGTCACCGAGGAAAAAAAAGACCTCGCCCGCGGATTGGACTTTAACGCATTGGTGGCGTGATGTATGGCCGGGGACCAGGACGACTTCGACACCGTCTATGATCTTATAGTCTCCGTCCACAAGCTGAAGCTGTCCGTGCTCCTTCAACGGCATAAAGTTCTGCTTCAAATAGCTCGGCCTGTCCCTCTCGCTGGGAGCAAGGGCATATTCCCACTCGCCTCTCTGGATGATGTACTTGGCCTGGGGAAAGGTGGGCACATATTTCTCTTTTGCGTCCTTGTATGTGTTGCCTCCGCAGTGGTCAAAATGAAGATGGGTGTTAATCACAAAATCGATATCTACGGCTCGAAACCCGAGTTTCTGGAGCGAGCCCACCAGACCTGGCTCTCTCTCCACTGAATAATGTTTGAATATCTTCTCTTCTAAGTCGCTGCCAATCCCGGTCTCGACCAGGACACGAGATTGGCCGGTGTTGATCAAAAAAGAATTCAGAGCTAACCTTATCCGGTTCTGACTGTCGGAAGGGAATATTTTTTCCCAGAGAGGCTTGGGGACAACTCCGAACATCGCCCCGCCATCAAGGTGAAAAAAGCCATCTCTCAGGCCATGTATCTCAAACTGCCCGAGGGCAATTCTGTTCATCGTCATCGGAGAAGTCTGTCGAGGTCATACACCAGATCATCCCGGTTGTACTCGGCGAGCTCGACCTCGGCCGTATCCATCCGGATAGCGTCCTCAGGGCAAGCTTCCACACAGAATCCGCAGAAACAGCAGCGGCCGATGTCTATGATGAACTTGGCGGGATATTTCTGCATTTCCAGGTCAGGGTCTTCCGCGGCCTCGATGTATATGCATTCAGAGGGACAGACAGTGGCGCACAGCATGCAGGCGACACACCGCGGCTTTCCGTTTTCACCGGGGACCAACCGGTGCAGGCTTCTGTGCCTGGCAGCGATCTTTTTTTTCTCCTCAGGGTACTGGATGGTCACGGCGCCCTTTCTCTTGGTCTTTATCCCCAGGACTTTTAAAGTATGGAAGAACATGTTCACGAAGAAATGGCGCCCCGTGATCACGACTCCCCTGATAATCTCGAGAAAATATTCTATTGCTTTAATCATTTTAGATAATACTCATCACGATGCCTGTTCCAACGATGTTTACCAGGCTGAGTGGAATCAACAGCTTCCATCCGAAATCCATCAACTGGTCATACCGAAATCTCGGATATGTCCAGCGTATCAGGACCTGAAGCCAGCAGAAAAAGATGACTTTCAGGTTGAAAGCCGCTACCTGTAAAAGCACCACGACCCAATGCGGCAGAAGCCACTCCCCTCCCCAAGGCCAGTGGAATCCATCCGCGACCAGCCAGGGGACCTGCCAGCCGCCGAAAAAGAGGGTGGTGACCAGAGCAGAGATGACGATGATCTCCATGCCGTCTGTCATCATGAACAGACCCCACTTCAAACCTCCGTATTCGGTCCAAAACCCGATGATCTCGGATTCTCCCTCAGGCAGGTCAAACGGAACTCTCTTCGTCTCAGCAATGGCCGCAAAGTAAAAGACCAGGAATCCGATGGGCTGGAGGAAAATCCCCCACTTGGGTAGGAATCCGAAAAGCAGCTCACCCTGAGAATGGACAATACTGGAGAGCTGTAAAGAGGGGTAAATCATGATCAACCCTACGAGGGAAAGCCCCAGCGCTACCTCGTAGGAAATGAGCTGAGCCGCTCCTCTTAATCCGCCGAGTAACGAGTAGCGGTTATTGGAGGCCCAGCCGCTGAGGATAATCCCGTAAATCCCCAGAGACAGCATAGCCAGGATGAACAGCAGGCCCACGTTAAAATCCAAGACCTGGAGGGTTATGGTTCGTTCGCCTATTTTAATCGAATCCCCGAAAGGAACAGCAGCTATGGTGACAGCCACAAAGAAGTAAGAAATGAAGGGTGCGATAGTATGGATGAATTTATGGGAGAATGGAGGGACAAAGTCCTCCTTGAATATCATTTTTATAGCGTCGGCAATGGGCTGGAAAAGCCCGAGGATACGGATCCCGAAGATTGAGGCCCTGTTCGCTCCGATTCGATCGTGGATGACTGCGCTCTGTTTTCTCTCCACCCAGTCAGCCAGGTAGAGGGTGAGAGCGAGGAACCAGACCAGGGCACAGATGATCTTGATAAAGACAATCAATACTTCAATCACTTTTCGACTCTAAAAAAAGAAATTTCTTTTCCGATCCCCTCGAAAATCTCTTCCGGGGATGTGAACTCTCTGTAGAAGGAAACATTGATCCCTGCTTCCCTGCCCAGTTCTGCCAGCATCCTCCATTCGGGCAGGCTGTCTCCCGGAGGATCCAAGACCGCAGAGAACTTCTGGACCCTTCCGTCAACGTTGGTGAGCGAGCCTCCCTTTTCAGCGATCAGAGGTGTGGGCAGCACGATGTCAAAAAGAGAGTTCAGGCCGCTCACATGGGAAGTGAAGAGAACCTTTGTTTCTATTTTTCCCAGAGCGCCCTTGAGGTCTGCCTCGGCAAGAAAAGAGCCGAAGGCAACGATAAGATCGGTCTCTTCGGCTAAGGCCTTAGAATGTACAGGTTTGATATCGAAACCCATTTCCCGGGCGCCCCTATTGTTCGGGCTTCTCTCAGGTGTCAGCAGGAAATTGTCTCCCTCTTCTTGAGGCGGATCGGCAAAAAAGACCTTTTCCGCGTTGAGGTCGGTTTTGAAAATCTTGTGCAAAAGGAAGAGTTCCTCGTTGGAGAGCCAGCTGTTCAGGATCAGAGCTATCCGGGATGTCTTTCCCCTGTATTCCAGCCTCTTCAATTTCTGTGCCAGAAATTTCAAGATAATATCCCAGACCGGCTCTAGGCGCCATTCTTCTCTATTGACTATGATCCTATCCAGCCTGTTTTCGTTCAGGTAGGAATAGCCGTAGCGGCCTAAATCACAGATCCAGAAGCCGTTGACCTCCTGATTTTTACTGGCGTGTATCCGGTAGACTTTCCTGGGAACACCAAAACGGTAATGACCCGGGTGGTATTCGATGATGATGCTGCAGCCTCGGCTGCATAATGGGCAAATGGATTCACCCTTCTCCAAAAACCAGGCCCGCGTTTTAAACCTGAAATCCAGGTCGGTAATGGCTCCAACCGGACAAATCTGGGCGAGATTACCTGAATAGTTGTTATTCACCGGAGTCAGGTCGTAAATGTTCACGCTCGAGTGTATTCCTCTCTCAAACACGCCCAATTCCTGAGTCTTGATTACTTCTCTCAAGAAACGGACGCAGCGCCGGCAGAGGATGCATCTCTCCTGGTCATGGATGAGGTTCTTGCCTATCTTGACTTTTTTGGCTCTCTTCTCCTTATGCTCACTGAACTGGCTCTCAAACAGCCCGTATTCATCGTAATAATCCTGGAGCTTGCAGTCTCCGGCTTTATCACAGATGGGACAGTCGAGAGGATGTTCCGCCAGCAAAAACTCCAGCACACCCTTCCGCGCCTCAACGACTTTCTCGCTTTTGGTAAAAACCTTCATCCCTTCCCTCACCCGCGTCGAACAGGCCAGCTCAAGCTTGGGCAGGCCCTCGATCTCGACAAGGCACATGCGGCAGCTGCCCTCGGGCGGGAAGGCGTCATGGTAGCAGAGGTGAGGGATGGAGATCCCCGCTTTCTCGGCAGCCTTGAGGACAGTCGTGCCTTCCTCAATTTCTACGGGCATCTCATTTATGAAAATCTTAACCATCTTTGTTCTTCGCTCCTGATTCCACTCCTACAAACGAGCCTCTAACTCTTTCCTGAATTTCTTGGCGATGGACAGAATGGGCATGGCCGCCGCATCTCCCAGGGGGCAGAGAGTTTTTCCCAGGATGTTCGAGGCCAAACGCAGGATGTTATCGATGTCCTTTTTGCTTCCCTTCCCCTCAGCCATGCGCTTGACGATCTTGTTGATCCAGGAAGTGCCGATTCGGCATGGCGTGCACTGCCCGCAGGATTCATGTGCATAGAACTTGGTGACGGTCTTTAAGACATCGAGCATGGATGTTCCTGTGTCGATAACGATGACCGCAGCTGAGCCCAGCATGGATCCGGCCTCGACCAGGGTATCAAAATCCATTTTTATGTCGACTTCGTCAGCCTTGAGCACGGGGGCGGACATTCCACCCGGGATTACGGCTTTCAGTTTCTTGCCTTTTTTCATTCCTCCCGCATGTTTAAAGATGATGTCCTTCAGGCTCGTTCCAAGGGGAAGCTCATAGATCCCTGGCTTCTCGACCATGCCGCTGACGCCGAATATTCTGGTCCCGCCGTCCTTAGGAAGCCCCTTTCCGACGAACCAATCCGCTCCATTGAGTATGACCAGGGGGATATTGGAGACGGTTTCCACGTTATTGATGACAGTGGGACAGTTGAACAGGCCGACAGAAGCGGGAAAAGGAGGCTTGAGCCGCGGGTTCCCCCGCTTGCCTTCCAGCGATTCCAGGAGGGCTGTTTCCTCACCGCATATATAAGCACCTGCGCCGCGGTGGACAACCACATCCAGGTCAAAGCCGCTTTTCAGGATATTTTTGCCTAAGAAACCTTTTTCATGGGCTTCCGCAATGGCTCCCTCCAGCCTGAGGGCCACGGCTTCATACTCGCCGCGGATATAGATATAAGCGGAATGGATGCCCACACAGTAGGAGGTGATGATGATTCCCTCGAGAAGCAGGTGGGGATTATGGCTTATGATGTAACGGTCTTTGAAGGTTCCCGGTTCGCCTTCATCAGCGTTAACACACAGGTACTTTGGCTTATCCACCTTGGGAACGAATCCCCATTTGACTCCTGCCGGAAAGCCTGCGCCGCCACGTCCTCTCAGGTTCGCTTTTTTAACCTCCTCCAGGATCTCATCGGGCTTCATCTGCAGGGCTTTCTGGACAGCCTGGTATCCTCCCTGTTTCAGGTATTCGTCAATCTTGAAGAAATTCTCCAGGCCGAAATATCGGGTTAAGATCTTTTCACGCATTTTTCTATTTCAAGCCATCCAGGATTTTATCGATCTTTTTCTTATCCAGATTCCCGAAATAATCAAAATTGACCATCATACATGGAGCCTGCTCGCAGGCGCCCAGACACTCGACAAGGGAAAGGGTGAATTTCCTGTCTTCTGTTGTCTGTCCGGGCTCAATTCCCAATTTCTCTTTTAAATAATCGATCAGCTTTTCGGCACCGAGGAGTGAGCAGCTCAAATTGGAGCAGGCCTGAATATGGTATTTTCCGACAGGCTCCCTGTTGAGCATGGTGTAAAAAGTCAAGACTTCACGAATCCTGATCGGTTTCAACCCCAGGATATCCGCAATCCGCTTTTCCGAGTCAGGAGAGATGCAGCCGAACTCCTGTTGGATGATATGGAGCAGGGGAAGAATGGCGGCTTGCTTCTGAGGATAGTGAGCGACTATCTCATCGATCTTCTTTCGCGTTTCCTCAGAGAATTCAGGGCTCATCTG
>JAOUKO010000188.1 GCA_029882525.1 Candidatus Aminicenantota bacterium | reverse complement strand
CCGGGGAAAAATTGGGCAGATCCTTCTTTAAAGCCGGAACGGGGCTTTCGGCTCGCAGTGGTCGCCATCGACTTTCCGGATCAGCCCTTTGTGATCAGCCTCCCCCAGAAATCGGACCCCTTCGGAAACCCGCAGATCGATCCTGTAGCCCGGGAGAAGGTGCCCCAGTTCTATGCCGACTTCTTTATGAAGCCCAGCGCGGTCAATCGCGGCCAGACCATCAACGGCTATTGGATGGAACAGTCCCGGGGGAAGTTCGGCATCACCGAGGCCGATGTTTACGGTCCCTACCGCATGCCGAAACCCATCTGGGCCTATGGTCTTAACGAGTATGGCCAGAATGACCAGACCCCTGACGGCAGCCGGGCAGACAGCCGCATGGAGCGGGATTGCGACTCCATCTGGATAGCCGACCTAGGGGAAGACGTCCGGAAAAACTACGACGCCGTCCTGCGCATCTACGCGAGTTACGATGAGACAGGTGTCTGGCAGGAGTTTGGCGAGATGAAATTCAATACCAGGGACGATATCCCGCCGGAATGGGGCAACCCCAATCCGGACATGCCCCGCTGGATTACCACCCGGTACGTGGAATGGACGAGCTGGCTGGCCGGCTCCCAGCAGTGGGGGCTGTCCTCGATGCGCCAGGGCGAAAACAGCGGCACCATCACCCACGAGCTCGGGCATTTCGCGTTTCGTCTTCCCGACCTCAACAACAATCCCTACGTCAAGCCTTACCGCAGAGTCGCCGCTGGTCCATGGGACATGATGGACCGGGGGTGCTTTAACGGACCAGGGGGACCCCACATGCGTTGGGTGTTGCCGCCCACTCAAGGCGCAGCGATGCCCGCAGGACTGATGGTGCGCAACCGCCTGGAGAACGGGTTCATTACCGGGTCCCAGCTTTTGAGGCTGAACAGGGATGGCCTGGCTCAATCCGGTCTGGCGGTGGCCAAGGTTACGGCACGGGCAGTGGATCCCCTCCCAGACACGTTTGCCGGCATCATCATCAGGCTCGACGGCACGGAGCCCGGTGACCGGACCCCGGCGGATGACCCGGCCATTAATCCTCTCTCCCCAGGGATCCCGAACTACAACTTTTATTCGCTGGAAGTTATCCAGAGGGTCGGCTATGACTCGTTCACCCCTGATAACGGGGTCCTTATTGCTAAGAACAAAGACAGCCTGCGAGGCAGGAACGGCGGCCCAAACGCCTTCAACAGTTACATCTGGGTCATCGATGCCCACCCCGAAGACATCAACATGGTGGACTATATCAAGCCCAACGGCGAAAAGGTGATGCGTACCATCGCCGACTACCGGCAGCTCAATGACGCTCTTTTTCACGCCGGGCTCAACTCGGGCAGCCAATTCGAATGGGAAGACACGCCTAACTGGCTGCACTTCTACGTGATCGACGTCGAGAAGAACAAAGAAGGCATCCTCTCCTACACGCTGGCTGTCCGGTCCCTGGACGGTTCGGGTTTACAGGAGCGGGGTGTAGCCCTGGATGCGCAGGCAAACCAGAAGCTAAGAGGGCCCAACACTCCGGTCACCTTCACCCTGAACAACACGGGAAAGGCAGCGGAGACGGATCCGGCGCTGCATCTGTCTGATGCCAGCGCATACCTGAATTCCGATGTTTACCGGCTTTCGGTGTCGGTAGAGGGAGAGGGGTGGACAGCTCAACTCCTCAACAGTCTGGCCGCAGTGGAGTTCGGCGGATCCCAACCGGTTACGGTTTATGTCTCGCCTGCGGACAGAGGTGCCCGCTCTGCGATGGTGACCCTTCGGGCGGTGTCCGAGAGTGACCCGTCCAAGACCGCGGCAGCCACGAAGAAGGTTTCGCGGTAAGGGAGGATTCTATGAAAGCGAATTTTATTTCTTTCCTGTCATTGGTTTTAGTGTTTCACTGCCTTGCTTTTACAGAGGCTCAGGATCCGGCTGTGAGGGCTTTTGAGAAAAATATCCTCCAGGCGCGGCCCCTTCCTCTAAGCAAAGTGCGACTGACGGGAGGGCCTCTCAAATGGGCCCAGGACTTGACTGCAGATTATCTGCTTCAGCTGGAACCGGATCGCATGCTGGCCGGCTACCGTATCCGTGCCGGTCTGGAACCTAAGGCCGAGGGCTACGGAGGTTGGGACGCCGTGGACAGCCGCCAGCTAACAGGCCATATTGCCGGGCATTACCTTTCTGCTGTCAGCCTGATGTACGCAGCGACCGGCAAGGAAGAATTCAAGCACCGGGCTGATTATATTGTCACCGAATTCAAGGAAGTCCAGGACAAGCGGGGCGATGGGTACCTGGGCGCCATCATCGATCGAGACGGCATCGACGGCCGGGAGCTCTTCGAAAGCTTGTCCCGGGGAGAAATCAAATCCAGCGGCTTCGACCTTAACGGCCTGTGGTCGCCGTGGTACACCCTTCATAAGACATACGCCGGCTTACGGGATGCTTTTCGCTTCACGGGAAATACGATGGCTCTGGAACTCGAAATCAAATTCGCGGAATGGGCGGAACGCATTCTCGCACCCCTCAATGCGGGCCAGATACAGCGTATGCTGAACACCGAGTTTGGCGGCATGAACGAAATCCTGGTCGACCTTTATGCGGACACAGGAGACAAGCGCTGGCTGGACCTTTCCTATAAATTCGAACACCGTTCCTTCATCGAGCCTCTCAAACGCCACCAGGACATCCTCGAAGGCAAACACGGCAACACGCAGGTGCCCAAGCTCATCGGCTCAGCCGACCGCTACGCCTACACGGGAAGCGCAGGGGATATCATCGCTGCAAGCTTTTTCTGGGATCAGGTCGTGCAGCACCACAGCTATGCCACCGGGGGCCATGGCGAGGACGAATATTTCGGTGAACCCGGTAAGTTGAGTGATCGTGTGGACGGGCGCACAGCCGAGACGTGCAACGTCTACAACATGCTCAAACTGACCCGCCGGCTTTTCGCGATCCGGCCCGATGCCCATTACGCCGATTTTCATGAGCGGGCTCTTTTTAACCATATTTTAGCCTCGATTGATCCCGAGGATGGCCGGACCTGTTACATGGTGCCGGTCGGAAGAGGGGTCCAGCATGAATATCAAGCGATGTTCCACAGCTTCACCTGCTGTGTCGGATCGGGTATGGAGAGCCATGCTCTGCATGGAGACGGGATCTATTACGAAGCGGGTGACAGGCTCTGGGTGAACCTGTATGCACCGTCCACGGCAGAGTGGACCGCGGCAGGCGTCAACCTGAAAGTGGACACGGATTTCCCGGAAGGTGAGTCGGTGACCCTTAAAATGACGCTCCAGTCACCCAAAGAATTTACCCTGGCTTTGCGCCGCCCCTACTGGGCCGGCGATGGATTTTCTGTTAAAGTCAACGGCGAAGCTGTCTCTGAAGACATGATCGATCCCTATCGCGGTGTCCCTGAGTCGGGTCGTCCTGTCGCTGGCCGCGGCGGCGTTGAACAATCCGGAACCTATGTCGAATTGAAACGAACCTGGAAAACCGGTGACACAGTCGTGTTGATCCTGCCCAAGACGCTTCGCCTGGAACCTACACCCGACAACCCGCGGGTCGCTGCTATAATGTGGGGGCCTCTGGTGCTGGCCGCGGACTTGGGACCCGAGCGTGAGAGAGGACGGGGAAGAGACGTCAGCTATGAGCTGCCGACAATTCCGGTCTTCGTGGCAGCAGAGCAACCGGTGAACCAATGGCTAAAATCCGTTCCCGGCGAACCGGGACATTTTCGCATCACCGATGTCAGCCGTGACAGTCTCGGAGCAGACCTCGAGATCGAAGTCAACCTGGTTCCGTTCTACCGGTTGCACCGGCGCACCTACGCTGTGTATTTCGACCTGTTTTCCAAGCCCGAATGGGAGGAGAAAAAAGCCGAGTATGTCGCTGAACAAGAACGGCAGCGTGAGCTTGAAAAAGCGACCGTGGCTTATGCGCAGCCCGGAGAAATGCAGCCGGAACGGGATTTCAACTTTCAGGGCCCGGAGGATTCGTGGCCAACACGGATTTTGGGTCGTCCCGGACGCAGCGGCAGGAGTTGGTTCTCCTTTGACCTGCCTGTGGAGCCGGACCGTCCCATGATTCTGGTCGTGACCTACTACAGTGGAGAGCGGGGGAGAGGCGAAGCCTCATTCGACATCCTTGTGGACGGTGAACTTATAGGCCATCAGGAAGTGACCAGGAGCAGTCCTCCACGCTTTTTTGATGTCGAGTACGCCATCGATGCCAATATAGTCAAAGGCAAAGAGAAAGTCACCGTGCGCTTTCAGGCCGCAGAAGGAAGCTTCATCGCATCAGTGTTCGGCATCCGCATGATCCGCCGCGGCACAGATGAATAGCGATGAGTGGCACTTAACACTGGTCAGAGATGTAGAAAAAACATTCCGCTCGAACACAATGGTCTTTTTAAGCGGACATAAGGAGTTCGTGCTCGAGGATTTGAGGAGGGGGCTCAATATTCACTCATACCGGAGTGAGTCGACCGGGTTGGCCAGGGCGGCTTTGATGGATTGGAAGCTGACCGTCAGCAAGGCAATGATCAAGACAAACATAGAGGAAAAAATGAGGATACCAAATCCAACCCTGGTCCGATAGGCGAAGCTGCTGAGCCATCGATTCATCACGAAATAACCAACAGGCCAGGCAATTAAAGTGGCAATGAGGATGCATCTGGAAAAATCTTTGGTGAGCAGCAGAACGATTCTTGAGGCAGAAGAGCCCAGTACTTTTCTGATGCCGATCTCTTTGGTGCGTTCCTCGGCTGCGAAAGAGGCTAAACCGAACAGGCCCAGGCAGGAAATGATGACTGCCAGGACGGCGAAGCTGTTCAAAACATGACCTGTTCTTTCCATATTCCTGAAACTCTGGTCAAAATCATCATCGAGAAAGCTGTATTCAAAAGGATACGCCGGTATTATCCTTTCCCAGGTTTCCTTTATGAATTTGAGGGAAGACGAGACATTTTCAGGCGGAATTCTGATCAGGAGATTATCAACATCTTCCGGAAACAAGAGGAGAACAAGTGGTTCAATCTGATTCCTGAAGGATTGAAAATGAAAGTTTTCCACGACGCCGATGACTCTTCCCGGATGGTCCCCAAGCATCAGAGTCTCTCCCACGACCGATTCTTTTCCCATAAGTTTGGCCATTTCCTCGTTGATGAGGAAACTCGCTGATTCATCAGAGGCAAACTCTCTGGAAAAGCTTCTTCCCTCAATTATCTTCATTTTCAAAGTTTCCACGAAATCATGGTCAACTTCATTAAAGGATATAGATATTTTTTTATTTGGGTCCTTCCCCTCCCAGTGGATATTGCTTTGCTGCCAATTGAAGTAAGGCAGGGCAGCCGCGGTCCCTGTTACACCCAGGATTCTTGCATCGCCCTGCAACTCGTTCTTGAAGGTATGAAAGTATTTTTCGCTCCCGCGACCCATGGGAATGCTGACAATATGGTCTTTATCATAACCGGTGCCAATGCTTTGGAAATAATCGATCTGTTTGTAGACCACAAACATCCCGATGATCAATAGGATGGAGAGGGTGAACTGGGCAACAACAAGAGCCTTTCTCAACACAGAACTTTTCGTGCCGGATTTCAATTTTCCTTTGAGGACTTTGATCGGCTGGAACGCTGATAAGAAAAGAGCGGGATAACTTCCTGCCGCAAGACCTGTGAACAGAGCTAATCCTATGGACGCAGGCAGGATAAAACGGTAATTGAGAAGAACCGC
>JAOUKO010000186.1 GCA_029882525.1 Candidatus Aminicenantota bacterium | reverse complement strand
TCTGGTAACCCGCATTGATTACCAGAGGGTTCATATAGTCAAGATTATAGGTGCAGGCTACCGTCGGCGTTTCATCAAAGCCTTCGATCATGAACCCTTCGGGATCCTGATCCGAAAATCCCATTGGTCCGACGACTCTGACCATCTTGTGGCTTTTCGCCCAGTTCTCGATTGATTGAAGTAGCATACTGGCGACTTCCTGGCTTTCTGGACATTCCATGAAGCCAAACCGAGCGGTTTTTTCACCGTGCAGGTCGTTCGAGCGATGATTAATGATTCCCATGATCCTGCCGACAGGCTCACCGTTTTTTACAGCGAGCAGAAGGCATGCCTCGCAATACTTGAAAGCTCTGTTTTTTTCAGGATTAAAAAAACGCCTTTCGTCCGCATATATAGGCGGCAACCAATTCGCATGGTTCTTATGGATTTTCTCCGGCAGGTGAATAAAGATCTTGAGATCTTTTTTGGAACGTACGTCCTTAATGGTTACTGGCATTTATTTTTCTATCATCCCTTTTGATTTCTATTATCGGCCCTCCGAACAGACGGTACTCATCCAGCTTACAGGAAGGAATCATCTCGCCCTTGTGTACCATCTGATTCAAACAGCCGTCGCAGAGATTGATCTCTCCGTCTAGCATCTCATTTGGCTGCTGGATATTAATGCACTGAATATAGATTTTATCGAAAAGTCGGGCGGGATTTCTTAAAGAAGCGCCAAGGTATCGGAGAAAGGCTCTTTTGATCTCTTTATCAAAAAGGGAAAGGAAAAAAACTTTTCTGCCGATCTTGGGATTTTTGAATCCCGCTGTATATCTTCCCTTTCTCAGGTGAAATAAGAACTCATTCAACTCCACAGCCTTCGCTCCGACTGTGCCGAATATCCTTTTCGGGGAGCCAAGATTAAGAATGATAAGAAATTTATATGTCTCGGGCCTTGCCGTGCCGCTTAAATATGCAGACGGGTTGGAGCCTGGGAAATATTTTTCGATCATCTCGTAGATGTCATTGGATGTCATCGAGATTTCATACTCGTCCTTGGAGCTGCTTTTCCAAAGCGAGGTGTCAATTTCCCTTCCATTGACCATATACTTTTTATCTTCCGTCAAGGCCAAACCCCTTAATGCAATCAGCGAAACATTCTGAACTTTGTGAATGTTCCTCCTTGCCCAATCCATAAGCGTGGGCACTTCAGGCAAAGTCCTGCGGAAGATCGTCATGTTGAAACCGCATTGGACCTGGCCAAGGTCCCAAATCATGTCTGCATAATTCTGCCGGAGCTGGTTTAAATCAGACTCTGATCTCCCTTCCCAACCTGGCCTTTTTTGTCCGCTATCGATATGGAAGAAAATTTGAGAAACGCCGGCCTTTTTGAGCTCGACGGCCAGCTCCCAGGTGAGCTTTTCCCCGTTGGTGAATATCAATGGCTTCAAGTGATTTCGAGATACGAAATCAACGACCTCGACAATATGAGGATAGATGAGCGGCTCCCCTCCGGAGATCGATATTCTGCTGCAATTGGTCAATTTCTTGCAGATTAAGATATCGTTTTTCACTTCTTCTAGTCGCCGATGTCCTTCAAGTCTGTGTCGATAACAGCCGGGGCAGTACAGATCGCACTCATCCGTGACCTCAACCCAAGCCCCTGGATTGTCTGCTTTGGACCAAGGGAACTTATACATTTTTCTTCTATCAATAGGCATGGCTTTATCCTTTCCCTAATTTTTATCCTTTAATGGCCACCTCGACGGGCGTGATGGCTGCGCCGAATATCCGATATTCGTCGAGACGGCAGGAGTTGATCAGCCTCCCTTGATGAATCATCATATTGAGACAGCTATCGCACAGATTGATTTGTCCCCTCAGGAGCTCATTCGGTTGATGAAGGTGTATAGATTGCGAATAAATCTTAGAGAACAGATGAACAGGATTTCGGAGACAACTCCGGATATAATTTTTAAGTGTCCGGCCCAGCTGTTTGTCGAATAACGCGGAAAAAAACAACTTCTTCCCAGCCACTGGGCTTCGCAAAAAAGAAGGATAACGACCCTTGAAGAAATGATAGAAGACCTGGACGAGCTCAACGGTTTTGGCGCCCAATACCCCATAGACCATTTTTTGACTGCCCACATAGACAGTTATCAAATACTTGAACGTTTCAACGCTAGTTGATCCGTTGAGGTAGGCGGCGGGTTCAAAGTCAATATGGCGATCTTTGATTCGCTCAAACATTTCTTCGGTTGTGATGCTGATTTCATTTTGGTCTCGGGGAACGTAGCTGACACCTTGGACGTCGATTTTCCTGCCGGCAACACAATATTCAATACTATCCGCAATCGGCAACGTGCGGAAGGCGATGAACGAAATGTGTTGGACTTTGTGAATGTTTTTTTTGCACCATTCTGTTATCTCTGGAAGATATGACAATGTATTTCGGAAGACCGTGACATGATATCCGCACTGAATTCCCCCCGTTTTCCAGAGAAAGTCGGCATAATATTGACGAAGCTCATTCAGCTCGACCTCGGTTTTCCCCTCCCATCCCGGCCTATTTTGAGCGCTGTCGATATGCAAATGAATTTTGGCAAGGCCAGCCTTTTTCAATTCCTTCGCCAGGGCTGGAGTCAATTTCTCACCATTGGATAAAATGATTGGCTTGATTTTTAATTTCGACATAAACTCCACGACCTCTATGATATGGGGATAGATCAGTGGCTCTCCGCCCGCGATCGCCATGCCGTCGCAATTGGTCACCTTCTGACATTCAAGAATATCTTGTTTGACGGCCTCCAGAGGACGGTGACCTTCGATTTTGTGTCTGTAGCATCCGGGGCAGGACAGTGTGCATTCGTCAGTCACTTCCACCCAACCGCCCGCATTATCCGACTTGGACCATGGGAATCTGTATAGTTTCCGCCTATCAATCACACAAAGGTCTCTTTTGTCAAAGGACGAATCCAAATTCCAAATAGATCCGGACAGTCTCTGGCTATTGATTTGATTGGCCAAGCTTTTGGCGTTTTTCATCTCTTTTAAGCAGGCTTTTTCAGATGGCCTGTTTTTAAAATAACCCTTTTCCTATAAAAGTTGCCAAGAATTTGTCAAGAATTTGTAAAAAGTTCATTAAAATAGCCAGCGGCGATTGAGCTCGGCATCCTTGGATGATTATATTTGAAATTTGTAACCGGACCACGAACCGGTGATGAGATGGACTGGCCAAATCATCAGATGGAATTCCTATCCCTCTGTCTTTGACCTGGATCTTGGCCTCCCTTTCTCTTTAGATCAAGAGAACATCAACCTCTTTTCTATCCGTCGAATATTTTATAGCATTATCCAGGAGATAAATCAAAGCCTGGTCTCTTCCGGAGCAAAGTAAATCCAAAGATGCAGATAAGGACGATAACAAAGCACGGAAAGAGAAAAGGAAAAAAATCGTCAACTGGCTGAAGTCCCGCTACGTGCTGGGGACAATCTGGTATGCGGGGTTGAAAACAATTTTGGCTGCAGACAACATCCCCGCCAGGTTGCATTTGGATGGGGAAACTATCGAGACCAAAATTTCAAACCTCAGTGTGGTCATTAATCCTCAACACTAGAAAAAGTGGTAGAGTTCTTGAATCTGCAATTGGCTGCAACTATTGGATTGTACCAGATGACAAATTTATCAGAAGTGCAGCGAACAGTTTTAGAATATCCGGAATTCAAACAATTCAAGCTCGATTTTAAGGTATGTTCTAAAAACAGTTGAACACTTGATGCAGGGCTTCAGGACTGATTATGGCGGACTATTTTCACATTGAATTAAAACTGTGACTAAAATAAATCACGTGGGTGAAGTCGCAGGTTCCAATCCTCCATCGCCCACCATTTCTTTATCAACGACCAGCAAATTTGGGGTCTTCGGTGCAGAAAGGCTAACTGCGGATCAAATGATAGTCAGTTTATTAAGAAATATAATGGCGCCGCACACCCGGAGCCAGGGTCAAAACGACGAGGGCCAAGCCCCATACAAAATACAAAACATGAAGAAAAGCCACTGACCGGAGCATAATCACCTCGACGATTATCCATATCACCAGGATCACTTAGAGCTCCGGTTGGCCGGGTTTCTCTCAGCCGGATACCGATAGCCTACGGCCGCACGGGTCTTGGCTTACATAGGAAAAGCAACACGGTGTAAACAGACAAGAGGGCCGCATTTAGCAAGAGATACCAGCCTGACTTGATTACTGCGAACTGGTAAACCACAAAAAAAACGACCACCACGGCCCCCGTGATTATCGCGGTGTTGATGATCGCCAGATTTTTTTCGACATCTTTCAGCGCGAAAAAGAAAAGGATAGCCCAACTCAGCTGGAAGATTCCATACATACGGGTAATGAACCCGTTATGTTCAGAGAAACCCAGAGCAGGGAGTATGCGTTCCGGCACTATGGTAGAGCCCAGAAACCAGAGCAGAAACAAGGCCACGCCGATCCACAGAAGAACCTTAATACAAACCGGGTTTTTTGGCATTTGATTTATCCTCTCTATGACTGTGCATTATTTAAAAAGATAATTATTAGAGTTCCGTCTGTCAACTCGGGTCATTCTTTCTGCACAAGCCGTATCCATAGCCCGCCAACCGCTACAGGAGAGATCGCTATGTGACTGGCATCGTCCTTGGCCGACAACCGGCGCTTCTCCAGATAATGCATGCCTGGTCGAGTAATCGGACTTTCGTGGACAAGAGTTCCTTTTGGGCTGCGCCTGCTCACGGGCACGTTTTCGCCGCGATAATCCCCTCTGGCCGTCGTGATGAAGATTAAATCGGATAACCCACAGTCTGGGCGAACAGTACACGCTGTTCAGGCCGCAAATTAAACTCTTTGGCCGTGTTTACCTTATCGCAATTGTGGAACCAGGCCGCCAAACCTTGCGAGGCAGCGAATAAATAGACGTTCGAAGCAATAAGGCCGGTTGCAACATAATAATAAGACTTCTGGACCTCTGGATCCCCGATGTTTCGGTCCGGCTGCCCTTCAAGAACGTATCTCGCGAGATCCACAACGTAGAAAATATTCACTGGAGCGGTCGCCGCGCCACGTCTGCCTGCCCTCGCGCGAAAATCCCCGGGGACGACTGGCGTTAGGCAGTGAGGAACAGCCTCATAGAGGTAGACTCCTCGGGGCAGGGCGACATAAAGGTCGATTTCTTGCGAGTTACTGGCCGAAGCAGCTGTTCTTCCCGGCTTTCCCCTTAGCCCTTCTGACCGATTCACTCCGAATGCTGCCCAAAGAAGATTGGAGAGCATCTGGGCCGGAAGTGGATCCGGACTGATGCTGCGGATGGTCTTTCTCTCCAGGATGGACGCCAGCACCGACTTGCCGCCGTCCTTCTCGGGTTTCGGAAGCGTGATAGCCTGCAACTCCTGGCCGAGGCTGATTTTGGGGACGCCCAGCACAGCGATGGCCGGCAAGACCGTCACCGCTCTCTCTACGAAAGTTCTTCGTTTCATCCGGTCCTCCTTTATATTATTTAGCCAGGGCAATTGACTCCCGGCTCACATAAGAATCCGTTTTTTTGCGCTACGCGACCTTCCCCGCCCTTAAGCTTGGAATCAGCACCGTCCATCATGAATTGACTGTATCGCCGGATGCAAACCGGCATCAAGAGACAACATTTTATGCGAGGGCCTTGGGGAATATTCAGTCAAATTTCGCAAAAATGCTTTAAAACAACTTAACCTGACCTAATGGCCGGAAATTGTCAGACGAAGAGAAATTTACT
>JAOUKO010000185.1 GCA_029882525.1 Candidatus Aminicenantota bacterium | reverse complement strand
GATTATGCTCTGGCCTATCTGGGCCTCACTTGGGCCTATGAGTACCATTATCAGGTCACCGGCAGCCGGGACGACCTTGAAGAAGCGTATAAAAATAGCGAAAAAGCCTATGCATTGGCTCCGGGTTCAGCCGAGACGATTGCCTCAAGGGGATATTATTTTTATGAATATGATGGGGATTATGACAAAGCATTTCAAACAGTCAAGAAAGCCCTGGAGATCAACCAGAATATCGGAGTCGTCAATTTCATGGCAGGTGCCTGTTATCTGTATCACGGGTTATACTTCCAGGCTTTAGGTTACTTTCTCAAAGCCATGGAGCTTGACCCGTATTATTTCTGGACGCCTTATAAAATTGCAACGTGCTACATGGATATCGGAGAATCTGAGAAAGCAGCATCCTATTTTGAGAAATACTTCGAACTGGCACCGGTCGTGCTCATATTTCCAGGCCGCTATATTGCCCTCAATATCAAGATGAATAGACTGGATACCGTCGAAGAGTTGATCGCCAGGACCGAAAAATCCCACCCGGATTACTCGCTTCTTCCTTACTGCAAAGCGCTTCTGCTGGCTGTAAAAGGAGAAAAGGACGAGGCTCTTGCTTTGTATCAGAATTCAGAAGTGTATTCCCTTTTGGACATGAAGGATGAGGCGATAGAGCAGCTCAATCTGGAAATCAGGAATAGAACGAGTTTTCCTCATCTTTACTACTACCTTCTGCTCAACAATCCCTTCTATGACAACCTGCGTGATGATCCACGCTTCAAGAGGATCGTCAAAAGAGAAAAGAAGCTGTATGATGCAGAGTTGAAAAAATATTCCAATTTTAAATAATAGAGAAAAGAGAAGTAAGCTATGGAATGTCCCAAGTGCCGTTTCGACAATCCAGAAGACAGCGGTTTCTGCAGTAAATGCGGAACACAGCTTCCTCCTTCTGAGGATGTCTCTGCTGCTCATACCGAGACTCTTGAAACTCCCACCGAAGAATTGACGCGTGGAACCACTTTTGCCGGGCGCTACGAGATCATCGAGGAGCTGGGAAAAGGCGGGATGGGCAAGGTCTACAGGGTCGAGGATAAGAAGATCAGGCAGGAAGTTGCCCTGAAACTCATCAAGCCCGAGATCGCTTCGGACAAAAAAACGATCGAGCGCTTCAGCAACGAGCTGAAAACCGCCCGCATGATCTCCCACCGCAACGTCTGCCGCATGTTCGACCTCGGAGAAGAAAAGGGAACACACTACATCACCATGGAGTATGTATCCGGCGAGGATTTGAAGAGCTTCATCCGGAGAGCCAGGCAGTTGACCACCGGAACTGCGGTTGGTATCGCCAAACAGGTCTGCGAGGGGCTGGCTGAAGCCCATCGCCTGGGAGTCGTCCATCGCGATCTCAAACCCCAGAATATCATGATCGATAAGGAGGGGAATGCCCGGATCATGGATTTCGGCATCGCCCGCTCCCTCAAAGCCAAAGGAATAACCGGTGCAGGAGTGATGATCGGCACTCCGGAATACATGTCTCCGGAGCAGGTGGACGGGAAGGACCCGGACCAGCGCTCGGATATCTATTCCCTGGGAATCATCCTCTATGAGATGGTAACGGGCCGGGTTCCTTTTGAAGGAGACACCGCTTTTTCCGTTGGCGTTAAGCAGAAGAGCGAGATGCCGAGAAATCCTCAGGAGCTGAATTCTCAGATTCCCGATGACCTTAGTCAGTTGATACTCAAATGCCTGGAAAAAGATAAGGGGAAAAGGCCCCAGAGTGCTGGAGAACTGCGCTCCGAACTGGAAAGTATAGAAAAAGGTATTCCCACCTTAGAAATCGAGGCACCCCGGAAGAGACCTGCCACATCGAAGGAAATTACGGTCACATTGCAGAGGCGCTGGGTATATTTTGCGATTCCCGTTGTCGTCATCATTGCGGCTCTTCTGGCATTTCTCCTTCTCAAAGGCGGAAAAGATATTTTCCTTCCCGAAAACAGGATGCTCGTGGTCATGCCCTTCGAGAACCTGGGGCCTCCGGAGGATGAATATTTTGCCGACGGAATCACGGATGAGATCACAAACCGTCTCTCCGCCCTCCACGGACTGGATGTGATCTCTCGCACCAGCGCCATCCAGTACAAAAAGACCGATAAAACCATCAGGCAGATCAGAGAAGAGCTGGACGTGGATTATGTGGTCACAGGGACTGTGAGCTGGGATAAAACTGCTGGTGAGCAAGGCCGGGTCCGTGTTTCACCGCAGCTTATCCGGGCCTCTGACGATACACAGCTCTGGTCAAACTCGTATGAACGGGATATGGAAGGCATTTTCAGTGTCCAGTCTGAAATTGCCAAAGAAATCATCAAGCAGTTAGACCTCACCATACTCGCGCCCGCACGAGAGGCCATAGAATCCAGGCCTACGAAAAATCTCAAGGCGTATAATTTCTATCTTCGCGGAGTCGACCAGTGGGATAGAGCTTTTACATATATCAATCCCCTGGGGTATTTGGGCGCTGTGAGGGTGTTTGAAAAGGCAGTCGAACTGGATCCCGACTTTGTTGTAGCCTATATATGGCTCTCAGAAGCTCATTCCTCGATTTTTCATAATGGGATCGACAGGACCGAGGAGCGGCTGGCCAAATCAAAGGCAGCTGTGGACAGGGCACTCGAGCTCGCGCCCGATCTGCCGGAAGCATTGAAAGCTTTAGGGGATTACTATTACCGGGGATTCCGGGACTATGAACGGGCTTTGGAGTTATTCGAATCTGTCCGGAGAGCCCGGCCCAACAGTTCGCCGGCTCCGATCGGGTGGATCCAGAGGCGACAGGGTAAATGGGAGGAGTCGCTGGAAACATTGAAGGAGGCTTTCAGACTGGATCCCCGTTCTTCCAATTTAGCCACGGAGATCGCTAATAATTATTCAAACCTGAGAAAATATGGGGAAGCAAACCAATGGTATGACCGGGCACTCTCTCTCAGCCCTGAGAGTATCAATGCAAAAATACAGAAAATTATAAATTCTTTTCACCTGAAAGGAACCTTTCATGAAGCCAGAGCTATCCTGGAGACCTTGCCTCCCTCTTACTGGACAGATTTGGTGTGGATTTTCCTTGAGGTGGGCAATAGAAACTATGAGAAAGCTCTGGAGATCTTGAATTCTCTTTCCTATGATAGTTTTGAGTTCCAGGATCTCCATTTCAATAAAGACATTACATGTGCAGCTGTATATTATTTAATGAATGATCCCAGCCTCATGAGATCCCATGCGGATAAAGCTTGTGTCGCTCTGGAAAAGCTTGTTAGAGAACATCCGGAAGACCCGAGATACCGCTTAGACCTCGGGAGAAGTTATGCCTATCTGGGCCGCAAGGAAGAAGCCATCCGGGAGGCAAATCTGGCAGTGAACCTCGAACCAGTATCCAAGGATGCCATGGCCGGTCCGGGATATGTCATGGGATTAGCCGAAATTCTCATTATTGTTGGGGAATACGATAAAGCTATCGAGCAACTGGAATACTTGATGTCCATTCCTGCCGGGCAAGATCTTTCCTTGAACATGCTGCAATTGAGTCCATGGTATGATCCTATCCGCGAACATCCCCGCTTCAAACGCCTGGTTGAAACGCATTCAAGGAGCGAGAAGCTTCCCTGAAGTCTTCGGTCTTACAGCTTCATCAGCAGCAAATCAGCCGTCTCTTCCCTTAATTTTATTCTGGTTTTTTCAGAGAGCTTTAAATCATGGAATTTTCTGAAGCATAAACCTATAATACTGCCGTGAACGAGAAAAGAGTCCGAAGGCTGAACGAGATAGACACTCGCGGCCAGGGGCCTGTGGTCTACTGGATGAGCCGGGACCAGAGGGCAGAGGACAACTGGGCATTGCTCTCTGCCCAGGAGCTGGCTGTTGAAAACAAAAAGCCAGTGGTTGTCGTCTTCTGCCTTGTCCCCGAGTTCTTAGGGGCGGCGATCCGCCACTACAGATTCATGATCGAGGGTCTGAAAGATGTCGAGCAGGAACTCCTGAAAAAGAACATCCCTTTTTGTCTTCTCCAGGGCCAACCGGGAGAGGAAGTCTCGAATTTTGTCGAGAATCATGAAGTATCCCTGCTGGTGACGGATTTTGACCCGCTCCGGATAAAGAAGAAATGGAAAAAAGAGGTCAAAAACAAGATCAGAGTCCCTTTTTTCGAAGTCGATGCCCATAACATCGTGCCCTGCTGGGCCGCTTCTCCCAAGCAGGAGTTCGCCGCCTATACCATAAGAAACAAGATCAAAAGTCTTCTGCCTGAATTCCTGATTGATTTCCCCCGACTGAAAAAGCAGAATGAGGCAGTTAAAATTCCGGATAATGATTGGGAGAAAACCGGACACAACTTGAAGGTGGATTTTTCCGTTCCTGAGTTAAAATGGATTAAACCCGGCGAGAAAGAAGCCCGGAACGCACTGAAGCGCTTCATCGGCCAAAAGCTCTCCCGGTATCCTGAGGAGAGAAACGACCCCAATGAGGATGCAGTCTCCGATCTTTCTCCCTACATCCATTTTGGCCAGATAGCCGCCCAGAGAATAGCGCTCGAGGTTCGAAAAACCGGGATAAAGGCCAGGGATGACTTTCTCGAGGAGCTGATCATACGCCGGGAGCTGGCGGAAAACTACTGTTTTTATAATGAGAACTATGATTCTTTTCAGGGCTTTCCTGACTGGGCCCAAAAAACGCTCGATGAGCACCGCCCGGACCAGAGAGAATACCTCTATTCCCTCAAGCAGTTCGAATCCGCTCGAACCCACGATGACCTCTGGAACGCGGCCCAGCTGGAGATGGTCAAGAGAGGCAAGATGCACGGCTACATGCGGATGTACTGGGCCAAAAAGATCCTCGAATGGACCAGGAGCCCGGATGAAGCCCAGAAGATCGCGCTATACCTCAACGATAAATACGAGCTGGACGGCCGCGATCCCAACGGCTATGTGGGAGTAGCCTGGAGCATCGGAGGCGTGCATGACCGGGCCTGGCCGAGCCGGCCCGTGTTCGGCAAGATCAGGTACATGAGCTACAACGGCTGCCGGTCAAAATTCGATGTCCCTGCCTATATCGATAAAGTAAGGAGTATCTTATGAAAAAGACGGGTTTATGTGTTTTTTCGGCCTTGATCATTTTTATTCTCCCGGCTGTCTCCAGAGCGGACGCCAAGTGGTTTCTTGACCTTGAGACCGGGCTTGTCTCCAGCGGGTACAATGATGTCCGCATACCCGGCGACACGGGAACGGATTTCTCCCTGTCCGAAGACCTCCAGACGGATTCTTCGGTTTTCTTCCGATTCCGCTTCGGCCGTCAGCTTGGCCAGAGGCACACTCTGTTTATTTTTGTGGCTCCGCTCAGCCTCAACGCTTCAGGCAACGTGGACCAGGATGTCCTTTTTTTTGAGGAGACTTTCCCGGCCAACACTCCCCTGAGCGGTGTCTACCGCTTCAATTCCTACAGGCTAACCTACCGGTATGATTTTCTGCGCAAAAAGCGGCTGACGCTGGGAGTCGGGTTCACGGCCAAGATCAGGGATGCTGCTATCCGGGTCGAGGGCGGCGGGCTGAGCTCGGAGAAGACCAATGTCGGGTTTGTTCCCCTCCTCAATTTCCGTCTCAACTGGCTGTTGTCTGACAGGATCAGCCTGCTGTTTGAAGGAGACGCTCTGGCCTCACCCGGAGGTGAAGGCCGGGCCGAGGATGTTCTCCTGGCTCTCCAGCTTCATCTCCACGAGAACCTCATCTTGAGAGCAGGATACAGGATCATTG
>JAOUKO010000184.1 GCA_029882525.1 Candidatus Aminicenantota bacterium | reverse complement strand
GAGCGGAAAGAGGGAGACTGGTTTTTCAATTTCTCGGTGAATCATTTGTTTTTGCCTTAATATCCCTTACAATCGCGATCCTTATGGCTCAGCTTCTTCTTCCCTATTTTAAAGGCTTATCGAGCCGGGAAATCTCTATCCATTTCCTGGAAATGCCTTATCTCTATGCCGGTTTAGCCGGAATCGTGTTGTTTGTCGGGTTTGTTGCAGGCAGTTATCCCGCATTTTTCCTTTCTAGCTTCAAACCTGTTTCAGCTCTTAGAGGAGACATTCACCAGGGTTCAAAGAGGTCCTGGTTCCGTTCAGTTCTGGTTGTTTTTCAATTTACCATCTCCAGCATTTTGATAATCAGCACAATCATTATTTTCAGCCAGCAGAAGTATATGCAAAACAAGGACCTTGGTTTCAATAAAGAAAATTTATTGGTCATTGCTCTTCAGAACGAAGAGGCAAGAGCCGGCCTCGAGTCTTTTAAAAACGAATTGCTGAAGATCAATGGCGTCAAAAACGCGGGTGTCTCTTCAATGGTTCCCGGAGAAATCTACCTGTTCACTTCCGGAACTTACCCTGAGGGTTTTTCCAGAGACCAGAGGCTGTTAATGGAAAACTTTCATGCTGATCATGATTTCCTGAGTACATTCGAGATAGAAGTTGTCAAAGGACGAGGGTTTCTAAAGGAAATCTCAACCGATGCCACAGATGCCGTAATGATCAATGAAGAAGCTGTCAGAAAATTGGAATGGAGCGATCCGGTTGGTAAAACAATCGAAATCATTCCCTTCGACAGTTACGACACACAAAAAACGATCAAGAAAACGGTGATTGGAGTTTTCAGGGACATTCACCAGCGGTCCTTATACTCTGTTGTCCAGCCAACGTTTATTCAATACGTCGGCTATAAAGGACCCATCGAGAATAGGCCGCGAAGGTTGACTTTACGGCTGGAAACCGACGATCTTGCCGGGACGATGGCGATGATCGAGCAGAAGTGGAAAGAAAGGCACCCCAACAATCCCTATTATTCCTTTTTCCTGGATGAGTTTTACAACAGTCAACATAGAGCCGAGGAGAGGCTTGGCAGCATATTCCGCGCATTCTCTGCTCTTGCGGTGTTGATCGGATGTGTCGGCCTGTTTGGGCTTGCTTCTTTCATGGCCGAAAAGCGGACAAAGGAAATCGGTATCAGGAGGGTGCTCGGCTCTTCGGTGGGTTCCATCGTGGTTTTACTCTGCAGAGAATTTATTTTCTTGATTGTTATCGCCAATGGAATTGCCTGGCCCGCCACTTTTTTTGCCATGAAAAAATGGCTGCAGAATTTTCCGTATGCAACGAACATGCAACTCGGTACGTTTATCCTAACCGCATTTTTAACTTTATTCATTGCCTTATTCACGGTCGGCTATCAGTCGATTAAAGCGGCAAGCGCAAATCCGATTGAGTCTCTCAGGTATGAGTAAAAGGGCTCAATAAAGAACCCTTAGGAAATAACCTGCTTTTTTAAGGAATGATCGTCTTTGAATAGAGACTATTAAGGGGAGGAATCGGATGAAAAGACGCCAATTCGTGCAATCTTTGGGACTGGGGATGGCCACTCTGGCGATTCCCGGCTGCTTACCCCTGAAGAGAGCTTTTTCAAAAAGGCCCAACATCCTGTTCATCATGGCGGACGACCATGCCTCGCATGCCATGAGCTGCTACGGGAGCGTCATCAACAAGACGCCTCAAATCGACCGCATTGCCGAAGAAGGCATCCGCTTTGATAACTGTTTCTGCACCAACAGCATCTGCGCTCCCAGCCGGGCTGTCATCCTGACCGGAAAGCACAGCCATCTCAACGGTGTCCGGGACAATGCCATCCATTTTGACGGGTCCCAGCAAACATTCCCCAAGCTCCTCCAGCTGGCCGGATACCAGACCGTGATGATCGGCAAGTGGCATCTCAAGAGCGATCCCACCGGGTTTGACTACTGGAACGTTCTCCCCGGACAGGGGAATTACTACAATCCCGACCTGATCGAGATGGGCGAGAGAAAACAGCACATGGGATACGTCACGTACATCATCACAGATATCGCCCTCGATTTTCTGGAGAACAGCCGCGACAGGACAAAGCCCTTCATGATGATGCTCCATCATAAGGCACCTCACCGCAACTGGCAGCCGGCTCCCCGTCATCTCGAGATCTATGATGACCTGGAGTTTCCTGAGCCGGACACTCTCTTTGATGATTACTCGACCCGTTCCGCAGCCGCCTCGGAACAGGAGATGTCGCTCCGTAACCACATGAATATCGAATACGACCTGAAGATGGGTCCTCCTCCAGAACGGCTGGACGATAAACAGAAATGGACCTGGAAGGAAGCTTACGGACCGAAAAAAATTGCTTTTGAGCTGAAGAAACCGGAAGGCGATGAACTGGTCCGCTGGAAATACCAGCGCTACATGGAGGATTATCTGGGGTGTATCGCTGCCGTGGATGAGAACATCGGGCGGGTCCTGGATTATCTGGATAAAGCCGGACTGGCCGAGAACACCATCGTCTTTTACACCTCTGACCAGGGATTCTATCTGGGAGACCACGGCTGGTATGACAAGCGGTTCATGTACGAGGAATCCCTGCGCATGCCGCTCATCGCCCGCTTTCCCGGCACCATCAAGCCTGCTTCAGTCAACGACGAACTGGTCTCCAACCTCGACTTCGCATCCACTTTTCTCGAGCTGGCTGGTGTTGATATCCCCCCGGACATGCAGGGGCGTTCTCTATCAAAGCTTCTCCGCAACCGCAAGGTGAAAGACTGGCGGGAATCTGTCTACTATCACTACTACGAGTATCCTGCTGTCCACATGGTGAAAAGGCATTACGGGGTCCGGACCAAGAGGTATAAGCTGATGCACTTCTATTACGACATCGATGCCTGGGAGCTGTACGACCTGGAAAAAGACCCCAAGGAGCTGCACAATGTCTACGATGACCCGGCCTATGCCAGCGTGGTCACGGAAATGAAAGCTGAGCTGAAGCGTCTTCAGGAGATCTACGGAGATTCGGACGAGCTGGCCCGGAAACTTCTCCAGGAAGACATGGAAAGGCAGAAAAAATAAGTGATCGAATTCAGATGAGAACGTATCGGCGGTAATAAATCTTTCTTCTAGAATCCGCCCTTAGCCTCAGCAGGAAAAACTAAGGTCAGGAGGATCACTCAATGACCACTTCGTCCGTAAAGATCCAGGCCAGACCACCGTAGCCTTTATGCCATTTCGGGCACTCCAGCAGGCTGACGGTCTCCACTTTGACAACCCTCGCTCGCTTTTTCGGGAATTCACAGCGAAAATTCTCGATAAAAGCTTCTTCCTTCTTTTCATCTGACCTGCTCGACACTTCTCCAGCAAGGTCGAATGCCTGCCCATCTAAGGAAAGAAAAAACCTGACTTTTTTCGGAAGCCAGACCCAGGAGTTGTGGTCCTGGAGGAAATCCATGGAAATCATGGAAATCTCCCGCTCTTCTTCAAGGTCAATGATGGCTTCCAGCTCATTCCCCTCGAACCCCAGCCAGTTGCAGTGGTAATCCGCTGGCCCTTTCAGTCCATCGGTCAGCGCCTTTCCCCCGCCGACCGGGTATTTCTCGCTGTGCTCAGAAAGAAGATTCACAGGCTTGTTCATAGCCAGGTGTTCCCTCACCAGAGCATGATGTTGTCGGTTAATTTCCCCCAATCCTCGATGTCTTTCCTGAAGGATGCGCTCGAAGGGTCTCTGGCGATCGGCCGGCTGCGGTTGAGTTCGATGGTGCAGAGCATGATGTTGACGTTTTTATCTGGCTGAAGGCTGACCGGAGCAGAACGGGAGTACTGGTAAGCCAGGGTGGATATGTTTTTATCCGGAAATTCTCTCGCCACCCTGTTGACAAAATGAATGATGGAGCCGGAATAACTGCCGTGCTTCTCATCCAGGGCCCGGCACTGCTCACAGCCGCAGGGGTAGTAAGTGTCGTTTTGAGAGACAGACCAGTACCTGGCCTCTGGTTTCTCCTGCATCAAATCTCTGAGCTTTTCCACCACGATCCTGAACACGTCGGGATTGGTCAAGCAGAGCTGGGTATGAGGCAGCCTCTGGCCGTTGATCTCGGAGAAATATTCAGGATGCTCGTTGAAATATCTCCCTGGGGGAACTAAGGTAGAGAAAGTATGCACCCACATCCCCCACTTCCGGTTTGTCACGTTCCGGTTATCCAGCTTGTGCCAGTTCGCGTAATCATCGTCGAAAGCATCGGGCATGTGAACTTCGCGGTGCTTGATGAACGGGACATCAGTCCTATTGATCCTTCGGACCCGGATCCTGTCCATTATCGGGATATAACTCACCGAAGCGCTGAACTTACGGCATCCCAGATAGTCTTCTAAAAAAGTATATACCCCGTAGAGAGTGCCCTCTTCTTTGCCGCCGGCTATGACCAGGTTCTTGCCTTTTGTCCGGATGGTGAAACCGTCTTTTTCCAGCTTTTCGAAATCGATTTTGATGTCCAGTTCTTGAAGATGCCGGTTGTTCCCGACCAGAATCTCGTATTCTCTCACGGGGAAATCGTCAGTCATGACCGGAATTTCCACTCCCGAGATCCTCTTCAAATGATTCTGCAGCTCTGCCACCGCTTTCTGGTCTGATGGAGTTAACTCCCGTGAAACCACGATCCTGTATGAAGACCGCCCTCCCTCCGAAATCGTCAAGGAAGGAAAGAAAATGCAGCCGAAGCTCAAAAATAAAAGAAATACGGAAAAAATTAATGGCACAAAAAAAGATAAAAAAACCATTGCTTTTCGAGACATCCGGCTAACCTCCTGAAAGAAAACCCTCAAAACTCTTCTATGGATTTATCCTGAATACCCAGGCATGATCGCATGGGGGTTTCTTTTGAGCCGCTTCTGGCACGTGAATAAGGACACCCTTTCCAACAGGCTCCCATTTGACAGGCTCCTTCACTCCCAGCATGCTGATCTTGCCTTTCTTCGAGGGGCAGTGGGAATAGAGCATGATCTTTGAGGGAGGCTTCATTTCGTCTGGAGCGGCAAGATAGACGGCATAAACAGTCCCATCCTTTTTTGAGGTGAAGCAGACCCTTGTCTCTTTATAGGGAGGGACAGGGCGTGTCTCGTAGACGGCCTCGCCGTTGACTCTCATCCAGTCCCCGATTTTCTCCAGCCGGTCATAGGCCTCTGGTGCCCATTCTCCGCTGGCATCGGGCCCGATGTTGAGCAGAAAATTCCCGCCCTTGGCCACGATGTCCACCAGAAGATGAACGAGCTGTAGGGCCGATTTATAGCTGTCATTCGGCCTGTAAGACCAGGATGTGGCCATGGTCATACAGGTCTCCCAGGGATAATCCAGAGGCTCGGGGGGCACATGCTGTTCCGGAGTCCGGTAGTTTTCGTATCTGCCGGTCACCGTCCGGTCGACGATGATGAGACCCGGCTGGTGCCTCCTGGCCATAGAAGCGATACGGGGCATATTGATGTCCTGCTCGTAGGGACTCCTGCACCAGGACTTGACCGTGTCGTCAATTGTATATTTCGGCCGCACCCAGCCTCCGTCGAACCAGAGGATGTCGATCTTTCCGTAGCCCGTCATCAGCTCCTCGATCTGGTCGAAGGTGAAGCCGCAGAATCTCTGCCAGCGCTCCGGATATTTCTTCGTGTCATAGTTCACATTCCGGTCCGGTGTGGCAAAGTACGGCCACCAGTAGAACTCACTGTGCCAGTCGGGCTTGGAAAAGTAGGCGCCGATGCCGAACTCACGCCCCCGGAATGCCTCGAAGATTTCCCTGG
>JAOUKO010000183.1 GCA_029882525.1 Candidatus Aminicenantota bacterium | reverse complement strand
GTCAGCCTTCAATCAGCTCTCGGTCTATGATTTCGATTCATCCGCCTGGACGGTCAGGAGGAGGGTCTATTCTGAACGGGCCTATCTGAGAGACGGCCAGCTTGACCTGGAGGAGTGCTGGTCTCGTGACTTTTCCGGCGGAAAGATGACAGGATATGGAAAACAAAAGCAGATGGCTCTGCCTATCCAGGAGGACAAGAGCTATTTCCTGAAGGAATGGAAGGAACCTGACCAGATGAGCTACGGTGAGCTCAGGAAGTATGTCAGAGAGCTTGAAGAGAGAAACTTCGACACAGTCAGGTTCAGGGTGGATCTGGATTATAAGATATCCTTTCCTTTCATCTGTCTGATCATGACGATAATCGGCATTCCTTTTGCTTTTTCTCTTGGAAGGAGAGGAACTCTGGTGGGAATCGGTTTGAGCATCCTGATAGCCATGGTCTACTGGGGAGCGGTCGCGATTTTCCAGGGCATGGGATATGTGAATTATCTGAATTCTTTTTTGAGCGCGTGGGGTCCTAACCTGATTTTCGGCCTGACCGGACTCTACTTGCTGTTCACGCTGAGAACGTAAAGGGGTCAGGGCTCGACATTAGACGCAAATCTGGAATCAGACTTCGTTGGTTTGGCCTTCTGGTTAAAAAAGAGAAAAAGAAACCCCGCCCTTTTTTCACTGACTTTCCCCTTCTATTTAAAGTATAGTTTTCTTTTTAATATATTATCGAGTGGGAAATATGTCTAATGTCGAGCCCTGACCCCTTTTTACATGAACCTCTGTCACATCTTGTATTTGCCGAAGTTTTCAGGCTTCAAGTTTTCCAGCCACTTCTTGAGCTTTTCTGAGCCCTCAAGATTCTCGTCGAATTTCAGACTATGGGCTTTTTTCACTACATCTTCTTCGACGAATATGGGGGCTTCCACTCTGAGAGACAGGGCGATTGCATCAGAAGGACGAGAGTCGATGGTGATAATTTGATCGTTGTAGCGGCAGTATATCAAGGCGTAAAAAGTGTTGTCTCTGACGTCGTTAACGACGACTTTTTCGACCGAGATATTGAGCTTGTCCAGGAAATTTTTAACCAGGTCATGGGTCATGGGGCGAGGTGTGGAGATGTCTTCTATTTTAAGGGCGATGGCATTGGCTTCGAAAACTCCGATCCAGATAGGGAGGATCCGTTCGCTGTTGAGATCCTCGAGGACAACGATGGGCATTTTGGATATGGGGTCGACCACAAGACCCTTGATCTTCATCTCAATTTCCATGACTCACTCCTCTTTGCCATTTAGACTTAATATAAGGCTTGGCTTGGGTCTTGTCAAGGAAAGGGGGCTGCCCAAGGTGGCCGATAGAACGTGAGGATGGGTTCTGTCAAGGTGTGTCTCCGTCCGTTACCGCGCCACAAATCCTCTCCCTCCCGATCTATGCTCTTCCTTCATTAAGAAAAAGAGCCAGGCTTCTTTTGAAACAGAATTATCTCTATTAGAAAAAGGCAAAAAAATGGGCCTGGCCCCTTTTTTTTTAGGGATATCAGTAAGGACAACCGGATATCTATACTCTCCACTGCCGGGCCGTGCCCTGACGTATGAAGGCTGAGCTTTCCATTTCTTACAGGGGGACAGGCTTTATTTTTAGATTTTTTGATGATAAAATCAAAATAAATGAAGAACTTGAGAGAGATTTTATGAAGGCTAGGAAAGTGAGCATCTCCTCTCTTGAACACAATCGATGGAGAAGAGGATAAGTGAGTTAATGAAAAATCGCTTTATTCTTTTCCTTTTGTTTCTCTTTCTTTTCTTCTCTTTATTTGTTCAATCATCTCCTTTATCTTCAAAAAGAAAAGAAGAAGTTTCCATGAATTTGCTGCTGATCACCATAGACACCTTGAGAGCCGATAGGTTGGGTTGTTATGGCAGTAAAAATGTGAAAACACCAAATATTGATAGGCTGGCTGAAAGAGGAATCTTGTTCAAGAACGCCTTTGCCCACACTTCAACTACCTTGCCTTCCCATGCAAACATACTTATTGGAATGACGCCTCTATTTCATGGAGTACATGATAACTCGAATTTCGTTGTAAGGGAGGAATTCTTAACCTTGGCCGAGCATTTGAAAGGCTTCGGCTATGCAACTGGAGCCGCTGTTGGAGCATATCCTCTTGATATGAGGTTCGGGCTGAATCAGGGATTTGATTTCTATAATGATGATTACGGAAACCAGAATTTTCAAAATCCTTTTTACATAGAACGTAATGCGAGTGAGGTTGTTGGTACAGCCGTAGAGTGGCTGAAAGCACAAAAAGAGCCTTGGTTCCTCTGGATTCATTGTTTCGATCCTCATTCTCCTTATGAATCTCCCGAGCCTTTCAGGTCAGAGTTCAAGAATAATCCCTATGATGGAGAGGTGGCTTATGTGGATTTTTCTCTGGGAGAGCTTTTTGGTTACTTGAAAAACGAAGATGCGTTTGAGAAAACTGTGATTGTTTTCACGGCAGATCATGGGGAATCGTTGGGAGAGCATGGAGAAGAGACACATGGGTATTTTGCTTACAACAGCACGATTTGGGTTCCGCTCATTATCTATCTGCCAGGAGTTGCAAGAAATCAAGTGGATCAAGCAGTCAGTCATATAGATATATTTCCGACAGTTTGTGACATTTTACGTGTTGAAAAACCGTCTTTTCTTCAAGGCTCCTCTCTTCTTCGTCTTCTCAGGGGAAAAAAGTTGTCAGAAGAGCCCATCTATTTTGAATCCATGTATCCTTACTACAGCAGAGGATGGGCACCCTTAAGGGGATATATCTCTGGCGGGGAAAAGTTTATTGATTCCCCTATCCCTGAGATCTATGATCTGGATAAGGATTTTGATGAGCAAATAAACCTGGCTGAGAGGAGAGAATTAGACAAGTATAAAAGCAAGCTGGCTTCAATCATCAGAGATCAATCCCGACCGGAAGAGGAAGAGAGTCATAGGATTGATAGAGAAAGCTTTCAAAAATTAAAGAGTTTAGGATACATCTCGAGCCGCCAGGTGATAAAGAAGGAGAATTTTACCCGCGAGAGTGATGTCAAGATGCTCCTCCCTTATCATAATAAATCTTCAGAGGCTTTAAATCTTTACCAAGCTGGAAAAGTAGAAGAAGCGATAAATCTGCTAAGAGAAATCATTATAGAGAAGAAGGATGTGGACACGTCCTACTTGAATCTTGCCAAGATATATAAAGAAAAGGGCGAGTTGAAAAATGCCCTGGAAGTTTTGAGGTTGGCGCTTGATCATCTGCCTTCAAGCTATGAGATCTTTTTGACCTATGTCAGTTATCTTCTTCATGCTGGTCAATATGATGTCGTCATAGATGTTTTTGAAAAAAAAGAGTATCGCAGGATGAGATTTGACCCTGAAATATGGAACAGTGTTGGAGTGGCTTACTTGAATAGTGGAAAGCTAGAGAAGGCAGTTGAGGCTTTTGAAGAAGCCATCTCTTTGGACGGTGATTATCCTGTGGCCTACAATAATCTCGGAAATGTCTATTTTTTTGATTTTAAGAAAACCAAAAATCCGGGAGCTTACCAAAACGCCCTTGACAATTTCAAAAAGGCCATAGAGCTCGATCCTGAGTATGCTGTGGCTTACAACGGTCTTGGAGGGGCCTACCTTCTTGTCGGCCATTTAGATGGTGCCGTCTTCTGCTTGGAAAAGGCTCTGGAGTTAGATCCCGGCCTTGGATATGCCCTTTATAATTTGGGGCATGCCTATCTGCTTAAAGGTGACATAGATAAAGCACTTGATTGCTTCGACAGGTACAAAAAAAGCACCTACGACCGTCTTTCTCCCGGCGAACGGAAAGAATTGGATGAGCTTATTCAGAAGTATAGAAAAGACATGCAAGAATAGTTACTTTTTTGTGTTCTTCATTTTTTATGATTCTTCAGTTCATCGAGTCTTTGTTTCTCGCTCTTTATAATCTTTTGAATATTATCCGCATGGCCGGCCAGGATCAGAGTGTCTCCTTTCCTGATGACCTCGTCCGCAGAGGGCAGAGTGATGGTTTGAGGGGGGCTCTTTCTCCGGATAAGCAGGACATCGATCCTGTAGAGCGCTTTCAGGTTGAGGGCTTTCAGACTCTTGTCCCAGAAGGCTGAGGGCGCCTCCGTTTCTATGATTCTGTAACCTTTGCCGATGTCCATCATCTTGGCTATGTGGGTGTACTTCAGCTTCTGAACCAGACCTGAAGCCGCTTCTCTTTTGGCGACCTCGTGGTTATAGGCCTCGATGACGTCCTTTCTCTTGATGACGCCGATGAGCTTTTTGTTCTCCAGGACGGCGATTTCTGCCACATCTTCCCGTCCGAATATTTCCATGGCCCGCTCCAGGTTGTCATCGATGTCAATTTGAATACCGGGGATCGAGAGATCCTGGGCGATGATCAGAGAATCAAGGACGTCCTTATGGAAAAGAGTCGTTTTTAGCTGGTTGAGGGAAAAGCATCCCACATAGTTCTTATAGGCATCGATAATCTGGAAGGCATGGTGTTTCCCGCTGATAGCCCGGTCGATGATCCTCCCGGCGTGATCTGTGTTCAGGAACACCTGATAATCTTGACTGATGAGGTCCCTGACGGGAAAAGACCTCAGGATGTTCACTTCTCTCCCTTCTTTGAAGAGGATGCCTCTGCGTTTGAGCTTGAGGGTGTAGATGGATTCTTCATGAAGGCCGGCCGTGATGAGGGAAGCAATGATGCAGGAGAGCATAAGAGGAAGGATGATCTTGTAGTCATTGGTCAGCTCGAAAATGATGATGATGGCTGTGATCGGAGCATGGGTGGCCGCTGCAACCACGGCACCCATCCCTACCAGGGAAAACGCTCCTGGGGATGAGAAGGAGGACGGTGCCATGTTGTGGAAGATGGATCCAATAAAATTTCCCGTCATGGCCCCGAGAAAAAGGGAGGGAGCAAAGATACCTCCCGAGCCTCCGGACCCGAGGGTCAAGGATGTGCTCAGGACCTTGGCAAAGATGAGCATTAACGCCAGCCAGAACCCCAGCTGGTTTTGCAGGCAGGCATCTATGGCCTCGTAGCTGACGCCGAATACCTGAGGAAGCCCCAGACCGATGGCTCCGACGAGCAGACCGCCGATGGCTGGTTTGATGATAGGATGGATGCGAAACGCCTCGAACCTGTCCTCGAGAAAATAGAGAGCCTTGATGAAGAGAATGGCCACCAGTCCGCTCATTATTCCCAGGAGCACGTAGGGACCGAATTCCCAGAAGCTGATGAGAGAGTATTTGGGGACGGCGAAGGCGGAGAAATCGCCGGTGATCATCCGTGATGTCCAGGTGGCGATGACTGAGGCGATGATGATCGGGCTGAAGGAGAATATTCCGAATTCACCCAGGATGACTTCGACAGCAAAAAGAGCGCCTGCGATGGGAGCGTTAAAAGTGGCGCCTATTCCGGCCCCAGCGCCGGCAGCGACCAGTGTCCGCATACCTCTGATTTTTATCTTGAACACCTGGCCTATTGTGGAGGCCAGACTGGCGCTGATCTGGACGATCGGGCCTTCCCGGCCGGTGGAGCCTCCGGAGCCGATACATATCGATGAGGCAATGGATTTGATAACGGAGACGCGATTCCTGATTTTTCCAGCCCGGAGGATCAAGGATTCCATGATCTCGGGCACTCCGTGGCCTTTGGCCTCTCTCGCCCCGTAATAAATGATCGGGCCGATGATCAGACCGCCGGCAGCAGGGATGAGTATTGTCAGGAACCAGGGTTGGGAAGAGACTCCGGAGATAATGCTGGACGCTCTCCAGAACAGGCCCTGGA
>JAOUKO010000182.1 GCA_029882525.1 Candidatus Aminicenantota bacterium | reverse complement strand
AGGAATCTATAAAATCCGGATAAAGCCTTGATGAAGCTGATAAAGGTGAAATTGACAGCATTCATCCTTTATGTTAAAGATTGAAGCATTGATAATTATCAAGGAGGTAGGGTAAAAAATGAAAAAGCTATTGAAACAACTGTCATTGCTCGTCATGGTCCTGGCGGTGCTATTCACAGGCGCATGGGCCTTGAAAATGGGAGAAAATGCGGTTCAGCTCCCAATCGGCACAAAAATAGAGAAAGCGGGCGAAGTCACAAAGTTCCTCCTGAAGGATGGAGTCTTAGAGCTCATAGGCCTGACCGGTGAGCTTGGGGTCAGGGCTTACAACAGAGAGGGAAAGCTTCTCTATTCTGGAAAGCAGGCCAGGTTATTTGCCGTGTTTTCTGTGGAAAAATTGAGAAACCAGGATACTATGGCTGATGACCTTCTCTTTGTCCAGTTTAAAGGCTTAAGCCCGCAGCCTGATCCGCCGGGAAAGTCTATCATCATTCCCAGAGGAGCAAAGATAGAGAGGGGAAAACCAGGATTTTTACGGTTCATGCTCGCAGACGGAAGGATGGTCGAGTTCAAGAGCACAAAATCCAGGGCTGGCATTATGGGAGACTGCGGAATATACAATCAGGCAGGCAAGCTTCTCTACACTCGAAACCGGGGTCAATTGTGCCGGGCTGTCTCCATCCAGAACTTACGCGGTAAGGTATCAATAGATGATGATGTAACCTGGGTCCTGTTTGGCATCGAGCCCGTTGGAAGGTAAATCCGCGTTTAAAAGAAAGAAGTCAGACACCCTGCTCCCTTTTTTTTAGAATCGGAGTGTTGAAAAGAAATCTGCTCTCTTCCGCAAAAATTTTTTGCTTTGCTGCTGTTTTTATAAACTCTTTCTCCATCCAGTATTGCAAGCATACTCTCCCCGCTGCTAGTGAGAGTCAGAAAATCGTCTTCACCTCTGGCCGGGATGGGAATGCAGAAATCTATGTGATGGACAGCGACGGTGCAAATCAAAAAAGGCTGACTTACGAGGATGCTTACGATGACTACGCTTGCTTTTCTCCGGATGAGGAAAAAATTGTCTTCAGCTCAGGCCGTGACGGCAACCTCGAGATTTACACCATGGATATGGACGGGAAAAATCCCGAAAGACTCACCTTTAATGAGGCAGATGATATTTATCCATCTTTTTCACCTGACGGCAAAAAAATAATTTTCTGCAGCAACAGGGAGGGGAACTGGGAAATCTATCGGATGGATGTCGACGGGAAAAACCTTCAGAATTTGAGCAGCAATCCACACGATGATAAATATCCTTCATTCTCTCCTGATGGAAAGTATATAGCTTTTGCCTCAGTTCGCGATTACTGGATTCCCGAGATCCATGTCATGGATTTGGAAACAAAGGAAGTCGCACGCTTGACGTTCAACAGCTTTGTCGACTGCTATCCGAAATTCTCCCCTGATGGGAAAAAGATTGTCTTCACCGGATATTCGGACGGCAATCCCGAGATTTATGCGATGAACGCAGATGGCACAGGCATCGAGCGCCTGACCGTCAACTGTGACCATGACGACCATCCGGCTTTTTCGCCGGACGGCAAGAGGATTGTTTTTGTTTCCAAGCGCAGCGGAACCGCTCAGCTCTATATCATGAACGCCTGCGGTGAAAACCAGAAAAGACTGAGCCACAGCCAATCCTTTGACGTCTACCCTTCTTTCAGCAAAAAGGTTCAGCCTGATAAATAATCGTCTTGGATTGGAGGTTTCGGTCGATATGTTTCCACTATTCCAGTCGTGGACTCTGTCGTTTTGGGTGTGTTATTCTTATTTTCGGATATCAGCAGATGGAAATTGCGGAAAATTGGGAGGGATGGGGAGCAAGTCCAAAAAGGAAATACTTATAATTCTATCATCGGTATCGCTTCGGATAGGGGATTATTTCGGTTATTCATACTTAAGGGTTTTGACCGGGTCGGATAGCGCTGCTTTGACGGCCTGGAAAGCCACCGTGAGCAGGGCAATCGCCAGCGCCACAGCACCCGCCAGAACAAAAAATCCCAACTGGGCATTCAGGCTGATGCGATAGGCATATCCCCGTAGCCAGGATCGAAGGGCAAAATAGGCTACAGGCCAGGCGAACACATTCGCCACCACTACCCACCGCGTGAACTCCTTGGACAGGAGCATCACAAGTTGCGGGGAGGAGGCACCCAGGACCTTGCGGATGCCGATCTCCTTGGAGCGCCGTTCTGCGGCATAGGAAGCCAACCCCAACAATCCCAGGCAGCCGATAAAAACGGCCAAACCGCTGAAGTACACGAACAGCCGCTTCAAACTGGCCTCGGATTGGTACCTCTGTTCGAGGACTTGGTCGAGGAAAAAATACTCGAAGGGCGCTTCCGGAAAGACGCGCATCCACGCCTCTTCGATGAATTTGAGTGTGGAGGTCAAACCTTCCATCCTGATCTTCACCGACACATATCTGTTATTTTCCGTGTTGAGAAAGAGCTTCAAGGGCTGGATGGACTGCCTCAGGGAGCTGAAATGGAAGTCTCTGATCACACCGACCACGTTATAATAGTACCTTTCTGCACCATAGACCTGAATGACTCTTTTACCGATGGGATCTTCCCAGCCGAACTGACGTGCGGCTTCCTGGTTGATTATGATGGACCGGGAATTCTCAGGTCCGCTTGCATCGGAACCTGCGTTTGTATCGCCGGGAAACTCGGGAGAAAAATTGCGGCCGGCGACCAACTCGATCTCAAAGGTATCCAGAAAGTCATAATCCACCCTGTTATGAATGATGGTGATCTCCTGGTTGTCGGTGGCGCCTTCCCAGGTCACGGTGTTGTACATACCTATGGAGCTAGGAAGCATGAGAGATCCGGTCACACCCAAAATGCGGGGATCGCTCAAAAGTTCAGATTTCAAAGGCTGGAGGTCCTGACGGAACGTGCTTCTGTCGTTGCGGATGGCTACGATTCCATCCTTTTCGAAACCCAAACTTTTATTCAAAAGGAAATTCAACTGCCGTCCGAAGATCAGGGTGGAGATGATGAGGATGATGGAGATGGCAAACTGTACGACCACCAGGATTTTTCGGAACAAAACACCCTGAGTTCCGTTTTCAGACGTGCTCCGCAGAATTTTCGTGGGTTGAACGCCCGAAAGGAAGAGGGCCGGATAACTCCCCGATAAGAATCCCACCAGAAGATAAATTCCCACCATGCCGGCCAGGATAGGTTTTTGAAATATATCGCCAAACTCTACTGCCTGCCCGGTCAGGCTGTTGAGAGCCGGGAGAAAAGCACGCGCCAGAACAAGGGCAAAAACCATCGATATGGCGGTATAAAACATACTTTCCCCCATAAACTGGCGAATGAGCTGGTGCCGTCCCGCTCCCACCACCTTGCGCAAACCGACTTCCTTGGCCCGCTTAGCGGAACGCGCTGTGGCCAGGTTCATGAAATTGATGCAGGCTGCCAACAGGATCAACCCTCCCACCGCCAGAAGAATGTATAAAGAGCTGATATTGCCGGTGGGTGCGGTATCGGAAAAAAGGTGCATCCGTCTCAACTGATCCAGAGTGAGCACACGCCCGTCATCTGCGCGAACATGGCTGTTGAAAGCATCCTGGATCTTGGCTTCCACATCCTTTGCCGAATGACCCTCAGCCAGCATGACATAGGAAGCGAGCTGCTGGCTCAGCCAGTTCTGGAAGAAATCATCACCGGCCAGGGCCCTAATTTTTTCGATGGGGACCAGGAAATCAGGGCGGATATTTGTGTATCTCGGATGATTCTTCATCACGCCGGTCACCTTCAGGGAAATCGAATTGAGGAGAACCAGGGTTTTGCCCAAAGGATCTTCCTTTCCGAAGTACTTTACGGCCATTTCCTCGGTGATTACGACCGAATTGGGGTCTATTAAGGCTGTTTCCTTATTCCCGGAAACCAGGGGAAAAGTGTACATCTCCAGGATTCCGGGGTCGACAAAGCGCACGTTTTCCTCATAAAATTTTCGGTCCTCATGGGCCACCTGGATCTGCCTTAGTTCAGCCATACGGGCGAAATGGGTGACTTCGGGAACTTCTTCGTACATGGCCGGCGCGAGCGGTACCGGTGAATAAGTGGATCTAAAGGTCCTCTCCAGTTGTGCATGCTCGACATTGATGCGGTAGATCCGGCCGGCATTTTCATGATGGCTTTCGTACTTGAATTCATACTGTACGACCAGGATGATAAGCAGGACACAGGCGATGCCTACCGAAAGACCGGCGATGTTGATGAACGCGTATCCCTTTTGCCGGCGCAGATTGCGCAGAGTGATTTTTAAATAGTTTTTAAACATGGTCAAGCTCCATAAGATAGAGTGAAATAAAATAAGCGGGATCCAGTACATAAGCTGAACCCAGTACCAGCGGCAGGCCGCTCCCCTTCCCTGCCTTTCTACAATGCGGTTATAGATTTCATCGAAGTCCCCGCCGATAAAAGTGTTTTCCGATTCGGGCAGGAAGCGGTAAAGGATCCAGCGGGGCAGCCGAGGGGGGCGGTGAAACTTTTCTCCCACGCTCTTCTCCTATTTCTCCAGAGCGGGGTCAGAAACGCCGTTCCACATGGTGTCATGGACTCTTTTCAGCTCGGCCAGAGCTTCCTTTCCCAGGCGGGTTAGGACATAATATTTCACGGCCTTTCCGCCCCGGCGGGCAGTGGGCTCGCCTACCCGTGCTTCCAGATATCCCAGCTTGGTCATCCGGTCTAGGGGGACAAAAACATTTCCCACCGTCCAGTCGTGGCCGGTCGACACATTCAGGATCTCACGGACTCTGACCAGGCTGGCCGAGTCGCCCAGTTTGTGAACCGCCAGCAGAATCAGCTCCTCTTTTCGGGTCAGGTAATTTGTGATCGTCATTCAAACTCCTGATTTCTTTTATGTCATAAAGTTAATCCATATAGTAATACTCAAGAAACAGCAAAAAGGTTGAAAAAAAATTAAAACAGGCTCACTTTAAAGTTATGTTGTCATTCATACCGGAGGCTGTCCACCGGATTGGCCAAAGACGCTTTTAGGACATTCCATCCCACACTCAAAAAGGCGAGAGCCAGAGCCTGTCACCATTCGCTGCTCGGTGATATAATAAACATTATGGAGGTTCAATTAATAGAATAAAAAATTACAGGAAGGTATTTGTTGTTACCCTAGCGGTTTTTGTCGCTCTGCTGCACTTCGTCATCGGGCCTAACTACGGAGGTCCTTTTAGAGGTTTTCTTAAGGGTTATCTTTTAGATATTCTTATTCCCTTTTCCTTTTATTTTTTATTCGCACTCAAGGCAACTCAAACAAAACAGAAAATAGCGGTGGGCATGGGTATTGTTGCCTTTGCCGCTGTCGTTGAATATCTGCAGTATCGAGGGATAGGAATATTCGGCAGTACGTTTGACCCCTATGATTTTTTGGCCTATTTCTCCGGCGTAGTATCCGCAATAATATTGGATTTAGCAGTATTCGATAAAATCCAAAGAAAAATTCAAACCGTATAGCTCAATTTTTCTCAGGACATCCATCCTTTTCATCTTTATTTCAGGGAAGAGTCATTTCGCAAAATAGGCTTGATTCATCCACCTCTACGAACCGCACCTCAAGATCCAACCCTGAAGTCAAAGCCAGAAACTTCCCTGGCCGTACGGTTGTGGCTGTGAACCCGTCTTTGCAGACGATCACACCGTCGCCTGTCCGTTCGTCGTCGATCTCACCAAGAAGTCCGGCTTCTGATTGAATGTGAAACCACCTCATTCTCTCTTCCCAGAATTTATCAGAGTAGCTCGAAAACAGGACCATTCCTCCCGGTTTGGTCACACGAACACTTTCTCGGATCAATGCCTTCTGGTCCACATGGAATGCTGAGATCCCGTTCTGGATGCAGATGACG
>JAOUKO010000181.1 GCA_029882525.1 Candidatus Aminicenantota bacterium | reverse complement strand
TTTTGCCAACCCGAATTTCCTTCCCTATGGCTTTAAGCTTGAAGACAAGACGTATAACATGTCGCGCGTCATCGGTGTCAACCGGGCCGAATACGTCACTATAACCCAGTGCAGAAGCTGGCTGCCCAATCCTGTTGGAGGAATCGTCTGGCTTGCCTGGGGCGCTCAGGACACGTCCTGTTACTTGCCGCTCTATGAAGGAATCACAGAAATTCCCAGGTCTTTTGAGATCGGAGACCACTGGGAATTTGACCGCAATTCTGCCAGATGGGCTTTTGACTATGTCGATTTTCACACCCAGGTGCTCTATTCCTATGCTATCCAGGATGTCAGGGAAAGCCAGAGTAAGTGGGAAAAGTCAGCTGTGGACCGCACGCCAGATATTGATAAATTGGCGACAGAACTCTACAAGAAGAACCCGGCTCAAGCGCACCAATTTTTAACCGATTACTGTCTTGGCAATGCAAATCGGATCATAGACGCCTGGTGGAAACTGGGCGACGACCTGCTGGTCAAGTACAACCATCTCTGGATTTATGATGTCAAGACGCGGAAGAGAGACCGGCTTAGTTTCCCAGACTGGTATCTCAAGCTCCTTGTGGATTATAATAAGCTTGTTCCCCAGGAAGAGAAGAAGTAGAAAATAGTTAAATTATAAATTTCCTTTTCCGATAGCCAAGACACAGAAGATTATTTTTTTCCTTTCTTCAATTTTTTTAGACGCAAAGGATTTAGAATCTCTCATTGGTTATCCAATGTGCTGGCTCGAGTCCAGCCGTCAAAACTTTGGAAACACTCGTTTTTCCCTGAAATTGTTTTGATTTACCTTGTCTTCCCTTTAATCAACCATATCCATAGTTAGACAGGTTTAATCATTTTCTGAAACACAGCTGATACAACGGGAGAGCCATGCATATTTTAGACAGGCGTTTGACAGCAAGAGTCTTGGGACTCTAAAATGAGGGAAGGTCTAATCAGATGAAGACGGGATAAATTATGAAATCTGGAACCTCGTTTATTCACATAATCACATTCTTCTCAGTACTTATTCTATTCAATGCCTGCGGTCAACAAACATCAGCAAGGCAAAGAACGATTAAGGAAGTGGATGGAGTGACGATTGTAATGAATCCGAGAGAGCCGTTGAATCCTGAACTGCGAATCATATTCGAAGAAGACCTCACGATAGGAGTGGAAGATGGAGTCGAGAACTACATGTTCGGAAATCAAGTCTTCATGAATACGGATGATGAAGGAAATATTTATGTGACAGATTGGGATAGAAAATCAGTGAGAAAGTATGATCCTAACGGTAATTTTCTTCAGTCGATTGGTCGACCAGGACAAGGTCCGGGAGAGTTTCAAGATATTAGTGAGGTTAGGTTTGATAGCGAAGGAAATATCTATCTCAATGATGTCAAAAGTCAAAGAATTTCTTTTCTCAGTAAAAAAGGGAATTACTTAAAAGGAGTAAAGTTCCCCACAATTTTTGAAAGAGTGGTCATAAATTCAAGGGGATTCTTTATTGCTATGTCTGTGGATAATATCGAGTTAGGAAAAGGCAAAAAGTGGGACTATTTTTATGGTTTATTTGATGAAAATTTCAATCTCATGGCAGAGTTTTTAAGGCTGCCCCAAGAGGTAAATACTCTATCAAAGAAAAGTGAAGATTCTATCGCTCAGGTTTTTGCTGATTCGCTGAGTGGCATGGCGTTTCAGCCATACGTGAATTATGTCCTGGATAAGAATGACTTGATATATTTTGGATACCCTGAGAATTATGAGATAAGAGTGTATTCATCTGAAGGAAAGCTCATGAAAATAATCCAACGTGATTTTGAGCCTGTAGAAATAAGTGAAAGGCATAAAGAATATTTTGAGCAAAGCCAGAGCGAGCAGTTTCTGGCTAAAATACCAGCGAATGAAGAAAAAAGAGTTTTTGAGTTAGTAAAGTATCCCAAGTATAAACCCGCCTATGAGCGATTTACTTTAATGGAAAATGGCTGGATTTTCGTGGTCGTTGACTCTGTAAGAGACGGGTCTAACTTAGTTGATGTTTTTAATAAGGATGGAGAATACCTGGCTCAGTATGAGACGGATGTATCGACTGATTGGCTATCCTTTAATAATGGAAAAGCCTATGCAGTGGCAACGATAGACGATTATAAGTTCATTAAAAGATATAATTTTGAAATCTTGGGATATAGAGACAACTAACTGTAACGACTGAATGTGGGTGAACATAAAAAAAAGAATGAGGACAAAGCAGAGATTTTCTTAACAAAATTAATCTAAAGCTTTGGCTTCCCAGTATTGTAGGGATCCGCGGCTGTCTTGCCCTTAAGCTGCCTTTTTGTTATCCTATCAGCACATTAAGGCTTCGATCAGGATTGCGGTGTATCAGCCATTCAATCAAATCCTTTAGGAGACATCATGGGTAAAGATAAACCGGTAGCCCTTGTGACAGGTGCAGGCCGGGGCATCGGTCGCGGGATCTCCATCGCCCTGGCCCGTGAAGGGTTCGACCTAGTTGGGATGGACATCATCCATGAGCCGGATAATAAACGATCCGGACTCTTTGAGGTCAAGGAGCGAGTCGAGGAGCTGGGAGCCTCTTTCTTTCCTCTTCAAGGGGATGTTTCTTCCCTGGAGGATCACGAAAAAATACTGCGGCAAACTCTGGATAAATGTAAAAAGATCGATGTGCTGGTGAATAATGCAGGAGTGGCACCCGAGCGAAGGGTGGATATCCTGGAGACAACACCGGAAAGCTATGACAGGCTTCAGACCATCAACGCCAGGGGCCCGTTTTTTCTCACCCAAAAAATCGCCAAGCAGATGATCAAACAGGTCGAGGAGGATCCGGAGTCCAAGCTCTGCATTATCTTCATCTCCTCCATATCGGCTTCTGTCTCTTCTCCCACGAGAGCAGAATACTGTGTCTCCAAGGCGGCTTTAAGCCAGGCGGCTCGAGTGTTTGCGGACAGGCTTTCTGAGTACGGCATCAATGTCTACGAGGTGCGTCCCGGGATCATTCAGACGGACATGACTGCGCCTGTTAAGGAGAAATACGACAAGCTTATCGCCGGGGGACTTATCCCGCAGAAGCGGTGGGGCTTGCCGGAAGATGTGGGGAAAGCGGTCGTCGCTCTGGCCAAGGGATATTTCGGGTATTCAACAGGCCTGGTTGTCGAGGTTAGCGGCGGGATGAATGTCCCGCATTTGTGAAAGCATCTCTCATCTCAGAGAGTTTGAGTCAACAAGCGGAGCAAGATATGAAAAAATCAGCGCAGGTTTTTAAAAGCATGCAAAAAGGCCGATTGATCGCTCTTCTGACACCCAGGAGCAAAAATGAATGTCTGAGAGCCTATGAGATTCTCAACCCCTCTGGTGTCGTTCTGGAGATTGCCCTCCGCTCGGAATTCGCCATCGACGGCATAAAAGCAATTCTCAGGAAATTCCCTGAGGCCCTGGTTCTGGCCGGGACAGTGATGACGCCTCAGCAGGCGGAATCGGCCATTAAAGCCGGAGCATCAGGCGTAGTGTCGGCGGATTACATCCCGGACGTAGTCAGGATTTGTGTGGAGAATGACATCATGTGTATTCCCGGCGGCCTGTCCGATGTGGGAAAGCAGCTGGTCCAGAAAGCCGAGGGTTACGGGTGCTCTCTGGAAGAGCTTCACCAGAAACATCCTTATCAATGGGTCTACAAGCTTTTCCCTGCTTTCGCCGGGGAGGTCGACAACGTCGATTTGTCCCGTTCCTGGAAGGGTCCTTATAAGGGCCTTACGGTTGTTTACACCGGAGGCATTACCCTTGATACTTTGAAAGAGGCGGTCAAGAAAGACCCCGATGGCATCCTCTGCGCCTCAGCCCTGACCAAGCATCTTGATCAGCCTGCGCTGATGAAGAAGGAGATCAAGAAGTGGAAGGAAGCGCTCAAGCCCGAACCTCCTAAGCCTGAAAAACAGGCGAAAGCTAACAGAATGGATAAAATCCCAGCTCCTAGTGTGGTCACTTTCGGAGAACTTATGGTCCGCTTATCTCCTCCTCCGGGAGTTCGTCTTCAGCAGGCGCGGAATCTGGATTTATACTTTGGCGGGGCTGAAGCCAATGTTGCTGTTTCCCTTGCTCGCTTCGGGGTCGACGCTGCTTTTGTGACCGCGCTGCCGGAGAATGACCTGGGTGAGAACGCGGTGGATGTATTGAAGCAGAATGGCGTGGATACGCGTTTTATTATCCGAAAAGGAAAGCGGATCGGGATCTATTACCTGGAGCATGGCTCCGGGCTGCGGCCTTCGAAGGTCATCTACGACCGGGCGCATTCGGTATTTTCGGAAATCAAGCCTTCTGACCTGGACTGGGAGCGGATACTGGAGAACAGCCACTGGTTTCACTGGACAGGGATCACACCTGCTCTGAGCGATTCGGCGGCTGCCAGTCTGCGTGAGGGCCTGGAAGTCGCCAGAAAAAAAAGGATCACTGTCAGCGTGGACCTGAATTTTCGCCGGAAGCTCTGGAGCGAAGAAAAGGCGAGAGAAGTGATGACAGGACTCATGGCCTATGTGGATATTCTTTTCGGGAATGAGGAAGATCCCACCCGTATTTTCGGCCTTCGGCCCAGGAAAACGGATGTGGTAGCGGGAAAGCTGGATATCGAGGGCTACCGGGAACTGGCGAAAGAATTGGTCAAGCGCTTTGGCTTCAAGAAAGTGGCGATCTCTCTTCGCCAGAGCATCTCCGCCTCCGAGAACGTCTGGTCAGCCTGCCTGTTCAACGGCAAGAATTTTTATAAGAGCCCGCAGCACCGGGTCTGGATCGTGGACCGGGTGGGAACCGGTGATGCTTTTGCGGCTGGTGTGATCTTCAGCCTTTTGAAGGAAAGGACTGACCAGCAGGCTCTCCATTTTGGAGTGGCCGCAGCCTGCCTCAAGCATTCAATATATGGTGACTTCAACCTGGCCAGCGAGGAGGAAGTGGAAAGAGTGGCTTCCGGCGTGACCTCGGGACGGGTCCAGCGCTGAGCTCAGAGAAAAAGAGAAGAAATCAAGATGAACGTTGGTTTTATGAGGTCGGTTGACCGCAAACTCGGAATTCCTCTCTGTTTTTTTCTTTCCTGCGTTCATGGATTGAGAAGAATATTCAGCCAGCCAAGGCTGATCCGGAATCCTGAGAAAATCCTTTTTATCGAGCTCTCCGAGATGGGAAGCATGGTCCTGGCTTATTCTCTTTTCAAGAAGACGAAGGAAATGTTTCCGGAAGCGGCGCTTTATTTCCTGACTTTCAAAGAGAATAGGCATGCCGTTGACATACTGGGGATCATTCCCGGAGAGAATGTCATTACCGTGAGCAGCCGCAATTTTTTCAGTTTTTTCTTTTCTTCCATCAGTGCAATAAGAAAGCTCAGGAGGCTAAAAATCAGCGCAGCTCTGGATATGGAGCTTTTCGCCAGGTTTACGGCTATCCTGAGCTATTTGAGCGGAGCTAAGAACAGGGTGGGTTACTTCAAGTATCATAACGAAGGATTGTACAGGGGAAATTTTCTGACGCACAAGGTAGCCTTCAATCCCCATATCCATATGTCCCAGAACCTGCTCAACCTGATTTATGCCCTGCGCTCTTCCTCGCAAGACGCTCCCTTGACGAAAAGATCCCTCTCGGATGAGGACATCGTTATCCCCAGAATTCAAGCTTCCCAGGATTCGAGAATGAGGATTCTGAAGAAGCTCCAGGAAAAGAATAAAGATATAACGTCAGATAAGAAGATTGTGCTGCTCAACCCGAATGTCAGCGATATCGTTCCTGTCAGGAGATGGCCGCTGGAGAACTACATCGAGCTGGCCAAGCGGCTGCTCCAGCATGAAGGAGTATTCATCATCGTCACCGGCGTGAAATCGGAAAAAGAGCATGCGGATGATTTGTGTCAAGCTGTGGGTTCGGAGCGATGCCTGAA
>JAOUKO010000180.1 GCA_029882525.1 Candidatus Aminicenantota bacterium | reverse complement strand
ATGTCGAAGTCTACACTGACCTGGACAAATTCCCTAAAGGAACTTCGTACAAGACAATAGTCTTTGCCATCGGCGCCAGCTTGAAGGGCATGGGGGCTTCCGGACTTACTGTCAGCACTGAAGAAAGACGCTTGAAGAATATCATCGATCACTGCAAAAAGAAGAGGATCTTCATCATCGCAGCCCATGTCGGCGGGGCTTCCACAAGAGGCGCTCCAGGAAGTGATAATGAAAAGATGATCGATGTCGTGGCTCCCTATGCGGACTACCTGATCGTCACCGCAGACAGCAACCAGGACGGACGCTTCAACAAGATTGCCGAAGAAAAGGGAATCCCTCTAACCCAGATCGAATACGCGCTGGAACTGGTCGATATCTTTAAACAGGTTTTTAAGTAGAAGATAGAAAAAGAAATAACCGAAACACAGATCTCAGCTGCATAATCATTGATGCGGCTTTAAATTTCCTATTTACCCTATTCGCACTCAAAATGTTCTTTCTCAGGAGAACTTTTTTCAAGAAAATCCGTTATTGATTATGAAGGATAAGTCCAGAAACACAAGGAGGCAATGATGAAGTTCAAAATACTTTTTCTGGCAATGCTCTTTCTCAGCGCCTGTATCGCTTTTCCCTATGAAGAAGTGAAGGAGCTGCGTCTCTCGGCCCAGGACATTGAGATGCTTGAAATCAACTGCGGGGCTGGTTTCCTCAAAGTCACCGGCTATGAAGGCCGCAACGAGATAGAGGTTGAGGCAGAAATCGAAGTCGAAGGGAGAAGAGAAAGGGACACGGAAGAATTCATCCGGAAGTATGTGGAGTTATCTCTAGAGAAAAGAGGCCGCAGAGCGGTTCTTATCAGCAACTTCAAGGACTTTCCGAAATTTTTCTCCCTCGGAAACACGGTAATCAACCTCACCGTCAGTATTCCAAAGAACATGGACCTGGATATCAACGATGGCTCGGGATCGATACGGGTCGAAAATATCGCTGGGAACGTCTTTGTGGACGACGGCTCGGGGAGCATGGAGATCGAGAATGTAGAAGGCAGCCTGCAGATTGAAGATGGCTCGGGGTCAATCGAAGTGGACGACGTTCGGGACGATGTCGACGTGGATGACGGCTCGGGATCGATCTCTATCCGGAATATCGGAGGCAGCGTGACGGTCAGGGACGGCTCCGGTTCTATTTATATCAATGGTGTCGAAAAAGACGTTTTCATCCCGAGTGAAGGAAGCGGAGGCCTCAGAATCAGCAACGTCAAAGGAAAGGTGAAGTACTGAAAGTATAAGTCCCGGAAACCACCTCGAATACTGCTCTTCCCTTTTCCAGCCGCAGAAATTTGACTCCTGTCGAATCTTCAGCCGGCTTGCCACTTTCCGTGACTTGAGATAAGTCTTCTGCCGGCACATGGATCATAGCTGTGGTGTTGGCCGGAATGGTGACATTCAGGATCAGTTTGCCGTCTTCAAGCTTCCACCCGCTGGAAATTTTTCCCTGGATGGAATCGTACTCGGCCCTGGCGTATTCCAAACCGCCGCCCGGATGCGGCCGGATGATGATCCGTTTGTACCCGGGGATTTCCGGGTCGAGGTCGATGCCGGCCACGAAGCGGAAAAGCCACTCCCCCACTGACCCGAAGGCATAGTGATTGAAGGAGTTCATTCCCGGGTCCTGAAAGCCCTTTTCCTCTGTCCAGCCGTCCCATCTCTCCCAGATAGTGGTCGCACCCTGGTTTATGGAATAGCCCCATGAAGGGAATGTCTCGTTGAGGAGAAGACGGTAGGCCACATCCGGATAGCCCATCTCGGTGAGAACAGGATTCAGATATCCGGCTCCGACAAACCCGGTCGAAAGATGCCAGTCTCGCTGCTTGATGTTTTCCACAAGGTGCTCCGCAGACCTCGAGCGAAGCTCTTCAGGAACAAGGTCCATGGCCAGAGCCAGAAGATAGCCTGTCTGTGTCTCCCCTTTGATGCGGCCGTCAGGAAGGACAAATTCTCTCTGGAAGGCTTCTCTGATATTCTGGAAGAGCTTCTCGTAATAAAAAGCCTCGCTGCTGCGGCCGATGGCTTCAGCCATCCTGGACATGAGCCTGGCATCGTAAGCCCAGTAAGCAGTGGCCAGGAGGTCTTTGGGTGTATCGGCTTTTATGGACAGCCAGTCACCGTAGTTGTTGCCCACCTTATTTTTCCGGATCAATTCCGGGTTGGCTTCCTGGAGAAAATCCATCCATTTGACCATGGCTTCCCAGTGTCCGGAGACGATCCGCGTGTCCCCATGGACCCTGTAGACAGTCCAGGGCACGATGATGCCCGCATCCCCCCAGGCCGGAGCAGACTCGAACCGCATCAGGACTTTGTCCTTGAGGCGCGGCGCAAAATCCGGAAAAGCGCCTTCTCCGGACTGGGCATCCTCAACATCGACCATCCATTTGGTGAAGAAAGCGGCCGCATCCATGTTGAAAGTCCCTGTCCGGATGAATATCTGGGCATCCCCCATCCAGCCCAGCCGTTCATCGCGCTGGGGGCAGTCTGTCGGCACGCTGATGTAATTCCCGCGCTGGCTCCAGGTGAGATTCTGGTAGATCTTATTGACCAGCGGCGAGGAACATTCAAAGCTTCCCGCAGGAGGTGCGGCTGAATGGATAGCGCAGCCGGTGATGGCATCCTTGCCCGGGACGCCGGGGAATCCGGTGACCTCCACATACTGGAATCCATGGAAAGTGAAACGGGGCTCAAAAACCTCCTCGGCTCCGCCCTTGAGAATATAGGTATCCGTGGCTTTTGCGTCGCGGAGGTTTGTGGTGTAGACGGTTCCGTCGGGATTGAGGCGTTCGGCGTGACGAAGCATGACTTTGGTGCCTGATTTTCCTTTTACTCTAAGCCTCGCCCATCCGGCGATGTTCTGGCCTAGGTCAAAAACATAGACACCCTTCTTCGGCTCGCTCATATTGACCGGCTCGATATGCTGGGTCACCTGGACTGGCTCTGAAGGCTGGGAGATAAGCCTGGCCTGTGGCTTTTCCATGAGGACGGCTGGCTTCCAGTCATTATCATCGAATCCCGCAGTGTCCCAGCCCGGCATCTCCTTCCGGGCGTCGTAGTGCTCGCCCATCAGCAGGTCAGAACTGATGATCGGGCCGTCCGAACAGCCCCAGGTTTTATCCGTTGCAAGAACCTCAATCGTCCCGTCCTCATACTCCACTTCAAGCTGGAGGAGCAGGCTGTTCTGAAGGCCGTAGTTCCCGCGGAATTTGCGCCATCCCAGGTAACCGCTGTACCAGCCATCGCCGACAACAGCGCCGATGGCGTTTTTTCCAGGCTTGATGTTTTCGGTGACATCATAGGTGCGGTACTGGATGCGTTTGTTATAATCCGTCCATTCCGGAGCAAATACATCCTTTCCTATCTGCTGGCCGTTGATGTGAAGCCTGAAGATCCCCTGCGCCGTGATATAGACCATTGCCTTTTTCACGGGTTTGCCAAGAGCAAAGGTTTTACGGAACCAGGGTGGAGGCGGGCCTGGTGCAAGCTTTTCCGGCGTGAGAAAATGAGGAGCCAGCTCCATTCCTATCCAGGAAGCCTCCCAATCCTCTTCATTCAAAAGTCCCATCGACCAGAAGGCTGTCTCTTGAGGTTCATGCCTGACTCTGTCCTTATCCCAGACAAATACCTTCCAGCAGCATTTCTCCCGTGACTGAAGGTTTTTGCCTTCATAGACGATCTGGTTCGTGCGTTCGCTCTTCATCTTTCCGCTGTCCCAGAGATCGCCGATGTCTTTGGAGAGGTTCTCTTCACTCGTGGAAACGATGATCCTGTATGCGGTCTGCTTCTGGCCGCGCTCTGATGACTCAAGAACCCAGCTCAAACGGGGTTTAACCACATCAATACCGAGCGGATTCTTCAGGTATTCGCATCTCAGCTGAGTGATTTTCAGGTCCGAAATCTTGCCCCGATCTTCCTGAGAACAGGCTGTAACAAGGACAAGAACAGCCAAAACCACTGCCGCTATCCATTTTTTCATCCTAACCTCCTATTCTCTTTTTTTTTCATGGCGATCGGAGCGAAAATGAACCAGAGCAGCATGCCGATAAACATCAACCGGGCGTGAGCTTGCCAGGTGAGATTCCCTGAAAATACAAAGAACGAGGGGACGATTGTCAGGATTAAACCTGCCACGGCAATGAAAAGAGCAAATATTCTCGTTTATCCTTCCTTGGATAAGATTTTATTCTGTTTCATTCTTTGCTCCATGGAACTCAGGAGGACATACAGGACCAGGGCGATGAAAAATCCGGGCAAACCTTTAAAGAATATCTCAAGAGGAAGCAGGAAAGCGATGACAAGAGTGACCAGCCAGCTGATCGCCGCAGACCAGTTGATCTTGGAGCGGGTGGCCTCTGCAAAGTTACTCCTGAGGCCCAGCCTGGGAAGGATCCAGAAATCGGCGAAGATGACCGCTCCCATGGGCATCAGGATCAGCCCGTAGAGAGCGACAAAATCCAGAAGCCTCATGACCAGCGCCGGAAAGCAGGCCGCGATGGTGGTGCCCAGTCCTGCGGCTGCCGTGACCCTCCAGCGCTTCCAATCCGGTGTTGCGGCTTGAAGGGCGAGTCCGGCCCGGTAGAGCGTCGGGTTAGCGGTCGTCCAGCCGGCGACCACCACGCAGACCGCTCCCGCCACGCCTGCTCCCATGTAGGCGATCGGTCCGGGCGCGACAATCACATCCGCAGCGGCACAGAGGATGCCCGAACAGACCCAGGCCACATAATGCCCGAGAAACATCCCGAAGGCGCTGGTGAATCCGTAGGTCCATTTCCGGGCGTAGCGGAAAATCGAGAGGTCAGCCATGCCGATGTGCATGGCCATGTTGCAGAACCAGGCAAAGAACATCACATGCCAGAAAGTGAACTTCGACTGGCCTTCGACCGGAATCCCGGTCCATATCTTCTCGGTGGCCACCCTCCAGAAATCCCCAAAGGATGTGAGGCCCAGCTTGGGTAGAACAGCCAGAGCTGCCGCGACGAACACCAAAAACATCCAGGGCGAGCAGATCTTGGCAAAGTTGGCGAACTTCTCGAACCCGAGAATGGCCAGGCTGGTCACCACAAACCCCACACAAAAAACAACGATGATCCAGGTGATGCTGGTGGGGAACATATCCTTGAGCTCGGGCATGGGCATGTTCAAGGGAAGCCCGACAGCAGTGGCGGCCACAGAAATCATCGCCCCGGCGAGAAAGCAAAACATCAGGGCGTTGACGATGTTGTAGACAAAAGTCAGGTAGGGACCGCAGATCTTGCGCAGCATCCAGTAGAGTGTCAGCCGGGTTTTAACGGCTATCGGCGCGCAGAGAAACGCCCAGCTCAGGACGGCCAGGATGTTCCCGACCAGGAGCCCCAGGAAAAGGTCCGGGGCCGAAACTCCCCGGGCAACGAACAGGGCACCAATGACGAACTCCGTGCCGGCCACGTGCTCACCGGAATACATACCGATGAACTTTCCGACACCCTGCAGTTTGTTTTGCGAGACAGGCTCGCGGTCGAACTCATAAAGCGCGTCGAGCCGCCCAGTTATCGATCTTTTCCCTGGAGAATGCATTACGTCTCTTTCAGTGGCGAGTCCGGGATGGACAGAGCCCTATAGTCATACGCACGGTTACCATTATTATCATTCCCTTCGTTTTGTAAAGCTTCCCGCTTTATAAAAGGCATTGAGACATATTCTATTGTATTGACATTAAGCACTCTTTAAAGTATCAATGAGAGAAATCCTATCGCTATTGAAGTTACATCTGTCAGAGTTTTGGATAATGTCTGATAAAAACACAATCAGGGGGAAATAACCATGAAATTCAAAACAAAGGCTTTAATCTTTATCTCGTTGTTTTTTATCTTCACTGGATTTGTGTTCACCCAGGAACAGGATGCAGAAGGGAGCAAGGACCATCCGCTG
>JAOUKO010000508.1 GCA_029882525.1 Candidatus Aminicenantota bacterium | reverse complement strand
AGAGCTCCATCTTTAGCTGAGGAGAGATCGGCATAGATGGATATCCCGTTCGGCTTTCCTTCCAGAATCTGACCCGAGTCTTGACCGCTGTAAGTGGAGTCCAGTACGGACAGGACTTGATAGCGCTTGGTGCGTCGGATCAGCCCATGGGCAGTTTTCCCGTTGGGAGTCCCGAAAGCCCCTTCGCAGTAGATGACCGCGTTACCTTCGGGAAAATCATGCATCACCGTCTCCCGGTGAGAATCACTACGTAGCGGTCGCTGGGAAACGTGTCTCTTTGGTGTCCGTTGATGAGAGCGATCAAGCCCGCTGTGGAAGCCGGGAGAACGTTCAGCCCTTCCCGTTCCCGGATCAAACGCGAAAAAATGAGCATATTCTTGTCGCTGGCGTAGGCCGCCCATCCTTTGGTGAGACGCAGGGCCTCCAGTGCATAGTCACCATCAATGGACTGCCAGTTGATCAGAGGTTCGTTCACCGTGGTTTCCCGAATGCTTTCGGGTTGGAGATCATCACACCTGGGACTGTTCTTGAGATAAGCATGGATGATCGGGTTCTTACCGAAAGAGGAACCGGCGATCATTCGTGGGATTCTCGATGTTTTTCCGCGGCGGTAAAGGCTTAAAAAGCCCTTGTAGATGCCTGCTAACGTTGTCCCGTTGGAGACAGGAACAGCCACAAAAGCCGGGGCGTCCCGGAGCTCATCGTAGATTTCGTAGGCGATTTCACCGTAGGCATTCAGCTGCAGGGCTGTATTCGCTCCTCCGGGGTTGGCATCATAGATTTCTTCTGATTCGGCGAGCTGACGGGAAAGAATGACGGCCTTTTCATAGTCACCGGGGATACGTATAATCTCGGCCCCGGTATCGAGTATTTCTTTAGCCCGCCTGGTGTGGTAATTTTCAGGGATATAAACGATACATCTCAAACCTGCCAATGAAGCTGCGAGGGCCATAGCCACTCCGTAGTTGCCGCAAGTCGCCATGGTTATCCCGTCAAATCCTCGCCTCAGTGCGTCCAGGACTTGAGCGAAAGCGATGCGGTCTTTCTGGGTCCCGGTTGGGTTTCCTCCTTCGAATTTGAGGTAGATCTGGCGAAATCCCACTTCACGCTCGATGTTTCGGGCTCTTGAAAATGTCGTATCACCAATCTCAGAATCGATGATATCCTCATACGCCTCCAGACGTTCTTCTAACGGAAAATTTTTATCCGCAGCGATTTTCTTCTGGGTTTCGATTTCTGTCGCAATCTCTGCGACCTGGGAAGTTGCCTCATCCAGCAAGAAAAATCCCTGTTCTTTTTGATTGCCGAGTGCATTATTTTGCTCTTTCTCTGAATTCTTGGGTGAGTTTACCGTCTTTGGTGGGGGATGATCTTCCTGCGGCTTTTTTTCTTCCAGAGGTGGGGGCTTATCCTCTTTATCGTTCATCTTGAATCATATCCATCTCATTTGCACTTATAGCACAGGTTATGATTGCTGTCAATAATTATTAAAGGCCCTGT
>JAOUKO010000179.1 GCA_029882525.1 Candidatus Aminicenantota bacterium | reverse complement strand
ACGAATCTGCTGTTGTCGGAAAATTAGGAGATGCGGTATATCCTGCTACATATACATTGCCTCCATCATCCAATGCTATGGCCCAGGAGGATTCTTTAGCGCTTCCTCCAAAGTATGTTGCAGCATAATTTTGAGCAGTGCTTATAATCTGTTCTTCAGTCGCGTTTTTGGCTTCCTGAGCATTCACAAGGGAATCCATAAGCAAAATCAGCATAATAAAAATGATTGAAAATTTTAAGAGTGTTTTCATTTTATTCTCCTTAAACATTTAATTTATCGGTTCCAATTCCTCTATCCCTATCGCATCCACCCAGTAAATATCTCTGCTTCCGTTTTCTAGGAATTTCCTTTTTGGCTTTACTCCAAATCCCTCACAATTTCCCGTGATTTCCACCTACTGACATCCTGAAATAAGAATAACACACCCAAAACGACAGAGTCACGACTAGAATAGTGGAACATATCGACCGAAATCTCCAAACCATCAAGTTTAAACTAGACTCCACTCTTGAATTAGCAAAAAGCAGCAACAGAGGCTCTCAGAAATATTCTCCAATCTCCTCAGCCGCCATCAGAAGCTCGTGCTGGACAACTTGTGGAGGAGGAGGCCGCTCGGCCTGGAAGCTGAGGGATGAGTTGCTGAATGGCGAGATTTTTGATACTTTATTAGAAGCCAGAGTGCTCATAGAGCGCTGGCGGAGGGAAGAGAATAGGTATAGACCTCATAGCTCTTTGGAGTATTAGCCACCGGCCCCAGAGGCTCATGAGATCAAAAATCTAACTTTACAGGTGGCACACTGACAGGGGGCAGGTCGCCTTTTTAGCCGAAGAAGGTGATTGCCAGTTTTTTTATTTTCTTACTGAGTTGGGTCTTGTTCATCTCCAGCTCGGCGGCCGTTTTGGCGAGATCCCATTTGTGTTTAACCAGAATCTTATGGATGTATTCCTTTTCGAACTGTTGACTTGCCTCTTTCAATGACAGCTTCTGATCGACCTCTGGGATGGACTCGGGTTCTCTTGATTCGACGAGCAGAGAGAGATGGGAGTCTTTGATCTCGTCATCCGTAACTATGATCACGAACCTTTCGATCACGTTGATGAGTTCGCTGACATTTCTTGGCCAGGAGTAATTGAGGAAGGCTTCCATGGCTTCCTCACTCATTTTTTTTGTCTTCTTACCGTCCTGTATCGAGAAGTATTCCAGAAAATGGTCGATGAACAGGGGAATATCCTCTTTTCTTTCTCTCAAAGGCGGGATCGTCAAGGGGATGACATTCAGTCTGAGAAAAAGGTCCTCCCTGAATTTTGCTTTGGTGATGTACTGATGGATGGCTCTGTTGGTCGCCGAGATTATTCTGATATCCACTGGAATCGGTTCATTCGAACCTAAGGGTTCAAACTGCTGCTCTTCGATGACTCTAAAGAGTTTATCTTGGATGTTTAAACTCATATCACAAATTTCATCGAGAAAAATTGTGCCTCCATCTGCCAGCAGCAGCTTTCCTTTTTTATCCTTTTCCGCATTCTCCAGGTTTCCTCTGGCGTATCCAAAAAGCTCGGTTTCGATCAAATCATCAGGGATAGCGGAGAAATTTATGGGGATGAACCGGTGGCTCTTTCTTGAGCTCAGGTGATGTATCAGTCGGGCAACCAGTTCTTTCCCTGTCCCTTCTTCTCCATAGATGAGGACTGAAGCGTTGGTCGGGGCCGCCTTCATGATCTCTTCTCTCAATTTTTGAATGGGATGGCTCTTTCCGATCAACTGATGTTTAAGCCCGACAGATTCCCGGAGCCGAATATTCTCCTCTTCCAGTTTCTTTTGCTTCAGAGCGTTCTGGACAGTCAGGATGACCTTTTCCAGAGAAAGGGGCTTTTCCAGAAAGTCATATGCCCCGAGTTTTATAGCTTTGACCGCAGTTTCGACAGTCCCGTGTCCGGAAATCATCACCACCCGGGGGGCTTCGTCCATGTTTTTGATCTTTTTAAGGATTTCAATCCCGTTCATTTCAGGAAGCCAGATATCCAGAAGAATGAGGTCGAAATTTTCCCTTTTGAGCAGCTGGAGGGCATCTTCCCCCTTCACGACCGTTTTAATGGAGTAACCCTCATCCTCCAGGATTCCTTTGAGGGAGGACCGGATGCCGGCCTCGTCGTCGATGACTAGAATTTTATCTTTATTCATGCTGGAAGCTGGATGACAAATTTCGCCCCATGAGGATGATTCTCCTCCACATCTATCGACCCGTTGTGGTCGCTGATGATCTTGTTCACAATGGTCAGTCCCAGACCCGTCCCTTTCTTTTTAGTCGAGAAATAGGGAAGAAAGAGCTTATCTTTATCCTTAATGATGATGCCGTAGCCGTTGTCTGCGATTTCGATCCTGACGCGCTGGTTTTTCCTGCTGAACCTGGTCTGGATCGTGATCTCTCCCTTTTTATTCACGGCGTGGACAGCGTTATCCAGAATATTGATGAACACCCTTTTTATTTGTTCAGGATCGATCAGGATAGCAGAGGGGACTTTGGAAGAGAAACTGGTGTTGAATTCGACATCTGAAAAAACCCCTCGGAACAGAGAGACGGTTTTTTTTATGATTTCATGGATGTTCATCGGCTGGAGTTGAGTCTCGGGCAAGCGGGCGAAGTTGGAGAATTCATCCACCAGGGATTTGATCGTTATCGCTTCTCGGATGATGGTGTTGGCCCCGGCTTTGATTATGACATTATTTTTTTTCTGGTTTTTACCTAAATTCTTCTTGATCCTCTGAGCGGAGAGCTGGATGGGAGTGAGAGGATTCTTGATTTCATGGGCGACTCGCTGGGCCACCTCCTGCCAGGCAGCGAGTTTCTGGGCCTGGATGAGCTGAGTCAGGTTGTCCAGGACGACGATCAGCCCGGAAAACGTGGAGTCGGACTGCAGCAGAGGTGAAAGCGTCAAGGCCAGGGTCTTGCTTTGAGGGCCGGAGTGGAGGTTGATCTCCTTGTCGTAGAGCTTGTACCTGTTCTGGATGCCGAATTCAATCGTCCTTCTGATTTCTCCGTACTGGGGAGTCTGGAGCACGTCTTTGTAGTTTTTCCCGATGATTTTTTCTTTTGCCAAACCCAACATTCCTCGGGCAGAGGGATTGATGGTGGTGACGATCCCTTTCGCATCAAGGGTGATGACTCCTGTGGTGATGTTGTTCAAGATGGTCTCTATATACTGTTTCCGGGCCTCCAGCTCGGATGTTTTTTGGGCGATTTTGTGGTGGCTCTCTCTGAGGTCGGAGACCATCTGGTTGAATGAGTCGATAAGGATGCCGATCTCATCGGACGCCGGGTCTTCAACCTTGACGTCCAGCTTTCCTTTGGAAACTTCCTTGGTTGCCTGCGCCAGTTTTTCGATGGGCACTGTGATGGCTTTGGCCAGTTGAAAACCTATCCAACTGGCGGCAAATATGATCAAAAGGGTGATGAAGATGAGGGTGAGAAAATAGAATGTTTTCACCGGGTTTTTTTGCGTTTTTAACTGCTGGTATCTTTCGACGTAGCTGGTGATGTTCTTAATCCTTTGGGCATAATTCTGAGGAAGAAATTTCCCGGCCACCACCAGTGTGGTGCCGAGACCAGGAGTGTAGAAAGGAATACCGCGCCGGATCATCTCCCCGTTTCCCATCGGCTCGAGACTATTGACCAGGTCTCCCATCTTCGAACGGTTCACTATCTCTGGACTCAATCCCTTGTAGTCCTTGAGGGGGAGGTCACTGTTGAGGTAGGCAAAAAGTTCTTCACCGTCCAGATAGACGCTGATCTCATCCAGGTTATATTCTTCCCGCTTGCTCCGAATGAAGTCCATGAGAAGCTTTCTGCTTTCAGGCATCATGAGATTTTGTTTTTCTACGGATTGCCTCAGCTGATGGGCATAATGGTAGGTGATGTCTTTGCTGTTCGCCTGGAAGCCATCTGCCAGGTTTTTTGTGTCGTCCATTATCTTGTCCAGGGGGGATTTGAACCATTGCTCGATGTTCCGGCTGATCAGGTCGCTCGCAAAGAAAAAGAGGAGAAGCGTGGGTATCAGGGAGAGGGCGATGAAGAAGAGGACCAGCTTTGTTTTGAAATGGGCCCCGATGACCTTTCTCTTTCTTTCCAGGTAGAGCTTGGCCAGGTTTCTTCCCAGGACAAAAAAGAGGATGAGAAAAAGGATGAGCACGATGGTCTGGAGGAGCGAGAGGAGAAGGGTCGTGACCGATGTGGGAGGAAATTGCTGTTCTTCGCCTATGAAGAATTCGATGGCAAAAAAGAGAACGATCAGGAGGATGATGATGATTCCGAGGACTCGAGACCCCCTTGTCTTGAGACTCTTTTTTCCCCGATTCTCTGTCTTGTTCACTTTTTTTGTCCTTCAGCTCAAGGATTAGGGATGGTTCCCTGTCTTTGAACGAGGAACTCTGTGTAGTTTTCTGTGGTTATTCTGATGCCTCTGACTGTAGTCCCAGAAGACCCTAAGGGCTTTCCCTCTCTATCGTTTAATTTGTAGGAGACTCCGCCAGCGTTTCCCAGATGGATGAGGAACTCTTTAGAGGCTTCAACCGTGATTCTCTCACCCGGGCCTTTGATGTCTTCGACCATGAGCTTTCCATCGGCGTATACCTGAAGCCAGGTTTCCTCCAGGAAAGAAATTTCAAGCGTTAAATTGTGTATTTCAAAGGCAGTTTTATCTAGAGAGACAACCTCAGGGAGAGAAGCGGGGTTGTCCTCTTTGGTGAGCGCGGAGGCCTGGAGCTCTTCCTGAGGCAGTGAGGATTCTTTTTCTCCACCGCTGAAGTGGATAAAGACAAAAACGATCAAAAAGATGAAAATGATGATCATCATGCCAATCAGTCTTTTGATTTTTTTAGGAAGAGGCTGTTGTGTCTTTTTTTCCTGGAGTTGAGATTTGTTGAATTGTTCCTGCAGGAGGGATGCCTCGTAATACCAGTTCAGAACAGTGTTTTCCTCAAGGCCGACGCATTTTGCATAAGACCTGAGGATGGCTTTGATGAAAAATTCTCCGGGCATCTCATTCAACCGGTCCTCTTCCAGAGCCTTAAGGAGCTTCGAGTTGATCCTGGTCGAGTCTGAAATCTCTTCAACAGAGATGCCTCTCAATTCTCTTTCTCTTCTGAGGTTTTGACCTAGAGATGCCATTATGTGGGATTTTAAGACAATGGTCCTACCATGTCAATAAACACAGGGAACGGCTATCTGCTGATGGAAAATGAGGAATAGTATATAATTGGCAGAGGTGAGATGCAGAGAATACGCTTGGCGAAAGCCGCTGAGGTTCAGAGGATGCTCTCCTCCAGACTTATCCTGGAATGGGATGGACGGAAAGTGGACCTGGTCGCCGGCGCTGATTTCAGTTATGACCATCAGGAGAAGAGAATCGGTGCAAGTCTTGTCGTGTTCAGGCTTCCGGAGCTTGATGTGGTGGAGGTGTCCGAAGTCGTTCGTGAATCCCGCTTTCCTTACGTCCCTGGCTTTTTGGCCTTCAGGGAGGGGCCTGTTTTTCAGGAGGCTTTCCGCAAGATCAGGAATAAGCCTGATGTGACCTTGGTGGATGGGAACGGGATTGCCCACCCCAGAAAAATGGGATTGGCCTCCTTTGTGGGAGTGACTCTGGACATCTGCACCATCGGATGCGCGAAAACGCCTTTTTTCCCTTTTGTCTTGCCGGGTGCGCAGAGAGGAGCCTGCACCATTTTCAGGGATTCCGGAGGAGAGAAAGTCGGGTTCTGTCTGAGGACTCGCTCACGGGTGAAGCCGGTTTTCGTCTCTCCTGGCCACAGGATTGATTTTAATCGGGCTAAGGAGATTATCCTTTGCACATCGAAGTTCAGGATTCCTGAGCCCTTAAGAGAGGCTCATAGACGGGCGAGCTGTCTATTTTAGGAAAAATAGGTCGCTTCTTCCATTTCCGTGTATTTTACTAGCGCTGTCTGGAAGAGAATCG
>JAOUKO010000178.1 GCA_029882525.1 Candidatus Aminicenantota bacterium | reverse complement strand
CTGAAGCATGATGTAATGCTGGGTCAGAAGCGGCATCACCACCGACTGGTACTCGCTCCCTTGGGATTTATGGACTGAGACCGCATAGGCAAGAGTCAGGTCATCCATCTCTTCCTTTTCATACAGTACCGGCCTGCCGTAGAAATCCACCTCGACTCTGTGTCGGTCTCTGTCTATATGAGACACGACACCGATATCCCCGTTAAACACCTCCTTGTCATAGTCGTTCCTGACCTGCATGACTTTATCCTGGACTTTAATCAGCCGGTTTCCGAATCTCAGGCCCTCCCATCTGGGGTTGAGCCTCTGCTGGAGCTCTTTATTCAAGTTATCCACTCCCACCAGGCCTCTGTACATCGGGCTTATGACCTGGATCTGGGGGGAGATCGGGTCTACGTTCAATTTTTCCGGGATTCGTTTCGTGCAGAGACTCATGATGGTCTCGAACACCTTCTGCTCATCGTTCTGACTGATGAAGTAGAAATCAGCGTTTTTGTCGCCCTTCTCCGGTTTGATTATCGACTGGCCGTGATTTACCCGATGCGCGTTTTGAACGATGAGACTGTCTTTTGCCTGGCGGAATATCTCATCTAGCCTGACAACCTCTACCCTTTTCGAGTCGATGATGTCCCGCAGCAGGTTTCCGGGACCGACCGAGGGCAGCTGGTCCTTATCTCCGACCAGGATCAGACGCATCCAGTTGGGGACAGCGTTGATCAAATGAAACATGAGGGGCAGGTCCACCATGGAAAACTCATCAACGATCAGAGCATCGCCGCTCAGCGGGTGTTTTTCGCTGCGTCTGAAGATTCCCGCTTTGGGATTGTATTCCAGGATGCGGTGAATGGTTTTCGCTTCCCTTTCAGTGGCCTCGCTCAACCTTTTAGCGGCTCTTCCTGTCGGCGCTGCCAGCAGGACATTCTTTCCCCACCTGTGAAAAATATCCACAACAGCCTTGATGATGGTTGTTTTACCGGTCCCAGGGCCTCCGGTGATGATCAGGAATTTCTTGTTGAAACATTCTTTTATGGCTAATCTCTGCATGGAAGAAAATAAAAGCGCGAGCTCCTCCTCAACCTCGGAAATCGCCTTATCTATGTCGAAGTCAGGAGTCAAAAATGGAAATGCGGCCAGTTTGCATATCGAGTAAGCGACTTCTTCTTCAGCCTTATGGAAAAAGGGAAGATAGAGCGCGGTGTCTGAACGGACCTTTTCTGCTATTATTGATTTCTGCTTCTTAAGTTCCTCGACCGCCTCCTTCACTATACTCTCTTCAATTTCCAGCTCTTTCATGAAGTTCTTCTCAAGTTCGCTCTGGAGGGAAAAGACATGTCCCTGCTCGTTATCCTTTTCCATGAGATAAAGGGCAAAAGCCTTTATTCGCTCAGGGGAAGAGGGGCTCACTCCCAGCTTAAGGGCCATCTGGTCCGCAGTCTTGAAGCCGACTCCCCAGATATCCAGGCAGACCTGATACGGGTTGGTCTTTAACACCTGGAAGGACTTTTCTCCGTACTGACTGTAGATCTTGGTGGCCAGGTTGGTGGAGACACCATGCTCCTGAAGAAAGATGATGAGGTCTCGGATGTGCTGATTCTCCGCCCAGGACTTTTTGATCTCCCTGAGCTTGACCTCCCCTACTCCTTCAACATCCTTCAGTTTTTCAGGCCGTTCCGAAATTATTTCAAGAGTCTTGGCTCCAAATTTCTTTATGATCCGTCCGGCCAGAACGGGCCCGATGCCTTTGATCAGCCCTGAGGAGAGAAATTTCTCAATCCCCTTGACCGAAGCGGGCAGGACAGGAAGGAAATTCTCCACTCTGAACTGCTGGCCGAACCGGGGATTGATCTCCCACTTTCCCTTTATCTTCAGTATCTCTCCAGGCGAGAGGGGCGGGAAAGACCCGACAACAGTCAGGCTCTGCCCGCTCTCAAGAGAGAACTTGCAGACCGTGTACCCTGTATCAGGGCTGTAATAGACGATCTGCTCTATGGTGCCTTCGTAATATTCTTTATATTCTTTCTCTGACATCAATAAATCTTCTCTGAAAAACGGTCTTATCGATCCTTCACTTTGATTCTCACCTCATCGCCGACTTTTACCTTGAGTTTAACCGCTGCGGACTCTTGCCCTGCAGCGATCTCCACCGTGCCCGCACTCCCGGCAAGAAAAAGGAGCTCTCCCTTTTTTACAGAAGAATAGCTCTGGACGAAGGAGGAGATTTCATGTCCCTTGACCGAGAGGACAAACCTGCCCTTGCCTGTCTTATCCTGAAGCCGGCCAAGTAAATCTACCGGGATGTTGGTGATCAAATTGCCGAATTTATCTTCGTAGAGGACCCTCCCGAAGATCTCGCTCCCTCTTATTTGAGGCTTCTCCGCTCGGAGTTTCTTATAAGAAGTCAGTTCAGGTCCGAACTCTTCACAGGAAATCCCTCTGGAAAGCCAGGCCGCAGTGGGAGCCATCCTGTCCCTGCCTTCGAACGTCCGGCTCTGATCAGGGAGGAAGTATTTATCGTTCGTCACTCTTCTTAACTGCTCGACCTTTTCCTCTTCCAGAGCCAGAGTCAGGACTCCGTTATCCGGAGAGATGAAATAATAGTTTTTTGTCTTGGCCAGGAGGATTTTCCTGGCAGAGCCCACTCCAGGGTCCACCACAACCAGGAAGATCGTCTGAGGAGGAAAATAACTAAAGGAGGCAAAAAGGACGAAGCTCGCCGCTTCAAGGTTAAATGATGGTACGCGGTGAGTGATATCTACGATACGGGCTGAAGGATTGATATTCAGGATGACTCCCTTCAGCGAAGCGACGAAAAAATCATCCTCCCCAAAATCAGTCATCAAGGCAATAACAGGACTTTCCACTTTTTCTTATCTTATTCGAATCCTCTAATCCGGTCAATATGCCTGAAGCAAGGTCTGCTCATGATCCATTTCCTGATTTGGATGAGAAAAAGAATTGAGGACTTTCCCCAATTTAGTGAATTCATTTCGCTTTAGGAGATTACCGCACTACATTCGCAATGACAGCTTTGTTTTCAGCACTATAAGTAAGGGTGTTGACGAACTATTGAAAATGAAGGCAATGGTAACTGGCCCCTTTTATTTGGTGACTTTGAAGAATGAGAAATTGGGGACTGTGAGAAATTGGGGACTGTCCCCAATTATTTGATGACTTTGAAGACGCGGCTCAATCTCGCCTTCAGGACGAAACTCACGAATTTTCTCAATCTTTCCCTGATGCTGGTCTTCTTGTAGGCATCGGTTTCGGCCTTGTAGGAAAAATAGATGATCCAGGGTCTTCCCTTTATGTTTTCCAGCGGCAGGAAACGCCAGTAACGGCTGTCATAGCTGTTATCCCGGTTATCTCCCATGACAAAGCAGTGACCGGGCGGGACAACCACGGGTCCATAGTTTTCCTTTATGGTATCATTATAATAATAGAAATTTTCTTCCTGGTCACGAATCGAGCTCATCATGTGCACTTTGTATTCCTCAGGAATAGGCTCATCGTTGATGTAAACCTGTTTATTCTTTACTTCAACCTTTTCCCCTTCCAAAGCGATGACACGCTTCACAAAATCTTTATCCAATTCCTTGGGGAATTTAAAGACAACAACGTCACCTCTTTCAATCTTCTTCCTGGGGACAATCAGGCCTTCCAGCGGTAAAATCGGGTCTGAGTAGGCGAGTTTATTCACCAGAAGAAAATCCCCGACGAGCAGGGTGGGTTCCATGGATCCGGTGGGAATCTGGAAAGCCTGGACGACAAATGTCATGACAAAGAAAACAAAAACGGCTGTTTCGGCGATCAATTCAAAGAATTCGCGAAAACCGCTCTTTTCTCGCTTTCCTTTTTCTTCTTTCTTGTCTTTTCTCTGTTCTAATTTTTCATCTTCCATTTGAGATCACTTTCACTTTATATAACGAAAGAAACGCTTAAAATGATTAAAAAAACAAAATTCATCAGAATCGTGTTCTTCACAGCCGGAAAAAAACCTGGCCAGTTTTCCAGGTTGGCCCTGCCAATCTTATAGACAAGAAATGGCAGAGGAAGGGTTATCAACACCAGGAGGGACCATAAAGGCCAGTTGCCAAAAATCACGCCGGCCAGGACCGATACATAACAGCTAATGGCTAAAAACAGGTATATCAGAAGGCTTTTTCTGAACCCGAACAGGATGACCCAGGTCTTTCTTGCGGTAGAGAAATCCGCTTCCTTATCAGCAAACTCATTGATCAACAGGACCAGAGTGGTCAGAATGCCGGAAGGGAAAGCCACGACCAGAGGCCAAAACGAGGATAAGCTTCCCGCCTGAACATAGTAAGCGCCCAAAACCATCAAAGGTCCCCAGGCTAAAAATATGCCAATCTCCCCCAGTCCTAGATTGACCAGACGAGCCGGAAAACCGTTATAGCTGAATACGAAAAAGATTGCCGCTATGCCGATGATCAGGACCACGTTTCCCCGGGATACAGCGTTCAGGTAGAGCCCGATCGCTGAGCCCAGCACAGCAAAAACCAGCGAAACCGCCAAGGCTTCCCCGGGTTTGACAAACCCATCCAGGACCATACGGCTGCCTCCGGAAAAAGGAACCAACGCATTCTTGTTCGAAGCGTCATTCCCGCTTTTGAAATCGAAATAATCATTGGCCACGTTGCAGCTGATATGGAGGAAGCAGGCACCGAAAAAGGCCAGGATAAAAAGGAGAAGATCGAATTGACCTGTTTTCCACCAGGCAAATGCTGTGCCCACGAACACAGCTCCAGCGGTCACGGTCAGGAAAGGAAGCCGCAACAGAAGAAGGATCGCTTTGGGCTTTTTCATCTTATTCGTCTTATTCGTCCGAAAAGTTATATTATATTTCACTCACACAAATAATCAAGCAGAATAAGCGCAGTACTAATATAAACGCATTTACTAATATGTCATTGCGAGTGAAACGAAGAAATCTCCTAAAAAAAATTCGTTTCTTTCCTTATGCGATTGCCACGCAAGGCTCGCAATGACAACAAAGGAAAGAGATTGTCACTCCCTTTGGGCTCGCAATGACAATGTAAAAAACCTATTGCGTTTATAATAGTGCACTTATCTCGCCTTTCTGCCTTTTTTATATTATACTTAACTCATGAATTTCACCCTCTTCGGTTATCCCAAGACCGGAAAAACCACGCTGTTCAACCTCCTCACCGGTGCAAAAATAGACATAAAAGCCTATGATGACGGCAAAAAAGAGCTCAACCGGAGAACATGCTCTGTACCTGACCAGCGTTTGGACAAGATATCGGACCTCTATCCCGATAAAAACAAAGTCCCTGCGGCGGTGGACTTTGTTGACCTGGCGGGGATATCCTACGGTGAAGTCAAGAGCAGTACCTTCCTGAATTCCCTTCGCTTAGCTGACGGTCTCACCCATGTCGTCAGAGGCTTCGAGGATGAGCAAATCCCCCATCCCAAGGGGAAAATCAGCCCTGAAGAGGACATCCTATCCATGGAGGAAGAGCTTATCCTGGCCGACCTGGTCTCAGTGGAATCCAGACTGGAAAAGCTGGAAAAGGAGCTGCAAAGAGCGAAAAGTACTGAGGGAGAAAAAGAAAATGAACTTCTGGAAGCCATCCGCTCCCATCTCGAAGAGGGGCGAGGAATCCGTGAGCTCGAGCTTTCTCCTCAGGAAGAAAAGCTTATCAGCAGCTTCGCCTTCCTCAGCCAGAAGATGCTTCTCCATATGGTCAACGTCGACGAAAAGAATATCCCTTTCATCGAATCCCCGGAAAAATTTTATCCTTCCCTGAAAAAAGGAACCGCAGTCCAGGCGTTCTGCGGAAAGATCGAGACGGAAATCCTGGAGCTGGAGGATGAGGAAAAGGAAGCCTTCCTTACCGAGTATGACCTGCGGGAGCTGAGCGCCCCAAAATTCTTAAAGGCTTCCTACGACCTTCTCAACGTCATCACCTTCTTCACCATCGGCAAAGAAGAGG
>JAOUKO010000177.1 GCA_029882525.1 Candidatus Aminicenantota bacterium | reverse complement strand
CGGGCTCACATACCTGGAGGACTGTCCTGGATGTCACATCAAACGGCGCCTCAGCCCAGGCAGAAAACACAGCGACTATCGATATCTGCGAGACCCCTGTGGTTGGAGACATCCCGAACCAGATAACACCGTTTGATACCTTTGACCTGGATGGCTATCTCACCTACGAAGGCGCTCTTTCTGTAACATGGTCGGCATCTGATCCCGGCGCAGGCTGGACCGTGGCCATCGACGGTGACAATGTTGTCACCGTGACTTCACCTGAAGGAGCCACTGACCCGGTGACCGTCACCTTCACGGCCAGTGTCGAGTGTTGTTCGGGTGTTATCTGCAGCAGTGAAGACGACGCCACCTTCACTCCCAACCGGCCTCCGGTCGCTGATGCCGGCGATGACCAGGTTGTGGAACAGGCTTACTTGGGCGGAGCCGATGTCGCCCTTGATGGATCGGACTCCTATGACCCGGATGCGGATGAGATTACCTATTCCTGGACATGGGATGGCAGCTCAACTACCGGAGTCAATCCCGTCATATCGCTCCCCTTGGGTACGACAACCATAACCCTGATCGTTAATGACGGGATTGTGGATTCAGAGCCAGATTATGTGGTCATCGAAGTCGTGGACACCACTCCACCCGAAGTATCATGTGTTGAGAGTGTGAATCCCCACGGCGATAATATCCCTGGTGAAAATCGATCGGACAATGCAGTGAGTAAGGGCAAAAACCCGGATGGATTCTACCAGATCCTCGCCGAGGACATCTGTGACGCTGAGCCAGAGATATTCATCGGTACCAGTGATAGTCCGAACCTCTTCGGACCCTTCACCAGTGGAATCGTGATCAAGTTCACCGAAGCCCCGGGAGTTTATCCTTCCATCAAGAAGATAGGAAGTGCCGACGGGCAAGCTGGAGCAGTCGCGTGGCACATCACCCTGCCCACAGATCCTGTTATCACCGTGGTCGATGACGCTGGAAACGTGACGATCTGCACAGACTGTCTTGTCCCGCCTCCGTTGAAGTAGAGTTAAGACGATTAGACTGCTATAAGACACTGCAGGAGAGGACACCTGGTCAGGTGTCCTCTCCTTTTCATTCAGGAACGGGACGAGCAATTCACTAAACTCCTCGAGATGCATTGCCAAGGCTTTTATGACAGAGGAGTGGCCATGCTTATGGGAGGTTGAAAGCCATCTTGCGGCGCATCATATTATTGGGAATCCTGTCTGTACACTTGTTAAGTATGTTTGGCTGCAGGCCTATGGCTCGTTATCCTGGGCTATTTGAGGAGTATTTTGAAAAAGGAAAGTTGGACAAGTCCCGGTGGAAAGCGATTTATGACGGCGACTTTACGGAGGCTGCAGTTGATGTTATCGATGTCGACTCCGGCGAGAATATTGATTTTCGCTTGAGGCTCCGGGCAAATACCATAGGCACATCTAATCCCTTGAAGTATCTTGGCGTGAGGAGTAAGAAAAAAGTCGCTCTTGATAATGCCAAGGTTTTTAGGTTTGACCTCGATTGGAACAATCAGGCCAATGGTTCCTACCTTTCTGCGTCATTCTATCTCTGTCCCACTGAGAGCAACAACCCCAAGGAAGAGGACAACTGGCTTAAATTCGAGTATGTCGGTGTCCCACCAGGTCGAAACGTTCGAATCAACATCTTGGAAAAGGCGAATGGAGCTGTTCGTCCTCTTTATACGGATTGGGGTCTCCGTGATGACCATGGCAGGCCTTTAGGTAAGCCTTTAGGGCTCTTCAGTCATAGGATAGCCATAATCCTGGACAAAAATAGCCTGCGCGTGATTCAGGACGATGAGACGCTCTTTCCCCTATCGAAGCATAACCTGAATTTCACCACAGCTTACATTTATCTTCAGATGAGCAGCGGCACCAACTATCCATCCCGCGAAGTCTACTTCGACAATATCATCGTCCGCAATGCTTTCTCAGCCAGACGCCTTCCATAGCCCTCCCTTTCATTTGAGGTATGTTTCATTATCCGTTTTCTCAACTTGACACGTTCTTTCTCCGGTCATACCATACCAAGGGATGAAAGCCTGCGGAATGGAGAGGCGCCAGGCCTCCGTTTTCAATCCTCGGTGATGATCATTTTAATTTTTCTAAGATCGAAATCTGAGCACAGCTTGAGAGATTACAGCGCTCAATCCGGTCTCGTAAAATGAGACAGGTTGTGCCGCTTTAAAATAGAATCAATGAAAACATCAGAGAACAGCAGGAGGTTTGGATGGAAATACCTTTAAAACGAAGAGAGTTCCTCAAACTGACAGCTGCCGGCGGAGCTTTGTGTCTTGGCGGTCCTCAATTCTGGGCTTTCGGAGCAAACCCTGAGCGCTCAAAGCTGATCAGCCCCGGCTGTCGAGGAACAAAGGTCAAAGTGGCCCGTCTGTACCTGGGGACTTCCCACGGCCTCTGGCCCAAGCCAAACCTGGATTTCAAAAAGGAGATTCAGTTCTATGAGTCAGCATTCGCCAAATTAGGAAAGGAACTGTCTGATATCGAGTTCAGCGTCGATGAGCTGGTGACGTCGCCGGAGAAGGTCAAGGAGCTCGCGAGCCGGTTGAATGCGGTTGAGGGCATCCTGGCCATTCACTTTAACATCGGCATATCCCCGATGCTGAGGGAGATACTCAGCCTGGGAAAGCCGACAATGGTCTTTGCCCTCCCTTATTCCGGGCATGAATGGGTCGGATTCGGGAATCTCCGACAGCAGCCGTTGGGAGCAAAGATGGATTGTATCCTCAGCAGCGACCTCGAACAACTGGCCGTAGCCATCAGGCCTTTTCGAGCGATCCACCATCTGAGAGAAGCCAGAGTTCTCAACCTGACGACACGGTCGTTTGACGAGTATGCAAAGGCTATCAAGGATAAGTTTGGCACGGAGATCGAACAGATCAGTCTGCAGGAGGTGGTGGATGCCTACAACAGCGTCAAAGACAGTGAGGCAAAAGCAGAGACCGACCACTGGATAAAGGGAGCCGAACAGGTTGTCGAGCCCTCGAAAGATGACGTGTTCAAATCCTGCAAGCTGGCTCTGGCTTTTGAGAGGCTGCTTGACCGGGAGAACGCTACCGTGATGACCGCAGATTGCTACGGCACGATGTGGGATAAGACCATCATGCTTCCTGCCTATCCCTGTGTCGGGTTTTCACGGCTCAATAACATGGGACTTGGCGGCATTTGCGAATCCGACCTGCGCTCTGCTCTGACTCATATTCTTTTTCAGGGATTGGCCGGGAAGCCGGGTTTCATAAGCGACCCCACAGTGGATGAGTCAAAAGGGTCGATTATCCTGGCCCACTGCATGGGGACACCGAAGATGAACGGCCCTGACAGGCCAGCAGAACCCTATAAGCTCAGGACGGTCATGGAGCGTCAGGAAGGGGTTGTCCCTCAGGTCAAGATGCGCCTGGGCCAGAAGGTCACGCAGGCGATATTAGTCGGCCCGGATGTTTTGCGCTATTTCACCGGAGAGATCGTCGATACTCCTGTTCATTTGCGCGATGACAGGGGATGCCGGACCAAGATCACGGTCAAGGTGGATGGAGACATCCAAAGACTGTGGAAGAACTGGTCTGCCGGACTTCATCGCCAGACTTGCTACGGAGACATCACCAGAGAGCTGTCCTACTTCTGCCGGTTTAAAGAGATCGATATGATCGACGAAGCCGCCTGATCGCCTATCCTGAATTATTCATAATAACAAACGGTCAAGAAAAATGACAGACAGGAAAGTGGTTTTTCTCTGGCAATCTCTCAAAAGCGTTGTACGCCTTAGTACTTCCGTAGACAGTTTGAGACGTAAAAATGTGACAAAATCGTACACACGATTTTAAACTGAGTACGTCGGGAAGAGGGTTGAATCGTCTGATTCAGCCCTCTTTTTTTGCACATTCGGGTTCAAATATAAGAATTTGTTATTACTTATATTTTAAGTGGCAAGACGGCACTCAAGAGAGAAAGAGAAATAATATTATTCTACATAAAGTTGTTAAGGCAGGGAGTATCCCTTACGGAGAGTCGAATTGAGGCAAGGAACTCTTCGGATATCGGAAGAAATGGGTTGAAATATGCATGAGGTCGGGGTAATATGAGGCTGTAAATCATTAGCAAAAGGAAAACAAAAATGGAGGAGAAGAAAGATATCCAGAAGAAAACCGCTATGCTCGATCATCCGGTTCTCACCTTAGACGACCGATTGCTTCTTCCAGCTGGTAAGGAGTTAACGTCAAAGGCCTTGGATGAATTGATCGCAACCAATAAGGGCACATCTTTTCAGGAGCTTTCCTTTTTGGAGTATGGCACCGTTAAGCAAGATATGCTCCACATACTCCAAAAGCCCCCATGCAATATAATGTTAAATAGAACAGTTACTTTAACTCTAATGAAGAAGCTCCGTTTCATCCCACCCACTCTGGAATTCCTCGACTATTTCAAAGAGAGCGACTTTTATACCTACCGGCACTCTCTGGTCGTGTTCGCAACATCAACAAGCTTGGCTCGAGATCTGCTGGAAGAACCCGAGGACTGGATCGTGGAAGTCATGGCTGGGGCCATTCATGATTTCGGTAAAATAAGCGTTCCCCTTCAGATTTTGAGAAAGAAGGATCCACTAACTCGGGCTGAGAGGAACATCCTGGAACACCATGCCTTAGCCGGCTTTGTGCTTCTCAGTTATTACCTTCAAGATCGCCAGAGTTTTGCAGCGAGGGTAGCCAAAGAACACCATGAAAGGATAGATGGTTCTGGATATCCCCTGGGTATCTCATTGAAAGATAGGATGGTAGAGATCATTGCCGCGTGCGACGTTTATGATGCCCTCCTTTCGCCAAGGCCTTATCGGCCTACCGCATATGACAACAGGACAGCCTTGGAGGAGATCACCGGGATGGCCCAGGAAGGGAAATTAAGCTGGGAGGTGGTGCAGTGTTTAGTGTCTCATAACCGAAAGGATAGACCTCATTTTCGAGAAACCAAGGTTTCCGCCGAGAAAAGAGGTACACCCCCGGCAGACAACTTATATGGAGTCGTTGTTGAGAAAGAATTAAAATGTCCTAATTGTCACGGTTCTTCCATAAAGAAAAAAACCTATAAAGAAGATGTAAAAAATATTAGTTATGAATGTCGTAATTGTGGAAAAGAATTTGATGAAGATGATTTAATAAATATAGAGATGGATGAATATTAGAATACATAACAAAACTAAAGAAGAAAGCTAAAGACAAATCCCCTAAAGCCCTGGCCTCCATGGATTAAAAAAATAGGTGAACGAATTATTGATTTATTTTAATCTATATAAAACAAATTTATTGCAAATAGGAGGGGAAAATGGAACTCATTTTTTCTTTTCCAAGAATAGGAAAATATACAGATTTTTTTACACAGATGTTAAAAAGCTTCGGATTAAGCGTCCTGACGCCACCTCCCATAACAGAAAAGACTGTAAAACTCGGAGTAAAACATTCTGCTGATATGATGTGCTACCCTTTCAAGGTGACTTTAGGAAATTTTATTGAAGAAATAGAACAGGGCGCAAACAGCTTGATCATGTACGATTCAAGAGGAAAGTGCAGGCTCAGACATTATTGGATGCTTCATGAACTCATATTAAGGAACATTGGATATGATTTTAAGATGTATCCTCTCAGTCTCAAGAACCTTATTAAATTGATAAAACAGTTTAATCCAGAACTTCCATACTTTACTATCGTTCGGAAATTACGCGAGAACTGGCAGAAGTTAAAAGAAATCGAAGATCCCTCTCTCTACACGATTAAGGAAGGAGTAAATATCGGAATTATGGGAGAGATATATACATGCTTAGAACCAACAGTCAATTTAAACATAGAAAAAAAGCTCAAGAAATTTGGCGTCAATGTCTGCAATACAGTTCGATTATCTGACTTTATAAAAGCAAGCACCCGGACGAATCTTTTAGAAAAAAGAGTTTATAAGAAGAAAGCAGCAAGCTATTTAAACGGACCCCTTGGGGGCCA
>JAOUKO010000507.1 GCA_029882525.1 Candidatus Aminicenantota bacterium | reverse complement strand
AATGACGGCAAACGATTTTTTTGCCGGTATTCAATTGAAAAGCTGTGCAGGCTTTTTGGATCAGTTTAGGCTAAATTCACTGAAAAGGTAGGAAAATGAGCGGACAACAGGTCATCTTTGGGTTATTAGAGTTTTTGGTCTCGATATTTATCAGTTTTATCCTGATTTTCGGCAGCTACCGCCTCTTTCTAGTCCTGACTCCTCGGTTGGATGAAGAGCGGCAGCTCAGAGAAAAAAATGCCTCGATAGGGCTCCTTCTGGGCAGCATCCTTTTGGGGGAAGCGATCGTGGTCAAACAGGCCATTTATCCGGTCATGGCCGTTATCCAGATTTTTATACTCGGGCAGGAAAAGAATTTCATGAATTTCTTGAAGATGCTGGGATTCAGCGGGGGATATGTTCTCCTCGCAGGCATCCTGGCCCTGGCCTGTATTCTGTTCAGCTTCTGGTTGTTCGATAAATTCACGCCCCGCATCGATCATTTCAAGGAGATAAAAGAGAACAACATCGCAGTCGCTCTGTTTATGGCCATTTTTATCATTGGCATCTCCATACTGATCAGCGCCGGCGTCTCAGGCCTGACAAGAGCATTGATTCCATTTCCGGAAGTCGGATCTATTCCGCTTGAATAATCTAAGTCGATGAAGACACCGCGTCTTTCATTTATATTCCTCTCCTCCTTACTGGTCAGCCTCTCAGCACTGTTGTATTTTTTGGGAGAAAATACTCCATCATCTGTCAGGCATTCAGGAATGTTGCAGCTGGGCCAAAGTCACAGCTCGTCAGGGCAGAGAATTTCCTTTGACAGGAATGAGACACCCACTGCCTATGAACTTACCTATGGCTGGAAGGATTTTAAAGGAGAGCTCAATACCGTGAGTTTCTCTCTTTCCAAGCAGCAACTGGCTGAGGCAGAGGCGGAATTTGGCTATTACCCTGATGAGCTGGCAAAGCACCTGGAAGAAAGTCTGGCGAAGATGAGAGAGGAAATGATGAGCCATCTGGAGAGATTCACGAGCCAGCAGGTGTTGACGAGCAAATATTCCAGGTACATAACAATGGATAAAGTCAGCCCCAAGGATTTTAGCCTCAAAGTCTCTGCTCCTGCTTCACTTTCTAAAGAAGCCAAGGAGGAGTTCGACAGGATTATGAGTGAAATCACAACGGAGCGAGAAGCCTATCTGGATAGAATTGAAAAAGAACAGGAAAAAAAGAGAAAAGAGTTCTTAGAGAGCAGAGGATTTCGGTTTACCGGGGACAGCATGGGCGTGAATTACAGTCTGGTTGTCGACAACAATCGTCCTCGAGTCGAATCGGTCGTGGAGACCATGAGAAATAAGTTCCGAAAAAAGTCCCTCCATCAGTTTCTGGCCTTGATGCTGGCCTTTATCCAGGAGATCCGATACGGACTTCCGCCTCTCGAAGAAAAAAACAAGGTTATTCTGGAATTCTGGGTGCCCCCTAAAGTCCTGCTCAGCAATTTCGGTGATTGCGACTCCAAAGGTGTCACTTTTGCCTCG
>JAOUKO010000023.1 GCA_029882525.1 Candidatus Aminicenantota bacterium | reverse complement strand
ATAATTTATTTTTTATCACTGTCCTTACTCCTATTCTTATTTACGGAGCCTTGGGATCAGGCCCCCATTTTCTATTTTTCCTTATTCCATTGTCTTTCATGTCCTTTTTTTGGACAGAAGAACCGCAATGATGATGATAATCCCTTTCAGTATCTGCTGGAAAAATGAGCCCACTCCGAGCAGGTTCAAAATGTTGTTCAGGATCCCCAGGATGACGGCTCCGATGAACGTTCCTTCCACCGTCCCTATCCCTCCCATAAGGCTTGTTCCTCCGATGACCACTGCAGCGATAGCGTTTAATTCATAGCCCAAACCCAGGTCAGCGTTTCCGACTCCCAGCCGGCCTATGGCGATGAGACTGGCCAGGGCAACGAAGAGCCCACTGAGAGCATAGACAACTGTTTTATAAAAATCGACGTTGATGCCCGAAAGGCGGGCAGCTTCCTCATTCCCTCCGATGGCATACACATAACGGCCCAGAACCATCCTTCTTAAGATAAAGCTGGAAAGAGCAAGAACAGCCAGAAAGAGAACCACTGGAACCGGGATGGGGCCGATGTATCCTTCGCCTATGAATTGAAGAGTGGACGGGGTACTGTCTCCAAGGACGATTGGCCGGCCTTTAGAGTAGAGGAAAGCCAATCCCCGAATGGAGGTCATGGTGGCCAGAGTGACGATAAACGGCTGGATTTTTCCTTTGGTGATGACTATTCCGTTCGCCGCGCCCATCAAAAGGCCGGCTCCTAACCCGGTCAAAAGGACCAGGATGAAGCCCAGGCCGTTGAATTTGATCAAGCCCGCACAGAGGCACCCGACCATGGCCAGCATAGCTCCCACCGAAAGGTCTATCCCGGCGGTGAGGATAACAAAAGTCATTCCGATAGCGATGATGCCGTTTATCGACACCTGCCTCATGACGTTCAACAGGTTTCGGGCGGTCAGGAAAGCCTCGGAGACCAAGGAAGAAAAAATAAATAACACCAGCAGACCGAGCAGTATGTTGTATTTCTCCCAGATCCTCTTCAGCAAGCTGTGTATCCCTGCCTTTTTCCCCATCTCACTCTCCGCCTGTCGCATAGTGCATGATCATCTCGGGCCTCTTGTCCTTCCCTTCCAAAACCTTGACCAGCTCACCCCTATCCATGACAATCACCCGGTCGCAGACATGGACCACTTCCTCCAGGTCGGAAGAGACAAGAATGACGCCAATATTATTCTCCTTCATCTCCTGGAGAAGGCGGTAGATCTCAGATTTGGTACCGACATCGATTCCCCTTGTCGGCTCATCAAAGATTATCACCCGGGCATCCGAGAGAAGCCAGCGGGCCAGGATCACCTTCTGCTGGTTTCCACCGCTCAGGTTTTTTGTCTCTGTCCAGAGGCCGGGGATCTTGATCTGGAGCCTGCGGAGAAACCCGAGGGTATCCTCTTCTTCTTTTTTTCTTTTGATGATCCCCAAAGGAAGGCTGTAGTTCGGAAGGCTGGCCAGAGACATGTTCTCCTTGACGCTTCTCTCTAACAGGAGGGCTTGAGTCTTTCTTTCTTCAGGAAGATAGCCGAAACCCAGCTTTACGGCCTTCTGAGGAGAATCGACCCGAACTTCTTCACCTCTCAGGAAAACCTTTCCCTTTTTTTTCCTGTCTGCTCCAAAAAGAACCCGCATGAGTTCAGTCCGCCCCGAACCAACCAGGCCAACAAAACCCAGGATCTCTCCTTCTCTCAGCTCAAAGGAGGCTTCCCTGCCTTCTCCCTGCAGCTCCTCAACACAGAGAATCTCCTGTCCTTTTCGATGGGGCTGTTCCTCCGGATAAAAATCCTTGAGTTCCCTTCCTATAATGAGAGTGATCAGCTCCTCTCTGCTCGTCTCTGCTGTCTCTTTCTCCCCGACCGCTTCTCCGTCGCGGAGGACTTGCACTCTGTCAGTGATCTGGAATATCTCCTCCAGCTGATGGGAAATATAAATGATTCCCATCCCTTCCTTTTTCAACTCTCTGATCACCTGGAAGAGATTATCGAGTTCCCTTTCGGACAGGGTCGCACTGGGTTCATCCAGAATGAGGACTTCTGCCTCGATGGCCAAAGCCTTGGCGATTTCCACCATCTGCTTCTGGGCCACTCCCAAGCGGAACACCGGGATGCAGGAATCGATATCCAGGCCGAGTTTGCCCAGGATTTCCCTCGCAATTTTCTCCATTCCTTTTTGATCGATGAGCCCGAGCCGGGATTTGATAAAGCGCCCGAGAAAGATATTTTCACAGATGCTCAGTTCTTCGACCAGGTTTAAATCCTGATAGACCGTGCTGACTCCCGCCTTTATCGCCTCATGAGGATTCTTGAACTGAATCTCATTGCCTCGGAAAAAGATCTGTCCTTCGTTCTTCTGATGAACTCCGGCCAGTATCTTCATCAAGGTCGACTTCCCGGCACCGTTCTCCCCCACCAACCCCAGGACTTCTCCTTTTTTGAGGTGCAGGTCGACCCTCTTCAGCGCTTGAACACCGGGGAAATTCTTGCTTATGCCTGAAAGAAAGATAAGGGGAGAATTTTGACCTGCCATTTTTTGCTGGCACTATCTTAGTGCAAACATGTCTTTATTTCAATGATAGGGTCAGGCCCCATTGAATTTTCACTTCTCTTATTTTAGAATGGAGGCACATGGAAAAAATCAGGATCTTCGGTAACCAGAATCTCCGGCTTAAGGGAAAAGTCAGGATCAGCGGAGCCAAAAACGCCGTCCTCCCCGCCATCACAGCCACCCTCTTGACTCAAGAAAAAGTCCGTTTGAAAAACATCCCACTAGTGAAAGATGTCTACACGATATTGACCCTCATGAAAGAGCTCGGGGCGAGCTACAACATCAAAAAAAATTCTCTCTCCATTCAGGTCAAGAAAATCCAATCCCCCCAGGCGCCCTATGAACTTATCCAGGCCATGAGAGCATCCATCCTCGTCCTGGGCCCCCTGCTGGCACGATTCGGTAAGGCCACAGTCGCCCTGCCCGGCGGCTGCGCCATCGGTTCCCGTCCCATCGACCTTCACATCCATGGGCTGGAAAAATTGGGAGCTTCGATCAGCCTCAAGCACGGATACATCACCGCCGAAGCCAAAAAGCTTCACGGAAATGAGATCGAATTCGAGAAGAAGACCGTGGGGGGAACGGAAAACCTGATTATGGCAGCCTGCCTGGCACTGGGAGAGACCGTCCTGAAAAATTGTTCCCAAGAACCGGAAGTGACCAGCCTCTGTGAGCTGCTGGTCAAGATGGGCGCGCGGATCGATGGTCTCGGCGAAGAAACCATCCGCATAAAAGGTGTCAGCGAGCTCGGCGGGGCCACTCATGAGATCATCCCTGACAGGATTGAAGCGGGAACCTTCCTTGTCGCCAGCGCTCTGACCCAAGGGGATATTGTCCTGACCCGAGTCAGGCCTGACCACCTGGATACGGTGATTGAAAAGCTGAGATACTCGGGGACACAGATCGAAATCCTCAACAGCAGCTCCCTCCGCGCCATTGGCAGCAAAGAGATCAGATCCCAGGATATCACGACCTCTCCCTATCCCGGGTTCCCGACCGACATGCAGGCCCAGTTCATCGTGCTGATGACCCAGGCTTCGGGGACATCATTCATCACCGAGACCATATTCGACAGAAGGTTTTCTCATATCAATGAGCTGCTCCGTCTTGGAGCCAACATCGAGGTTTCCGGAGATAAGGCCATAGTCAAGGGGAAAACCCTCCTCTCTGGTGCGGAAACCCGGGCCACGGATCTCAGAGCATCCGCTTCTCTTGTCCTGGCTGGCCTGATCGCCAGCGGCAGGACAATCATCAATGAAATCGAACATCTGGACCGGGGCTATGAGCGGCTCGAGGATAAGCTGAAATCTCTCGGAGCCAAGATCGAGAGGATAAAAACATAAGACCAGGGGCTTGAAGATGGAAGACTGCCTCTTTTGTAAGATCATAAAAAAAAAGATTCCAGCCAGTACGGTCTATGAGGATGAGAGGATTGTCGCCTTCAACGATATCAATCCTCAGGCTCCGGTTCACATCCTCCTTATCCCCAAAGAACACTATGCCTCTTTGAATGACATTCCCGAAGAAAAAAAAGATATACTGAGCCACCTCCTCCTCAAAGCCCGCGAGATCGCTCGAGAAAAGAAGATCGCCGGGAAAGGATACAGAATCGTCCTCAACACGGCCAGGGAATCAGGCCAGGAAGTTTTCCACATACACTTCCATCTTCTCGGCGGCAGACAGATGACATGGCCTCCAGGATAAGAAAGGAAAAATCCTGAATATCCCTGAGAGATAAATTTGAAAAGGAGGTAAGACTATGGAAATAACCTGGTTAGGACATTCCGGAATAAAGATCAAAGGGTCAAAGACCGTCATCATCGATCCCTTTTTGACCGGCTGTCCCGCTGCCTCAGCCTCGCCTGAGGAGATCACCGAGGCAGATGTTGTCATCGTCACCCACTATCACAGCGACCATCTCGGTGACGCCTTTGCCATCTGCAAGCAAACAGGCGCCACGTGCGTCGGCATTCACGAAATTGCGGTTGATGCCGAAGCAGAGGGAATAACAGCTGAAGGAATGAACATCGGAGGCACGATAGATGCCCGGGGAGTGAGAGTGCATATGGTCCAGGCGCTCCACTCCGCAGAAAAAGGCAACCCGGCAGGAGTGATCATAGAGATGGACGGAAAAAAGATCTATCATGCGGGTGATACAGGCTTAACCTATGACATGAAATTGATCGGCGAATTCTTCAAACCCGACCTCAGCTTTATTCCCATCGGGGACAGGTACACCATGGGCATACCCTCCGCGGCCAAAGCCGTGGAATTCGTCCAAACCAAAAAGGTCATTCCCATTCATTATAATACTTTCCCGATCGTCAGCGCCGACCCAGAGGAATTCAAGAAAAAAGTGGGAGATAAAGCAGAAGTCATCATACTCAAGCCCGGAGAAACCTACAATCTGTAGCTTCCCGTCCTGCTGATTCTCGTCATCTTCAGTGGCCTATCTCATCGACGGCAACAATTTTATCGGGTACACATCCGCCCTTGCCCTGAAGGATCCTCGGAGCAAACAGCGCTTGATTTCAAGCTTGAGAAAGTTCCAGAAGCAGAAAAGGACAAGGGTCCTGGTGGTCTTTGACGGCCATCCAGACCCTGATCTCATAAGCGAGCAGTTCCGGGAGAAGAATTTCTCCATCATCTTCCCTTCTCCGGAACAGAATGCCGATAAAGTCATCAAAGAGATCATCTCTAAGGAGACGGATTTAAGGCGGTTTTTTGTCGTCAGCTCAGACCGGGAGATAAAAAACTTCGCCAAGTCCAAGGGAGCTAAGCCTCTGAGCTGCAAAGACTTTGACCGAAAACTCAAATCCACTCTGAAGGAGCACAGAGAATATCTTGAGGAAGAAAAGAGGCAGGATACCCCTTCCTCTCTCGAAGTCAAGCAGTGGCTTAAGATCTTCAAGGATAAAAAATGAAAGATGTCGCTATAATCGGCGCAGGCCGTCTCGGCACATCGCTGGCATATGCGCTTTCAAAAAAAGGATACATGATCAAGGCTCTCTCTTGCCGGACACTCCCATCCGCAGAGGAGAGCCGGCAGATCATCGGACAAGGGCAGGCCTTCACCGATAACATCCGGACGGCGGACGCGGCAGCCATAGTCTTCCTCTGTCTGCCGGATGAGGAAATCCTGAGAGTCTCAGAGTCTCTGGCTCTTTCATCTCTCGCTTGGGCGAATAAGCTTGTCCTTCACTGCTCCGGTCTCCTTTCTTCGGAAGTTTTGAAACCTCTCCAAAAAAAAGGAGCCCTGACCGCCTCCGCCCACCCCGTCCAATCCTTTACTCATAAGAGGACCCCTCCCGAACATTTCAGAGACATCTATTTCAGCCTGGAAGGAGAAAGCGAGGCTCTCGCTCTAGCCCGAAACATCATCCATAAACTCGGCGGCCGCTCCTTCATCATCCGGGCTAAAGATAAAGCCCTGTACCATGCAGCCTGCAGCACAGCCTCCAATTTTCTCGTGGTCCTTCTCGATATGGCCTGTTCTCTTCTTCACAGCACAGGCATCCGGGAAGAAGAGGCCTTTCAAATTCTTCTCCCGCTGGTGAAAGGGACTTTACATAATGTAAAAAAATTTAACATCCGTTCCTCGCTGACCGGGCCTGTGATCAGAGGAGACAGGGAGACCGTACAGCAACATCTTGAGGCTTTGAAAAAAAACCAGCTTTACTATGAGACGTATAAGCAGCTGGCATCTCAAGCGCTGGAAATGGCTAGAAGAGATAAAAAACTGACCCCCCAAAAGATCAAAAGACTAAAGGCTCTGCTGGAAGAAAAATAACCTCTTCTTCGAGATCGATATCGAATCTCTCTTTCACCCTGTTCTTCAGCTCCTGGGCAAGATGCAGGACATCCTGAGCTGAGGCCTTTTCCCGGTTGATGATGAAATTGGCGTGAAGGGGATAAACAGCGGCTCCTCCTTTTTTCATCTTCTTCGCTCCGACTCTCTCCAGGAAATAGGCTGCCGGGACCTTTCTCCCATCAGGAAGCACGGGATTTTTAAAATAGCTTCCTGCGCAGGCCAGGTCGTAGGGAGGATGTTTTTCCTTCCTTTTTTCCAGGTTCCTGTCGATAAGAGCTTTTATTTCCTCCTTTTTCCCCTCACCCAGACCGAATACAGCGCTCAAAAGCACGTCATGTTTTTTCTTGAGAACGCTGTGTCTATACCTGAACTGGAAATGGTTCCTGTCGACGACAACCTGCATTCCTTTTTTGTCGAGGAGCGTCGCTTCTTGGAGAAGGTCGCCGATACTCCGCTCGAAGGCACCGGCATTACCAAAAACAGCTCCCCCGACCGTCCCTGGAATCCCGGCCATGAATTCCATGCCGCTCAAGCTTTTTTCTACAGTAAAGCGGATGAGATCATCCAAGGGAGTCCCGGCACTCACCTCCACTTCCCTCTTATTTCTTCTCCTTATCCTCTTGATCTCGTTCTTTATGATCAGTCCTCGAAACCCGTCATCATCAAACAATAGGTTGTATCCTCCGCCGATGATATAAAAGGGGATGGAATCTTCCCGTGCCAGGCGAACGGCATTCACAAGTTCTTTGTTGACTGCCGCCTTAAAAAAATAATCTGCGGCTCCTCCGATTTTGAAGTGGGAGTAGTCTCGAAGAGAAACAGACCGAGATAAGGGTTTCCCCACATATTTGAGGAACCGCCCGGTAAAATCTTCCTTTTGACTACCCATATTTTGGATATTGTATCATATCATAAAATGAGCCAGGCTCCGACCTTATTTGCTTTTAATTTGGCATAGATTTTGCTAATATATTAAACAGACACTCAGTAGACTTTAAAAAATCTGTTTGATTGATATAACATTTGATTGAACATATCAAGCATCTTTTGAGTGAGGTTTGAAAATGAGAAAAACAGTATTGACCACATTAATCCTCATTGTATTTATTAATGCGGCCTTGAGTGCCCAAACCAGTGAATCAGACCAAGCTTACATCAAAGCCATGTCGACCCAAGACCCAACAGAGAAAGCCCAGCTCCTCAAGGAATGGCTCAAAGCGAATGCAGGAAAAGGAAACCAGTATGAAAAATATGCCTATGCCGAGCTCTGTGTATTTCCCTACCCGGGCAAGACACCCGAGGAGTTGACAGAATACGGAGAAAAAGCTCTGGCTCTGGGCGGGCTGGACGATTTCACCCAATCCAGGGTCATGATAACCACCGCCACGATCTACAGCCAGCGCGGCCAGAATCTGGAAAAAGCCAAAGCCTATTCTCAGCAGGTCATTCAGACCGCCAAGTCCAACAAGGACAAAGATTCTGCCGGGGCGTCCGCGGCTCAATGGAATCACTTCATGGGAATCGCCTACTATACCAACGGAATAGCCCTGGAGAAGGGAAGAGACCCGAGAGGTTCCCTCGAGTCCTACATAAATTCTTACAACATTTTAAAAGACCCCCAGATTGCCAACGACCTGAAAAGAGTCGGGAAAAATCTTTACGACTTCAAGTTTTATAAAGACGCAGAGAAAGCCTTTGCTATTACAGCCACGGCTCTCAGGGATTATCCCAGCATCTACCTGTATGCCAAAACCCTGCACAGAAACGGGAAAAAAGACGATGCCTTGAAATACTATAAACAAGCCTACTCCATGCAGAAGAGTGGAGATGTCTCCTATAACATCGGAATCATCCTGGCAGCCAATGCCGAAAAAAATCCCTCCGACGCTCCCGAAGCTATCAATTATCTGCTCGAGGCAAGCTTCCTCTCGCCAGCCAATTCTCAAAAGGCCATGCAGCTGGCCGAATCCCTCTACTTCAACCACAACAAGGAGCTGAGGTACAACGAGATCGTCAAGGAAATCCAGAAAATGACAAAAGACCTGGAAGACCTCACTGCTGATTACAACAAAAGATTCGGAGAAAAAAAAGAAGAGGATCTTACCGACACGGATAAAAGAATGATGAAGATCATGGAGGACGACATCGAAACTCTCCAAAAATCCATCGAAGAGCTCGTCGTCAAACAGCAGGCTGCTCTGGATAAATTCAAAAAGCTCATCGACGACACCAAGAAAAGACTGGGGAAATAAAAAAAGGCGAGAGCTTTACATCCCTGCCTGGAAGAATCTCGATTCCCAATCCATGTTCATTTCTTCTTCCACTTGTCATCACTGACTATGATTTACTTCTTCTGACTGCCGATTGAACTTTTCCAGCTTCTGGTATATTATTCACCTGTCCCTGCTTCCGACAGGAATCGATCCCACGCCATAAGGGAGACGCCATGGGTCTCAAACAGCCATCCCGCAAGCAAGCAGAGCAAAAGATCCGGAAATTAAGAGAGGAAATCAAACATCACGAAAAAAAATACTATGTGGATAACGACCCTCAGATATCCGATTATGAATTTGACCTCCTCGTCAAGAGCCTAAAAGAGCTTGAAGGGCAATTCCCAGACCTGATCACGCCTGACTCTCCCACCCAGCGAGTCGGGGAGCAACCGATCTCCGGATTCTCATCCGTGGAACACAGCCTGCCGATGCTCAGCCTGGACAACTGCTACAGCTATGAAGAGCTGGAGGAATTTGAAGAGAGAATACACAAAATCATTCCCGGCGAAAAAATTGAATACGTGGCCGAGCTCAAGATAGACGGCCTGGGCATTTCAGTCATCTACCGCGACGGCCGCTTCACTCAAGCTGTGACCCGTGGAGACGGCTATAGGGGTGACGAGGTGACCCTCAACGTCAAAACGATCAGAAGTTTTCCCCTGACAATCAAGGATCATCATGAAATAGAGGTCAGAGGCGAGGTCTACCTGCCTTTTGCCTCCTTCGAGATGACCAATCAGGAAAGAGAAAAAAAAGGTGAACCTCTTTTCGCCAACCCCAGGAATGCAGCTGCCGGTTCTCTACGGCATCTCGACCCTCGAGAAGCCGCTTCCCGCCAGTTGGATGTGTTTCTCTACTCCATTTTCACCGAAGGAAAAGAACAAAAAAGCCAGTGGAACAGCCTTCAGAGGCTGAAAGAGCTGGGATTCAAAATAAATCCTCACTCCCGGCGTTACACTTCTTTGGCGCAAATCCGCTCCTTTTGGGAGGAATGGAATGAAAAGAGAGAGAGCCTGGATTATGACGTCGATGGAGTCGTGGTTAAGGTCGATTCTGTAAGACAGCAGAATGCTCTTGGCCGCACGTCAAAGTTTCCCCGATGGGCTATCTCTTTCAAGTTCCCCGCCAGGCAGGCCACGACTCAAATAAAAGATATCAGGGTCCAGGTTGGAAGGACCGGAGCTCTGACGCCTGTGGCCATCCTTGAACCCGTCCAGCTTTCAGGAATCACTATCAGCCGCTCGACCCTCCATAATGAGGACGAAATCAGGAGAAAAGACATCCGGATCGGCGATCATGTCCTCATCGAACGAAGCGGTGATGTCATACCCAAAGTCGTCTCCGTCATGAAAGAAAGGCGGACAGGGAAAGAATCCCGGTTCGTCTTTCCAACCAGATGCCCAGTCTGCAACTCCTCCGTTTTCAAGCCAGAAGGGGAGGCCATATCCAGGTGTGAGAATCCTTCCTGTCCGGCCAGATTGAGAGAATCCCTGCTCCACTTTGCATCACGCAGGGCAATGAACATAGAGGGACTCGGGGATGCTCTGGTCGACCAGCTCATGGATAATGGACTGGTTCGTTCGATCCCAGACCTCTACAATCTAAAACTCCAGGGCTTGGAGAATTTGGAAAGGATGGGCTCGAAAAGCTCCCGGAATCTCCTGGATGAAATCGAAAAATCCAAACAGAGAGCTCTGCCTCGGCTGATCTTTGCCCTGGGGATAAGATATGTGGGAGAAAGAACCGCTCAGGCCCTGGCAGCCCATTTCAAGGATTTAGAAAAATTATCCACAGCCCCTTTGGAAGAACTGGTACAGGTCGAAGACGTCGGTCCCAAAGTGGGAGAAAGCGTTGTCTTCTTTTTCAGGCAGCCTGAAAATAGGAAGCTGCTGAGCAGGCTGAAAAAAGCGGGATTAAAACTTTCTCATAAAGAGGAAGCGAAAAAAGGCACCCTTCCCCTGGCCGGACAGACCTTTGTCTTGACAGGGAAGCTGTCTGAGATCACCAGAGACGAGGCGGCTGAAATCATCGAAAGCCTGGGCGGGACTGTCTCCTCTTCAGTGAGCAGCAGAACAACCTATGTCATCGTGGGCGAGTCGCCTGGTTCTAAACTCATCCGGGCAAAGCGACTGGGAATCCCGACGATAGAGGAGAAAGAGTTTGCCAAGCTGGTGGGGAAAGGCTAGCTTTTCCTCTTTTTCTTCTTTCCCAAGCCTTTGATTATCCCTTTCAATCCTTTTTTCTTCTCAGATCCTTCTTCCGAACCGAGTGCCTTGCGAGCATCCGCATGCTCGGGTTCAATCTCCAGAGCCTTCTTGAAATGTTTCTTGGCCTTAACCGAAAGCCCTTCCTTGGCGTAAAACTCACCCAGGGCGACATAACCATCCGCCTGCCAAGGCTCCATGTCGATAGCCTTGATGAAATCCTCTTCGGCCTTCTCCTGAAACGCGGGAACCTTCGCCTCAGCCCTGGCCAGGTGAAGATAAAAGCTGGCTTTGTTGCTTCTCAGCTTGATGGCTTCCTCAAAGAAAACTAAAGATTCTTCGTATTTCCCCCGGCTGAACAGGTTCCTTCCCTGGCGGAACTTGATATCGGCTTGATTATCAAGCTCTTTCCTGTCCGGCTCTGCAGGTTTGGCGAGTTTAGCATCGTACCCCTGCTTTTCTTCCTCGTTGGTCAGGGTCTGGAAGGCACTGGTGATAATCCCAAAAACCTCCTCGACCATCTCCCTTATCTCTGCTGGCAAGTCCCGGTCAAAGCGGTCAGGATGATAGTTGCGGGCCAGTTCAAAATAGGCTTTTTTTACCTCTTTTTGAGAAGCAGTGCGGGGCACATTTAAGATTTGGTAAAAATCCAGTTTGGGAATATCGTTTTTGAGCTTTTCCACTTCTGAAATTTTTTCCTTCAGCTTCTCGTCAATTTCCACCGAAGGCTTTCTTTCTTCCTTCCTCACTTCTTCTGGGACTTCCTCCTCTTTTTTCTTGGGGACTGCCTTTTTTCTAGCCTTTTTTCTTTTCCGGACAGGTGGTTTCTTGGGTTTTTCTTCCTTTTCGGGAACCTCCTCTTCAACTCTGGCCCGTTTAATGTCGATCAGGCTCAAGCAGTAAAAGAGGTAGAGGCTCTTCCAGAAAAACTCTGGCATCACTCCCATGGAATGAGCGAGTTCTTCAGAGGATGTCTTGCCATCGATTGTCGCCAGCAGATCTTTCTCTTCCTGTGTCAACCGATCCAGACATTCTTTTTTATGAGGAACAGGATATTTATCCCCGATTAATTTTTGCAGCTGAGGAGTGAAATCCATACGCCTGATTCCTTCCTCTATCAGGTCAGGAACGTCCATCATATATTCGAACTTCTTTTTGTCGATTTCTTTCCTTTCCTGAAAGCCCAACTTTCCATCAAAAAAAGGAAAGATGTTCAAGGTGATCTCTCTCATCTGGAACATCAAGCCGTCATTCAAATCTCCTTGGGTTATCAGGCCTTTTTTGATAAGAGTCTTTCCCAAGCTCTCCATGGGGTCGATGTAGAGGTCGATATTGGTGAAAGTATCGACGGAGATTCTTCCCAGCTTCAGTAAAACTTCTCCGAGAAGCTCCTGAGGTTGGGTGGATTTGGCGATGACCAAGACCCCGCGCTGGAAGAAAAGGTATTTCTGGATCCCTTTCCGCTTGAACGCAAGACAACCACTCTTCTTTTCGAAGTGAATCTCCCTTAAAAACTGACCGATATGCTCCATCCCTCCGTCCTCAATTGGATATAATATTATAAAAAAAGATACAATTATGCAAAGATAATTTACCTGAATTATTCATAAAATCTGCCGACACCTTACCTCGCAACTCTATTTGAAATTGAGGATAAATTATGGTAACTTTTCCCACGTGAGAGTCGCTCTAGCTCAGATATCCCCCCATCTTGGCGATTTGCGCAGAAACCTTGACCTGCATTTCCGTTACATCGAAAAAGCAAAAAAGAAAAGAGCCGATCTCCTGATCTTCCCCGAACTCAGCCTCACCGGGTACACCCTGATGGACATGGTCGAGGAAGTGGCCCTGGTTCCTGGAAAAGACACGGTCTTTCGCAAGCTCAAGGCGGCGAGCCAGGAAATCTCCCTTGTCATCGGGTTTGTGGAAGAATTAGAGAGAGGACTCTTCTACAATTCCGCCGCCTTTTTATCCGGAGGAAAAATCCTTCATGTGCACCGCAAGGTCTTCCTCCCTACTTACGGGATGTTCGACGAAGCAAGGTTTTTCGCCCAGGGGAAAAACTTCCATGCCTTTCCTACACCATACGGAAAATCAGGAATGATGATCTGCAGGGATTTTCTCAGCTACGGGGCCAGCTACCTGCTTTTTGCAGGTGGGGCGGAGATCATCATCGTCATCAGCGCAGCTCCGGGACGAGGAATGGTCCAGGAAGAGTCTTACGAGACAAGCCACATGTGGGAGTTAATGGGAGAGACTGTCTCGCGTTTTTCCACGGTCTTCCTCATCTACTGCAACAGGGTTGGCTTCGAGGATGGAAAACACTTTGCCGGCGGCTCATTCATCTGCGACCCAACAGGAAAGATGGTCGCCAGGGCATCCTATGTTGACCAGGATTTTCTCCTCCAGGATATCAACACGGATGAAATCCGCACAGGGCGAAAAAAATGGCCGTACAAAAGAGATGATAAGCCCGAGGTCATCCTGGAAGCGCTGAAGAGGATTGTCAGGAAATATGAAGATTAACGAGGCTTTTGTCGAAAAGATCCTCACTTCATTCATCAGGGAAGAGCTCTACAAATTCAATTATAAAAAAGGGATCCTGGGTCTCTCCGGAGGGCTCGACTCCTCCGTCTGTGCCTTCCTGGCAGCGAAAGCACTCAAACCAGAAAACGTGATCTGCCTCATCCTGCCTTACGGGGAATCCTTCAGCCAGGATGTGAAGGATGCCCAGGAAATCGCCAAGCTTTTGGGCGTCCGGTCAAAGAACATAGATATTTCGCCCATGGTCAATGCCTATTTCTCTCGATACCCGACCAAAAATAGAGTTGAAAAGGGCAATAAAATGGCCAGGGAAAGGATGTCCATCCTCTATGATTTCTCTTCGCGGGAGAAAGCTCTGATCCTCGGCACAAGCAACAAGACGGAGCTGCTGCTGGGCTACGGAACCATCCATGGAGATATGGCCTGCGCGATCAACCCTCTGGGGGACCTTTACAAGACTCAGATCAAACAGCTTGCTCGCCATCTTGGAGTCCCTGAGAAAATCAGGAACAAGCCCCCATCTGCCGGCTTGTGGACAGGCCAGACGGACGAAGAGGAACTCGGCCTCACCTATGAAGAAATGGACGAAACGCTCTTTCAGCTTGTGGACAAGAGAGTGCCCAAGAAAGATGTCATCGCCTCCGGGTTCAAAAAGGAGGCTGTCGAAAAAATCATCCGTCTGATAAAGAATTCCGAGTTCAAGCGGAAACTTGCTCCTATACCCAAGATATCCTCCCGGACCGTTGGACACGATTTTCTCTATCCGTACGACTGGGACAGATAGGTCATGAAGGAGGCTCACTCTGGGAGAAAACCCTCGGGCATTCTGTACATCATCGCTACCCCTATAGGCAACCTTGAGGATCTCACACTCAGGGCTCTGAGAGTCCTCGAAGAAGTATCCATCATAGCCTGTGAGGACACCCGGCAGACTTTAAAACTCCTGAACTCATACAACCTGAAAAAAACACTCATCAGCTATTACCACCCCAGGGAAAGCCAAAAAATGCCCCGAATCGTAAGTCTTCTCAAGCAAGGGGATGATGTGGCTTTAGTCACAGATTCAGGCACGCCTGGTATATCTGACCCTGGCTATCCGCTCATCAAGGAAGCAATAGCCCAGGGAATCCAGGTCATCCCGATTCCCGGGGCTTCAGCCCTGACCGCGGCTCTCTCCGCATCCGGACTTCCCACCCACAGGTTTCTCTTTCTTGGCTTCCCTCCGCCTAAAAAGGAAGCCCTAAAAAAACTGCTTTCCTCCCTGAAAAACGAAAAATCGACACTCGTGTTCTACCTCCCCACCCGAAGGATCCACTCCTTTCTCCAGGCATGCCTGGAAACACTGGGAAACAGGAAGGTCGTCATCGCCAGAGAGATGACCAAGGTTCATGAGGAATTCATCAGGGGAAATGCTGAAGAACTGGCTAAGAAACTGGAAAAAAAGCAGTTAAAGGGTGAAGCCACAATCCTTATCGAGAGTTCCCGGTAAAAAGGAACCCGTTTTCCATTGAAAATAAGATTTTTTCTAAAATACTTGACATATTAACACTCATATATTATATTATAAACATACTAAGATATTTAGGAGGTTACAATGGCTATAATCAGATGGGATCCTTTCAGGGATCTAGTGACTTTAAGGGAAAGAATGAACCGTCTTTTTGAGGATGCTTTCACCTCTCGAGGAGAAGAGAAAGACATGGTTGCCAGCAGCTGGAGTCCTTCGGTGGATATCTATGAGACCGAAAACGAGATTGTCCTGACAGCTGAAGTCCCTGGTGTCGATGAGAAAAACATCGAGATCAAGCTCGAAGATAATACGCTCGCTCTCAAGGGTGAGCGAAATTTTGAAAAGGAAACCAAAGAAGAGAATTATCACAGGATTGAGCGCGCCTACGGTTCCTTTTACAGGTCCTTCACGCTCCCCAGGAACATCGACCAGGACAATATCAAGGCGGAAAGCGAAAACGGGATCCTGAGAATCACCATGCCCAAGAAGCCCGAGTTGAAACCCAAAAAGGTAAAGATACTCAAGCCAAAAAGCTCATCCGAAAACAAGAAATAAGAAGTCAGTTCGCTCTTCAAATAAGACTGGGCGCCTGCGGTCTTTTGACCCGGGCGCTTTTTTTTAAAAAAAAGAAATACTTCAAGCTTGAGCCAGGGTCAGTGCCCTCACATCCTCGACACCAGATTTTTTCAGGACGGAGCTGCATTCATTCAAAGTCGAGCCTGTAGTGAAGACATCATCCACAAGAATCACGATTTTCCGTTTTATCTTCTTTCGATTGACAACGGAAAACGCGCCTGACACATTTTCGGCTCTCTCCTCTAACTCGAGGGAAGTCTGAGGAGGTGCATTTTTGACTTTCACCAGGACATCATCCACGATCTCGACTCCTCTCAGCTTCGCCAGCTCCTGGGCTATGACCTGAGCCTGGTTAAAACCACGTTTTTTTTGTCTTTTGGGGTGAAGTGGAACAGGAACGATAAAATCTGCCTTCCACCAGATATTCTCATCCCTGCCCAGAGCACGGTGAATGATCCGGGCAAAATCCCTGCCCAGTATGCGAAATCTCCGGTATTTATAAAGAAGGATCGCATCCTTTAGTCTCCCCCCATACCGGCCGTATGAACGGTGGCAGGAGAAAGGAGGCCTCTTCTGCACACAGTCCTGACAAAGATGGGGCTCGACTCCGGCCTCAAAGAAGCGGCCGCAGCACAGACAGTATGAGCCGGTAAAAGGGATCATCCTTTCCCAGCAGGATTGGCAGATGATTTTTTCCTCGGGGAGCTCCAGCAGAGAGGAACACAGTTCACAGAAAGAGGGAAAAAAGATCAGCTCGGCGAGCTTGGTGACTGAGGTAATTTTTTTGTGAAGAGAAGATATCAAGATTCCTCTTCAGACTTTTCCTGGCACTCGATGCAGTACGGAGACCAGGGAACAGCGTCCAGCCTCTTCTTGCTGATGTTTTTCCCGCACATCTGGCAGATTCCGAATTCATTCTTCTCGATTCTTCTCAAGGCTTCGTCGATCATGAATAACTGTGCCCGCTCGGTATCAGAAAGGCTGAGGAGGAATTCCTTGGTGTAAGAGCTCTCCGCTCTATCGACAATATCCTGAGCGATGCCTGACTCGACTTCTTTACTCTCGTTATAGACTTCGCTCAGCTTGGCAATGATTGCTTCCTTTTTCTCCAGGAGATTTTTCTTGTATTTTTCTCTATCTGCTTTATCCAAAACTCTCCCCCTATTTAACGTATTGTCTTCCTTGAATGATCATTAAGGAACGATATATCTGCTCCAGGAGCATGATCCTGATCAACTCATGAGAGAAAGTCATCTGAGAGAGAGAAAGAAGGGCATCTGCTCTCTTCAATATCCTTTCTTCCAGCCCCAAAAATCCTCCCACAATGAAGGTTATGGCTCGTGCGGAACTGGAAGGAATACTCTTTAAAAACCGGGCAAATTCGAAAGAGTTCATCTCTTTTCCCTCATCAAAGAGGCAGATAATATAATCATTTTTAAAGTGTTTTTCAAGGTCAGCAGCCTCGATATCCATGATTCTCTGGGCGAATTTCTCGGAAATGCCCTTGGCTGTCTTTGTCTGGATGAGCTCGCATTTCTCCATCTGGTTGATCCGTTCCAGATAAAACTGCTGCAAATTCTCTATATCTCTGTTGTGTGTCTTGCCGGGCCATAGGATCCTTATTCTCATCCGGAGCTACTGAATCCATCCCATTCAGCGAATGGAAAACCTCCCATTTCGAAAAAATAATTCATAAACAATAATGATTCACGCGGAAAATGTCAATCTTTTTTTATTAACTGGAAGCATCTTTTATTTCCGTGACAGTGAATCATGAAGGTGTAATCTGTTACAGCGCCGCTTCCCCTCCATCCAGTGCCCATGAAGGTGGGTGGGAGGGTCTTGGCAAAGATGGAGGGGAAGCGGCGCTGCGCTTCACAATTAGGGGAGATGATTCCCTTCTCACAGAAATAAAAATGCTTCCTTAATACACTATTTTATTGAATTGTTCCGATACTAAGAAAGAATCAATAGGATATGCGAGGAGCATCCCCCCAGAGCTTCTCCAAGGAATAATACTCGCGGGCGTTTCTGGAGAAGACGTGGACGATAAAACTGCCATAATCCAATAAAATCCACTCCGCCCGCTCTTTGCCCTCCACGCTCAAAGGCCTGATATTCTTTTTCTTCAGCTCCTCTTCGATGGACTCGTAAATAGCCGTGTTCTGCCTGGAGGAGTTCCCGTGCAGGATGATGAAGTAGTCGGTGAAAGAAGCTATTTTTCTTAAATCCAGAACAATAAGCTCCTCTCCTTTCTTATCCAGGCAGGCCTGGATGGAAATCCTGACTTCAGGCGGAAGACTCCTTTTGGTCATTTTTTTCTTTGGCATTTCCTCGCTCATGACTCAACTCTGATAGAGTTTATTTTCCTTAATATAGGCCTCTACTTCCCCGGGGACCATACTCTTGATGGACTCGCCCTTCAGGGCCCTCTTCCTGATTTCAGTGGAGGCGATACTCAAAGCGTTTATGGGCAGAAGGAAGATCCTGTATTTATCCAGCATATCAGGGTTTAGGGCTTCAGCTTCAGGGACCAAAAACATCTTTCCCTCGATTTCCCCGCCCAGCACATTCCCCGCATCACCCAAATGAAACCCGGGCCGGCTGATGACCACGAAAAAACACTGCTCAAGAACCCGCTCGTATTCTTTCCAAGTATCGATTTCCAGAAAAGCATCGATGCCCAGGATAAAGAATATCAGGGATCTTGGGTAGAGCTTTTTAACCTTGCCCAGGGTAATGATTGAATAAGACCTCTCCTGAGCATCGATCTCGAGGGAAGACGGAACAAATCGAGGAAAGGAACGAACAGCTAACTCGACCATTTTTAGGCGGTGATGAGGATCAGCGATGCCTCTATATTTCTTATGAGGCGGAATATAGGATGGGATAAAAAGAACCTCATCCAGGAAGAGCCTTTTTTGGACGATCTCTGCGGCCTTGAGATGGCCGGAATGAATAGGATTGAAAGTGCCTCCAAACAGCCCTATTCTTTCCTTCTTCATGGGATTATTTCGACTTCTCCTGCAGCTCCTCTAAGGTTTTGGCCAATTCATTCACCAGCCTTCTGATTCCCTCTTCTTTGAGTGCCGAGATGGCAAAAAACGGAAGCCCCTCCCTGTCAGCCATCTTCCTCACCTTCTCCAAGCTGCTCTTATCTCCGCCGAGCAGGTCAATCTTGTTTGCAGCCAGTATCTGATGCCTTTTGATCAATCGAGGGCTGAATGCTTCGAGCTCTTTCATGACCGTTCTAAAATCCTGGACAGGATCCCTCCCCGTGTACGGAGACATATCGATAAGATGGAGCAGGATCTTCGTCCGTTCAACATGCCGCAGGAACTTCGTCCCCAGGCCGTGGCCCTGATGAGCGCCCTCTATCAAGCCGGGTATGTCCGCGACCACAAAGCTCCTGAATTCATCCACGTCCACCACTCCCAGGTTAGGGATGAGCGTCGTGAACGGATAATCCGCGATCTCAGGCTTGGCCGCCGAAATCTTGGAAATCAAGGTGGATTTTCCGACGTTGGGAAATCCGACCAAACCCACATCGGCGATCAGCTTCAGCTCCAGGGTGAAATCTTTCTCCTCCCCGGGCTGGCCTTTTTCGCATTCCCGGGGCGCTTGATGAGTGGGCGAGGCAAAAGAGGCATTTCCTCTGCCTCCTTTTCCCCCCTTGACAGCCAAGAACTGCTGTTTTGGGGAGATAAAATCGAACAGGACTTGATTCTTATTTTTTTCTCTGACAATGGTCCCCACAGGAACATTCAGGTACAGGTCTGCACCGCCTTTTCCCTGGCGATTTCCTCCCTCGCCGTGGGCGCCGCGCGGAGCTTTATTTATATGATGAAACCGGAAATAGGCGAGGGTATTGAGGTTTTCATCAGAAACCAGGTAGATGCTGCCTCCGTTGCCGCCGCGGCCGCCATTAGGACCGCCTCGGGGAACCCCCCTTTCTCTCCGGAAACTCACGCAGCCGTTTCCGCCATGGCCTGCGCGGAAGGTAACCTGGACCTGGTCAACGAACATATTGAAGGGAGACCGGACCTCCTAGGCAGGAATCACAGAGACGAATTTTTGCTTCCTGCCTTTGGTTTCAAACTGGACAGTTCCCGTGATCTTAGCGAAGAGGGTATCATCCTTCCCTCTTCCCACGTTTATTCCAGGCTTAAACGGAGTGCCTCTCTGGCGCACGAGGATGGACCCCCCCTTGACGAACTGGCCAGCGTATCTTTTGACTCCCAGCCTCTTGGCAGCACTTTCCCTGCCGTTCTTTGCACTTCCACCTGATTTTTTATGCGCCATTCTATTTCTCCTTCTTTATGGTTTTAGTCTTGGCTTTGGCTGCGGCTTTCGCAGCAGGTTTCTTTTTGGGAGCTGCTTTCGCTTCAGGCTTAGCGGCTTGAGCTGTTTTGGCTTTAGCCGGAGCCTTGGACACCTTCTTGGCTGGAGCCTTCTTCACTTCTTTCTTGGGAGGCTCTTTTTTGACCTCTTCTGGCTTGGCCGCGCTCACTTCTTTTTTCATCTTTGGAGCAGCCTTCTTCTCCACCTTCTTGACCTCTTTTGGAGCTTCCTTCTTGGGAACAGCTTTCAAGCTGGAAACAATTTCCTCGATCCTGACCCGGGTGAGCTCCTGGCGGTGTCCTCTCATTTTCTTGTACTGTTTTCTTCTTTTTTTCTTGAAAACGATGACCTTCTTATCCTTGAAATTCTCGACGATCTCTGCTTCGACCAGCGCATCCTTGACATGAGGAGTCCCGATCAGCGTCTCTCCATCTCCTTCAACAAGAAGAACCTTATCAAAAGTGACTTTCTGTCCTTCTTTTATGTCAAGTTTTTCGACGGCAAGAACATCGCCTTTTTGGACTTTATACTGTTTTCCGCCTGTTTCGATAACAGCAAACATCTTTTTTTCCTCTATTGTAATGTCTTATTGGAAAATGAGGGAACCTAACTTTAACATATGCCTACCTTTATGTCAACCGGAGTTCATCAAGGAAGCATGTCTATTTCCGTAACAGTGAATTATGGAGGTATGATCTTTTAAAGCGCCGCTTCCTCTCCATCCGGAGCCCATGAAGGAGGGTGGGAGGGTCTTGGCAAGGACGGAGGGGAACCGGCGCCTCATTTCTCCATTGGTCGAATGCTTGCCTCAGCCAGAAAATTAAGAAGCTTGCGTTTATCGGCATTTTCTTGACAAAAAGGGCTCTTTTCTCTAACTTAATGAAGTCTTTATCAAATAAAGACCAGAAATACGTGGGCGGTTAGCTCAGCGGTAGAGTACCGGTTTTACAAGCCGGGTGTCACTGGTTCGAATCCAGTACCGCCCACCAGTTGAATTCAGCACAGAAAGTGAACAGAATATATTCCGCGCTCTGGCTGACAGCCTGCGTGCTGTTATCCCTGGGCGGGATCGCCGCTTTCATAATCCTGTTTGCACCTGACTTCAACATCTACTGGTTCATCCTCTCGCCCATCATCATCGCCATGTATCAGATCCCGGCGGTCTATCTGTACTGGCGCTGGAAAAAATGGAGAGAACGATCAAACAATAAAAATGAAAGGAACGAGTCATGAACCTCAGCTGGCTTGATATCGCCTTTTTCCTGGCGTTCATCGGCTTTGTGGTCGGAACCAGCCTCTACAAAAGCCGTAAAAAAAAGGAAACGAGCGAGGACTACTTCCTGGCAGGCAGAACTCTCTTCTGGTATCTGATCGGGTTCTCCCTCATCGCTTCCAACATCTCCACCGAGCAGTTCGTCGGGATGGCCGGTCAGAGCGCCGGACACGTCGGGATGGCCGTGGCGAGTTATGAGTGGATCGCGGCCATAACCCTGGTATTTGTCGCCCTTTTCTTCCTCCCCAAATTCCTCAGGATCGGCATCTTCACCATTCCCGAATTCCTCGAACACCGCTTCAGCCCCATCCCTCGAGCGATCATGGCCATTTACACTGTGATCATCTATGTGGCGGTCACCATCGCAGCTGTCCTTTACTCCGGGGGTTTGACCCTGCATACCATCTTCGGCATGAACCTGACTCTGGCTGTCTGGATCATCGGCTTCATCGCGGCCTTTTACACCACTTACGGCGGCTTAAAAGCCGTCGTCTGGGCCGACCTCATCCAGGGCTCAGCCCTGATAATAGGCGGAGCGCTGACCATGGTTCTCGGGTTCATTGCCGTTGGCGGCGTGGGCAATTTTCTTCAGGCCAACGCAGACAGGCTTCACATGGTCCTTCCGGCGGACCATATTGAGATCCCCTGGACAGCTCTTCTGGTCGGGATCTGGATCCCCAACTTCTACTACTGGGGTCTGAACCAGTACATCATGCAGCGTACACTCGGGGCCAAAACCCTCAAGCAGGGACAGGTCGGCGTGGTCTTTGCGGCCTGGTTGAAACTGCTCATCCCCTTTATCGTTGTCTTTCCCGGGATCATGGCCCTGCAGCTCTACGGTGACCAGCTGCAGACAGCCGATATGGCCTATCCTTTGCTGATCAGGAACCTTATCCCGGCAGGCCTCAAGGGATTCATGTTCGCAGCCATCTTCGGAGCGGTCATGAGCTCGCTCGACTCCATGCTGAACTCAGCCTCGACCATCTTCACCATGGACCTCTACAAACGGCACTTCAAGCAAGACGCCTCACCCAGATCGCTGATCTCGATCGGCCGCCTGATGACCGTGATATTCGTGGTCATCGGCTGTATCATAGCCCCCCTGCTGGGTCATCCGAAGCTGATGGGGATCTTCCATTACATCCAGGACTTCCAGGGATTCATCTCACCCGGAATTCTGGCTGCCTTTGTCTTCGGGCTGCTCTTCAGGCGTGCTCCCTCTTCAGCCGCGATCACGGCACTCATCCTTAATGTCCCTGTCTACGGCATTCTCCATCTGAGGTGTTTCAACCATATCGTGTTCCTGAATAAAATGGCCATCACCTTCGCCATCCTGATCCTGGCCATGGCCATAGTCACGATCCTGAAGCCTCTGCCTGAGCCGAAAAAACTGCCCTCAACGGGCAAGGTCGATATGAAACCCGCCAAAAGTGTCCTCTGGCTGGGCGCTGCGGTGATAGCGGTGACCATCGCTCTTTATATCATCTTCTGGTAAGAAAAAGGGGCCAGGCCCCATTTTTTGGGACTGTCCCTTTCAGTCCTTGTATTAGGAAAAATAGGGACTGTCCCACTTTTTTTAAAAAGGGGCCTGGCCCCTTTTTATTACTTTTTAGACGATGAGGCGGCGTTCGTCCTTGACCACATTGAGCACGATATGGGTCACTGTCCTGTCCACGTATTTCTGAGCGAGTATTCCCTTTATGAAGCTGTTCAAGTCCTCTCGGCTCTTAAACCGAGCGATCACTATCGAATCCCAATCTCCGGTCACGTCATAAATGGCCATCACATGCGGATCTTCGGCGATCCTCTCCTGGGCCTCGATGAGTTTTCCATGGGAGATCCGTAAGGCCACCACGGCCATGAGGGTGTAGCCGAAGTATTCCGGGTCCAGGATGGGAATGTACCCTTTAATCGCCCCCGCCTCTTCCAGCTTCTTGATTTTATTGATGACCACCGGAGCGGATGTCCCGATCTCCTTGGCTATTTCCCGAAAGCTTTTCCGAGAATTCTGATTGAGGGCTCTGATCACTTTTGTTTCCAGCTCATCCACCAGCGCCTCCTTTTAATATATTATATGTAATTCATTTTAGAATAATATTATACATTTGTTAATTATTATCAAATATTTCTTGACAAATGAAAATTTTTTTATAATATTTAGCTTTAAATGATACTTGACGGTACACTCGAAACCAGATTATACGCAATAGAATCGATTGAACTCCCCCGTATTATAAAAGATAGACTTCCCAAAATTCAATCCGTTTTTCAGCCGGAGAGCCCCAGCGACATCCAGAAGCTGTTTTCCTACTGCCTGAAGAAAAGAATCCCGCTCATCCCAAGAGGCGCGGCAACCTCCGGGATTG
>JAOUKO010000176.1 GCA_029882525.1 Candidatus Aminicenantota bacterium | reverse complement strand
CTGCCGCTGAGAGGACTTTACGGGCACCCTGGAGTTCGTCCTCTCTTAAATATCCTCCGTCGCGGAGAAGCCCCATAGCGCGTCTGGAGGCATTGAGTTCAACCGGAAGAGTCAGGAGACTGAAGACCACGGCTCCAGCAAAGAGTAGAATTCCTATATCCATGAGAAGGCTCGGCCCCTGCCTGCTGAAGAGGAAACCGATGAAAAAGAGAGGAAAGGCCAGCGAAGAACCGAGATTGGCGACCGGGTAGATGGCATTTCTCAGGTGAAGAGGCGCATAGCCGGAATGATGCTGGATGGCATGGCCGGCTTCGTGAGCCGCGATTCCTAAAGCTGCTAGCGAGGGACTTCCGTAAACTCCCTGCGACAGTCGAAGGACTTTTTTTCTCGGGTCATAATGGTCGGTCAGTTGGCCAGCAGCCTGCTCTATCCGGACGTTAGAGGCTCCGCTGGAGTTTAATATTTCCTGAGCTACCCTCGAGGCGGAAATTCTTGAGGAAGCCAGCTTCGTGCTGTAAAGCCTGTAGGTGCTCTTGACTTTTTGCTGGGCATAGAGAGCCAGGAGGAGAGGAGGGATTAAAAGGAAAATTGTATAGTCCCAGAAAAACATATTCGTTCACTCCTTGGTGATGATGCCGAAAACTTATGATAACAATTCATTCGTTTTCCTGTCAAACTTAGGGGAGGAAGTAAGCACTCTATTTCCTTGAGAAGACACATCTGACTCCATATTCCCCATATTATATATAAAAATCACTTAACAAAATCACTCTAAAAGGAAGTAATTGCCGAGATACTATCCAGGATCAATCGATTACGATGCTGTTCACTGCAATGAGTTACTTTTCAATGCGACCGGAAGGACAGGTGTCTCTTGTCCTTGGATTCTTAGAGAAAAGCAGTGGATATCAAAGAAAATGGTTACATATTGATACCAAAATTGCCAGGGAACTGCTTTATCATGCAAAAGAGAAGCTCAAGACTGAATTGCAGAGCAGCGGAATCCTGGCTGTTCTCTTTTATAAAGTGGATATGGGGAATATTTATTCAAGTGATTCAACATGATCAAGATAAGCCTTTGAATATTAGAGATAAGACAAAAGTATGATTTTTAAAAAATAAGACTTTTATCCTATATCAAAATTTATTTTTTTTTTGTATAAATGAGCTTTATATCAAATGCGGTAAAATTCCTTATGAAGGATCTTTAATTTTGAAAGCAATAGAAGAATGTTCAATAAAAGGAGAGATTATGAGGAATATCTTTTCTACGCCAAGGCCTGCGGCATCTGCTGGGCCGCGGCAAAGGTCATCAGGAAGTTGAGGCCGAAGAACACGGAGGAATGAATGATGAATAAAGGACATAAGCTTTTGGCGTTGATGTTGACACTGTTTTTCACAATAATCTTCCTTTTTTTGGGAAAAGGATTCTTTAAAACCGAAAACACTTTTGCGGGAAGTATACCGGCAAATGAGGGGAGCACTTCTGATGACATGGCGTCAAAAATACTGGCACGCCATCCCGGAACGAGAGCCTTGGCTTTGACCGTTATTCGCGAGGGCCGAATTATCGACTCCCAATTCGCTGGTGTCATGGGTGATGGATCCAGGGGCGGAGTCTGCTCCCAGACCCTCTTTAGGGCCTGTTCCCTGAGCAAGCCGGTGTTCGCGTATCTAGTTTTGAAGATGGTTGATCAGGGAGTCTTCGGCCTTGACCAATCTTTGCTGGCCACGGTGGGAAAAAAGGCGGATCTGTTGCGGGATTATCCCGATGTCGCTGCCGATCCGCGCCTGGAACTCCTCACGGCCCGCACCGTTCTTTCCCACCGCAGCGGCTTTCCCAATTGGCGCTGGCAGGAATCCGACCGCCGGCTCCGGTTCAAGTTCGACCCGGCGTCTTCCTTCAGCTATTCCGGAGAAGGATACCGCTTCCTGCAGGCGATCCTTGAGAGTCTGAGCGGCAGGAATCTCGATGAATTGAGCGCAGAGGTTCTCTTTACCCCACTCAGGATGAGAGACAGCTTTTTTTTATTGGACAGGTCGATGCAAAATAAGTTGAGCTTTGATATTGAAACCATTCCGGCTTTCTTTAGCGAACAGTTGTTCCGGGAACGGAATGCCGCCGGATCGCTCATATGCACGATCGGTGATTATGCCCGTTTTCTTGAAGCCGTGATCGCCGGTGACGGATTGAGTGAAAAGATGCATTCGGAAATGCTCAATCCATTTGTAAAGATGACGGCCAAGGCCCTTTTTGGGCCTCAAGCCAATGAACCGGGCGGTTGGGTTGACGGTGCGGAGCCTTACTGGTGCCTGGGATGGATCTATTTTCGGAGTTTTTTGGGTGAGAGCTATTTTCATGTCGGTGCCGAGGAGGGTTTTGAGAATTTCGCTGTGTTTTTTCCGAAGCCGCAGGCCGGGCTTGTAGTTCTTGCCAGCGGCCCTTCACCTTCCGGAGTGGCCAGGGATGCTGTTGAGAGTTTTTTTGGCGATACGGGGATCCCGTTTGCGTGGATGGGCTATCAAATGCCCTAGGGGACATTCGCTATAAAAAGCTGAGAGGAAAAAGGATCATGCCTGCAGTGAAATCAGCAAGAGGACGACTCCTGGTTACCGTTGAAAAATATGGGGAAAAGGATTAATTCTGAAGAGAATGAGAACTGCCAGATACTTTCCCCGTGTGGTAAATACCTCTTTTATACAAGCAGACGGGGAGCAAATCTTTCGGGCCTATCTTCATTGACATATGAGACTATCAAAAAGGCCTGGACTGAGCCTCAGAACGGCAACGGAGATATTTACTGGGTGGATGCAAAAATTATTGAAGAATTAAGACCAAAAGAACTCGAGAAATAAAAGAAGAGTTGTGCCTCAACAGCTGGACACAATCCATCAAAGCATTAGAATAGTCCTGGCTATTGTTAGTTTTGGCGGTGGCGAGGGAATATGGAGGATTTGTATCAAGGCCTGACCCATTGACAAAGGGAGGAGATAGAGATAGCATTTTTCATGTCTGTCGAACGTTTGCTATCACTGAAGTTGAATCAATAAAGATAGGATAAAATAGACCGTGCTAGATGGGGAGCTAGCGGTGCCCTGTTGCCCACAATCCGCTACAGTGGGGTCGAATTCCCTGTCGAGGCTGCGCTTTTTCTGGACAGTGTCTGTGTAAGTGGTGTTGACGGTTTGGGCCCTGCGCAAAGGGCTCTTTGTGAATCCCGTCAGGACCGGGAGGTAGCAGCGGTAACAAAGGTGTCTCTTGTGCTGCAGGACAGCCTGGCCTGAGCTAACTGCATGGATAACGCAGGGGGAGTTCAGTCGGAGCAGGGTGCACGGTCTAAATCAGAAAGGATTACTCTCTTCATCCGAAGAGATCATGAACCTCTCTTATTTTATCCCTTACAGAGACTCCGTAAGGACAGGATTTTTCGCATTCCCCACAGTTCTTACAGGCAGAGGCATTCTCAAATGATTTCAGGCGGGAATAGGACTTTTTTGCGAGTTCGGTTTTATTATAGCCTTCATAATAGGCTAAGAAGCGAAGGATGGCTGTGGTCTTGATCCCGCAAGGACAGGCTGATTGACAGAGGCCGCACATATGGCAGTAGTCCTTTGACCTCTCGGCGACAAAGCGCATCAGGTTTCTTCTTTCCTTCTCGGAAAGTGGCTTTCCGACCACAGCCAGGTCTTCTTCCAGCTGCTCGTAGGTCAACATTTCTGTGACGACTGCAGATATGTCCTTGTTTTCCAAAGCCCATTTGAGCATGGCCTGGAAGAGCGAGGTTGTGCCGGTTTTAAATTTTTCAAGATTCTGTCTTTTCCCGCCGACTTTGAGCGTTTTCATGGCGATGATTCCGACATCTTTGGATTTAGCCCGGGAAATGAGATGTTTGATCCCGCTTGCCCCTAAATAGTCGTCGTAGGTTTGGACCTCTTTTTCTGTCTCCTGAATATCGAAGACATTATAGCCGAGCTGAACCATATCATAATACCCGCAGTCCACAGCTTTCTGTACAACCTTGTGGTGGTTTGAATGGCAGGATAGACCTCTGAACCTGTATTTCCCCTGTTTTTTCAGTTTCTCGAATGCACTCAAGACTCTTTCATCATCCAGGTTTTCTTCATCTGCCGCTCCATGGATGAGAAGAACATCTAAATAATCAGTGTTGAGCCTTTCGAGACTGTCCTCAACAGAGCTTATTATGGTTTCTTCGTTCCAGTTCCGTCTGAGATGGAATTTAGTCCCCACGTGGACTTTATCCCTTCCCGCCAACTTGAGGAGCTGGCCGATCTGGCGCTCGCTGTTGCCGTTCTGGTAGCTGTTAGAGGTGTCGATGTAGTTGACTCCTCTCTCGATGGCTTGCAGTAGGATTGGCATGTCAGGCACCGGGCTTCCTCCGAGCGCAATCTCGGAAATCAGGAGGTTCGTCCTTCCCAACCGGCGGTAGAACATCCCGCCTTTTTTCACCTTTTCATCCTGCCCCTCTTTTCCCCAAAGAAGCCTTGCTGAAGCCAGTGAGGTCGAGAAAGCTCCGAACAGTAAACTTCTCAAGAAAATCCTTCTGCCTGATGATGTGTTCGAGACAAATTCCTCTTTTTTCATTTTAAACGACCTTTCTGTTGATCAGAGAAGTCCGAGTTCATCCAGGAGAGTCTTTATCTCTTCTTTCCCCTTTTCATCTAAGGGCAGAAGAGGAAGACGCGGAGACCCGCCGTTGTATCCGAGAAGGTCAAGAGCATACTTGATGCCTGGAATACCGTATGTCTGGATGATGGCTTTATTGAGAGGGATTAACTGAAGCTGAAGCCTGAGGGCTTCCTCCAGGTTTTTTTCCGAGAAAAGTTCATAGAGCTTGACACAAAGGCCTGGGACGACTGCAGCCAGAGCGAGGATCCCGCCTTTAGCCCCGAGAAGAAGGCCCTCTAAAAAAACACTTCCCGCTCCCAATAAAACATGGAACTTGGGAGAGATGCGAGGGAGAAATTCACCCAGGAAGGATAGATTTCCCGAGCTATCTTTGATTCCCGCTATGTTATCATGTTGAGAAAGCTCGATAACGAGATTCGAATCCACAGAAATACCCGTGTTCCGGGGGATGTTATAGATGAGCAAGGGAACTTTAGCCTGCTCGGCTATTGTCAGGTAGTGTTTCTTGAGCGCTTCTTGGCACATCAGCGACTTGAAATAGCTGGGAGTGCGGATCAGAGCAGCGTCGATCCCCAATCCGGCCATTCTGTTTGTGAATTCAAGGGTTGCATTAGTGGACTCCCTGGCTGTGCCCACGATGATCATTTTTTCCTTTGAAGCGGACTCCTTTGCCGCCTCTACCAGTTTTTCAGATTCTTCATCCGTCAGATAGACGCTTTCTCCTGTAGAACCCAACACCACATAGCCAGACAGCTGGAAACGATTATACTTCTTGATGTTTTCTCTGAGTTTTTCGGGGGAGATCCTGTCCTCGATAAAAGGTGTGGTTAATGCGGCGAACACGCCATTAAAATTCGAGTGCATCATCTCCTCTCCTCACACTGGGCTAAAAATGTCTCTGTTGCTGAGCATGAGAAGCTCATTCATATTCTAAAATTAACGAAGCCGGCGACCCGTTATTTAAAGGTTTTCAATCTCTTTTAACTCTTTATCATCGAACCCGAAATAATGTCCGATCTCGTGAAAAACCACTTCTCTGACCTTCTTTTTTATCTCTTCTTCTGTGTAACAGATTTTTTCTATGGGTTGCTGGTAGATGGTAATAACATCGGGAGGCAGATTGCCGTAAAAGGGTCCCCGATGCTTGAAGGGCACACCGTGGTAAAGGCCGAGAATAAGGCTGAAAGGGGAACCTCCCGTGCGCTCATAGACTTCTCTTGAGGGCTTGTCCTCGACAACCACTGCCAGGTTTTGGATTCGCTTCCTGAATTTTACAGGAAGCTCGGCCAGAGCTTCCTCAACGAGCTTCTCGAACCTCTCTCGTTCCATCGAATAGTTCACTCCTCGAGAAGTTTTTATTTCTCGATCCCTTCTCTGGCTTTCACGCCTTTTCTGTAATAATGCTTTTTTTCTTTCATTTCTGTCACCAGGTCCGCTCTCTT
>JAOUKO010000175.1 GCA_029882525.1 Candidatus Aminicenantota bacterium | reverse complement strand
AAAACTTAAGCGATGACACAGAGCTACGAGCACGTGATTCCGGATAAGCTCCAGAATGTAAGTGAGCTCATGAAGAGCTTCTAGCTAGGTGACACAGTAAGTGAAGCGGTTTAGGGCAGGGAAGGTATCAACCGCCTGAAATATTGATTCCAAACGTGCCGGAGTGGCGAAATTGGCAGACGCACTGGACTCAAAATCCAGCGGGATGCATAATCCCGTGAGGGTTCGAATCCCTCCTCCGGCACACTTTTTCCCTGGTAACAGCCTGATTTTCCTGGATTCTTACGATCACATCTGATACCGTTTTTTTCAGCGTTTTTAACAATTTTTTGGCACGTATTTGGCATGCGGGGAGAGGTCTGTTTTGATATAAAAGATGCAAGAGACTAAAAATTCCTCGGAGGCAAGCCTCTGTGCGGGTTCGAATCCGGCTCCTGGCACTCTTTTTGCCTCTAACACCGTTGAACTAAGTAAATTTCTTGATTTGAAGAAAGAAATGTGACTTCAGGTGGCATCGCTTCTTCATTGCCTTATTGACAAATCCCTTGGTTATTCATTATATTTATCGCAAATCATTAGGTATGGTTGAAGAGTTAAAGGTAACATTCCCATCTTAGAGCTGGTTTTCCAATAAGTTGCAGTCCCATTGTGAAACGTTTATTGAATCTACATGGCAAGGACAGGCTGATGGATACACCACTCCAGACCTTGGACCGCAGAGAATTCTTGCGGCTGTCCGGTGCCGCAGCTGCCGGCATTCTTTCCGGAGGCTCGTTTCTCTCCCTTTCCGGAGGGGGAAAGCATCCGCCCAACATCCTTTTTATCATCGGCGATGACCTCCGCCCTGAGCTGGGGTGCTACGGAAACACAGCAGTCAAGAGCCCCAATATCGACCGCCTGGCCAGCCAGGGAGTGGTCTTCAGCCGGTCCTACTGCCAGCAGTCCATCTGCAATCCCTCCCGTTCAAGCTTTTTGACCGGAATGAGGCCGGATTCGATCAAGGTCTGGGACCAGGTCACCCATTTCCGGAAACATCAGCCCGACTTGATGACTTTACCTCAGTATTTCAAAGAAAACGGTTATCACTCTGTGGGTATCGGAAAAGTGTTCCATGACTTCGCCAAAGACCCTGTCTCCTGGAGCTGTCCTTCACCGGAGATCAAGGGCGCGTATATCTTTCAGAATCCCGGGACGCGCAATCTTCTGAAAAAGCTCGAGGATAGAGCAAGAGCTCTGGGCAAATCCAGAACCTGGATCATGACCATGCTGCGAGGACCTGCCACAGAAGCCTTCGACGCCCCTGAGAGCCAGTACTGGGATGGCGCCCTGACTGACCAGGCGATCCAGCTGCTGGGGGAACTCAAGGATAAAGAGCCTTTCTTTTTGGCAATGGGATTTTTCAAGCCTCATCTTCCGTTTGTGGCACCGAAAAAATACTGGGATATCTACAACCCGGATGAAATCCCGCTGGCGAAAAACAACTTTCCTCCCAAAGGAGCGCCTTTCTTTGCCCTGAACGAAGGGTATGAACTGGCTAACTATGAGGGCTTCATAAACATCCCCAAGCCGACAGAAGGCGCCCTGACCAGGCTCCAAGCCCGCCTTCTCAAACACGGCTATTACGCCTGCATCAGCTTCATCGATGCTCAGATCGGCCGCTTGCTCGATGAGCTGGAGCGTCTGGAGCTGCGCGAGAACACGATTATCGTCCTCTTGGGAGATCAAGGCTGCAAGCTCGGGGAACACCGTTGCTGGGGAAAAAGGACCAATTATGAGAATGACATCCGGACAACCCTGATCGTGTCCGCACCCGAAGCTCCAGCAAACGGAAAAGTCTCTCCTGCACTGGTGGAGCTGGTGGATGTTTATCCGACCCTGTGTGAGCTGGCAGGATTGGAGGTGCCCTCTCATCTTGAAGGCACGAGCATGGTTCCTCTTCTCAAGAAACCAGACCGTACCTGGAAGATCGCAGCCTTCAGTCAGTCTGTGAGGGGTTTTTCTGGCCGGTTCTTGGGACGCAGCATCCGCATGGACAGATATCATTACGTTGAATGGAAGGATTGGATCAAGGGGGAAATCATCGCCCGCGAGCTGTACGACCATCAGAATGATCCGGAGGAGAACCTGAACATCGCTGACTGGCCCGAACATCGCCAGCTCATTCAACGCCTTTCTTATCTGCTCTCGGTGGGATGGAAGGGGGTTTTACCCCGCAGGTCTTTAAAGAAATAAATCTATATCTGTCTCAGAAGAAAATGGACAATCCAAAGAATACGTTATTATCAGTGCGGTCAAGCCAGTATCCTTCGGCTAAATATTTTGTGAATCGATAGTCCATCCTTAATGCGGCTGAATCGCTGACAAGATATTTTATTCCTCCTCCGAAATGGATTGCAAAAATGTCTGCACCATAATCATGGGCGACTGAAAAGCTCTGCTCTGAATTCCCATAACCTCCCCCAGCAAGGATAAAAGGGATGAATTTGTCGAAAATTCTAAAATTATAGGATACACTGGCTAAGAGCAGGTATCCGAGGTCTTCACCTTCCGGGATTGTCAGGAACAACTCCGGTTCAATTTCTAATCCCTTATAGATGAAAAAACCCAGTCTGATGGGTATATTGACCAGAGTTTCAGTTTCTTGGTCACGAAACTTGACATTCCATATGGAGGCTGAAGTCGAAAATTCAAATTTTTTTGACTGAACAGGTTGAGAAAATATAACCTCGGATAAGATGAAAAAGCTTAAAATTAATAAAAAAATTTTCGTTATTTTTTTCATTTTTTTCCTCCTTTGGAGCTTAATAAATCGTGTTACTGTTCTTCTAGCTTGTACAAGCGTTTTCCTATAATAAAAAAGGGAAACGAACATCCTTCAAACTGGTGAAGAAAATTTTGCACCCAGGGATTGTCAGTCACTATAGCTGTAGTCTTAAAATCAGATGCAATGTTCCCCCTGAGTAGGGAAGTCGCTCCAGACCATATATGATATCGACCTAAGGCAGTGTTTTCGTCGATGATTTGAGTAAGTCGCGAATCTGCATAAAAAAATCCAGCTGTTGATGGATTCGCCGGGTCAGATAAATCTATTATTTTATAATTGGTTTTTTCGCCTATGAGTTCCCATTTCGGGATCAATATTAAATAATTTTCGTATAAGAATCCATGCCAGTAGTCGGGCTCTATGCCGTTATAAACCAGAAAAGGATTTTCCGGATCATGAAGATCATAGACTGCTGGCAAATGATCATGATAATCCAGGACGATAAGATAATCATCTCTGAAGTTCAGATTCACGCCCAGATGATTTCCGAATCTGGATAACTCTTGAATTTCTCCGCTCGTATTATATGAGTAAACCCGTAATTCCTCTCTGTTCCATGGATTGCCGACTACCACAGCGCTATCATTGATTGCAAACTTTCCAAGATATCCAGTGATGTTGAGGTGGTAAAGCAGTTGCGGATCAAACGGATCTTCCAATGAATAAACATAAATCCCGTCATCATGTGTGCTGAACCAGAGTGTGTTTCCGCGGAGTTGAGTATCCCTAACGGAACTAGTGGGAAGTTGTATAGATAGAATTTCAAGGATTCCTTGGTTGCTGTAGGAGTAAACATGATAGCCACCATGATAGTCTATTGTTACCAGAGTTCCTTGATCAAACTGGATACTCCAGCCCTCGACATCACCTATTGGCTTAAGTTGTTCAGGAGTGGGAGTAATAATATATGTATACGGTGGAAGATGAAAAGCAGATCGAGTTAAATCAATCAGTTTGGGAAAGAAATTATTTTTGTAAATGAGTGCATTGTAATTGAAAGCAAAGATGGGGAGAATAGCGATACCCTGGCTGTCTGTTTTAACTTGAAAAGACTCCCAATCTAATCCGCCTTCAACCGTAACCCCTTCCGCAGGTTGTCGGTTGGGTGTGACAATTTTCACTCTGAACTGACCTAAATTATCCTCACATCCTGAACACAGGAAGATAAGCATTATAAGGAGTGATGCTGTTTTTCTGCTCATGTTTTTTCCCCTTTGAAGCTATCCCTGAGCGGAGTGAGACATTTCTTATAAAGGCCTGCATTTTTCCATATTCGATTCCCTTTTACGACAATAATACTTTATCTCACTTTAATACAATTATCAAGCCGGGTATCAATCCGGAGTTCCAATGAATGAGCAAACTAGGAAATGTGCCCATTAGCCTAAGGTTCAGAGAAAAAAAGAAAAGAAATGCTGGCTGTTTTAGGGGAAATAAGCAAAAGGGGTTGGTGGAGGGAATGTCCTGCCCAGCCAGCGCAACAGGAACTGAATTCATTATAGCATAAATAATATAAATTTAATAGGAATAATAAGGAAAAATCTAAAATTCTGTAGAAATCATCTGTGTGCTGAATGCTTCGAGAGATCATGAAAAGGTGAAAAAAGTGAAACAGGGAAAGACCGGGACAGGCATAATGGATTGGACAGGTGGATTTCAGAAGTGGCATTGAAGCAGAATTCAAAATTGGACTGCGATTCATTTTATGCTATACTTAATTCAAATTGTTGAAAAAAGAGAGAATAGAAAAGGGGAGAGACATGAGAAAAACAATACTCCTACTTCTCTGTGCAGCATTATTATTGTCAGTGCCTTTGCTGTCCCAGCAAAAAAAGCTCAGAGTCATTGATGAGAAAGCCAGCATTCATCTTGAGCCGGATAAGGACAGTGCTGTGGCCGAGAGGGTCGAGAAGGGGACCCTTCTCACCCTCCTCTCCAAAGATAGGATAAAAGAATCCTGGTACTACGTATCTTTCCGCTCTGAAGATAAATATATCACTATATCGGGTTTTATTCATGCTTCTGCGGTGGAAGAGATTTCAGAGGGTGCAAAAAAAGCCAAAGAGGAAAAAAAGAGAAGCCGGAAGTCCAAGAAGGCAACCGAAGAGGTTAAAATTCAGGTAACCAAAGAAGTCACTTTTGATCCTCCCAGAAAAGTCCAGGTGATACTGGAAAGCGCGAATATTCGGGCAAACCCGAATTTTGAAAGCGAGATCGTCCATCAAATTGAAAAAGGGCTCACTCTACTGGCCGTGGGGAAGATTGGAGAGTGGTTCAGAGTCGACCTGCCGCCTGATGAAGAAGGTATTATCATCTCAGGCTTTATTCACCAGACTTACATCCGGGAAATACGAGACTAGAAGGGCCGATCAGATCGACCTTAAAATAGGCATAATTCCTTCATCTTGATTTTAATGTCCATTCTCCTTGAATTTGGAAATAAATCTACAGGCTGGAGGAAGAAAAGATGAGTCATTTCCTTGTTCTGGGCGCAGGAAAAATGGGCGTTGTGCTGGCTAAAGACCTTATCGAGTCAGATGCGGATAGCCGGGTGACTCTTGTGGATAAGAGCAGTGACCAGCTCGAGCATGCGTCTGAATTCATCCGGAGCGAAAGACTCTTTCCTGTTCAAAAGAACCTGGAGGCTGAAGAACAGAGGAAGGAGATGATTGAAGGAAAGGATGTGGCTCTTTGTGCCCTTCTGCATAAGCACAGTCTTCCCGTGCTGGAGACTTCAGTCCGTCAGGGAGTTCATTTTGTCGATCTGGTCGGTGAGGGTCCCTTAGAACGTCTGAGGTATGATGAAGAAGCAAAGAACAAGGGGATCTGCCTTATCTCTGGCCTTGGAGTCTCACCCGGAATCACCAATGTCTGCGTGGGCAGGGGTGTCCATCTGCTGGACGAGACGGACAGGGCCTTGATCTATGTCGGAGGGAACCCCGTTAGTCCCCGGCCTCCACTCAACTACAGGATTGTCTATGCGGTGGAGAGCCTTCTTGATTTTTACGAAAGGAAAGCTTTGATCTTGAAGAATGGAAGAACACAGCAAGTCGAACCTCTATCAGGGATAGAATCCATCTCCTTTCCCGCTCCCTTTTCAGAGATGGAATGCTTTTACACGGATGGCTTGAATTCCCTTATTCATACCATGACGGGGAAGGTCAAGGATGAGCTTGCTGAAAAAACGATTCGTCATAGAGGCCATGCACAGGGGATTGTGACTCTGAAAGAGTGCGGCCTGTTCTCCCGCCAGCCCATTCAGGTTGGAGGC
>JAOUKO010000174.1 GCA_029882525.1 Candidatus Aminicenantota bacterium | reverse complement strand
TCATCGGCTCGAATACATTCAGTGTAGCGGCCACGGCCACTGCAGCGTCAAAAGCGTTGCCGCCGGCCCTGAGAATGCTCACCCCGGTCCGGGTGGCGATAGGGTGGGCTGAGCTGACCATACCGTGGGTTCCTACCGCAGGCCCAAACTTTGAAGGAGTCGGCATCTTTTCCTCGGGGCTTTTACATGAAGCCAAAGCCAACAAGACAATCAACACAAAACTTATTTTCTTTTTGGGCATCTGAAGCTCCTCATCTCCACCATTTCCCTTGATAGAATGCCCTAGAATGAGATGATCTCCCTATTAAATTATGGATATGGCTTAAGAAAGTCAAGAGAGCTGGAAATTCAAGCCTATTTGAGTAGAAGAGATTTCATCCAGAATACAAAAATGCCGCTCAGCCCGCCGAGAATCGGCCCCCAGACAACCTCGAGTACAGTCAAAGTCAAGTTCCAGTTTTTCAGCAAAGCGTAATTCGTGAATCCATAAACAGTTATGGCGAGAACTCCGGCAGCCATTCCGATCAAAGCTGCGTCCAAAAATCCATCCTTCTGAGTCTTGTACAGGACTAAGAAAACGATGCAGGTCACCACCAGGACCTGAGCGGCTATGCCCGCAAACGCATTAAAAGCCATTTTGCCTTCGCTCATGCGGGCTACGGGCTTGATCCCTTCAGAATACAGCTTCCCGAATATGCCCAGATGCCATAGAGCATCTATCGCGCTCGTAAAAATAAAAGATAGAAGCCAGATCAAAAGGTAGCGGACGATAATCATTCAAACCCTCCTTAGAAAAAATTCCCTTTTTTTTGAATTCAGCCTCAAGCGTTCAGGGTCCAGATGGAATAGTTGAGGCCAGCCGCAAAACTTACCCAGATAAGGTAAGGAATGAGCAACACCCCAGCTAATTTTAAAACCCGCAAGGACTTCAGGATCGTGAGGAATATTGCGATCCAGAGAACAATGATCTCAATCAAGGCCAAGAACGGGGATTTCAAGCCGAAGAACAGGATCGACCAGAGCATGTTCAGACCCAACTGGACCGCAAACCAGAATATGGCTGTCTTCACACCAGGAAAATGCAGGGTCTTTTCCCACAGAAGAAAAAGGGAAATCCCCATGAGAACAAACAGGCTTATCCACACCGGAGAGAAAACCCAATTGGGAGGAGTGAAGGACGGCTTGGCAAGAGAAGCATACCAGGTCGGGATGGAAGGAGTCGTGAACAGTGATCCTACAAACCCGGCCAGCTGACAGATGATGAGGCTGACGATAAGCTTAAAAATGACTCGTTTTTGCATTTTCGTTCTCTATCCTCCCTGATTATATTTGTCGAATCAGAGGCATATCCCCTGATTCAGGGATTAAACGCAAAAATGTATTGAGAAATACCGAGGTCTCTTTTCTTTTTTCATCTTGTGAAATTATATCGAATATTCAACGGCCACCCTCACGATAACCTGAAACTCTTTCAACTGACCATCTCTCACAGCTCCGCGCTGCTCCAGAACCTGAAAGAAATGGACTTTTTCACCGGACTTCAGGACTCGTTCCACGCCGTCCTTTACAGCTTCAGAAAACCCAAGGGGTGATGTCCCGACAACATCTATCATCCTGAACATAAAATCTCTCCTTTCTGAAATAATGATAGCAAATGTATTTCAAGCTTTTTTCGGAAACCAGGGGAAAAAAGCGCCTGTCCTTCTGGCGTACTCCTCAAATTCTCTATTGCCGACGTATTTTTTCTCAAGCATGGTCACTCCTGAAACTTTAAGCAGAAGAACCGTGATGAGCAGAGGGCTGATGATGGCGGTCCACCCAGCCCAAACAGAAAGAGCTATCAGGAAGACTCCCCACCACATCGCAGTTTCCCCGAAGTAATTGGGGTGTCTTGTATATTTCCACAGTCCGTACTTCATGATCTTCCCTTTATTCCCGGGATCCCTTTTGAACCTGGCCAGCTGATAATCCCCCCCTGCTTCGAAAAAGAACCCGAGAAGCCAGAGAATAAATCCGGCAGCATCCAGAAAGGATATGCCTGTCTCCTGGGAGTAACTGACGAGCATCACCGGATAGGCAATGATCAACATCAGTAATCCCTGAAGCATGAAAATCTGGAAAAAACTCCGGAGAAGAAACCACTTTCCCCATTCCCTTCTCCACTGAGCGTAACGAAAATCTTCGCCCCTCCCCCTGTTGCGGATGAATATGTGGGCTACAAGCCTCATGCCCCAGATGACGACCAGAGCTGTCACCAGAATATGCCGGACTTCAAATCCTCCTTCAAGAAAAAAAGTCAGGAGGGCGACAAGGATGAACCCGATTCCCCAGGCTATATCGACAACAGAGTTATCTTTTTTTACAAGAGCAATAATAAAAATGACTGTCATGTAGATAAAAACAGCCAGCGCCGAGCCAAGAATATAATCACTCAGGGTAAAACTCATTTCAATCATCTCTCTTCAGTTGAAAAGCTTCATTTAGACAGAAAAGCTTAAAAAAATCTATTCAAACATGATCCCGATGCCCACCACCCCTATTCCATTATGCACGCCGATCACAGGGGAAACATCCATGATGTGGGAGGGTTTCTTATGAATAGCTTTTTCCAGTATTCCGGCATACATTTCCGCCCGTTCAAGATTCTGGGCATGAACAATCGCATAATTCCAGATATTGCCCTCTGCAGCCATGTCTTTGATCATCCTGACAATCTTCTTCATGTTTCCTTTCCGGCTGAATGATTTTCCGATAGCCGTCGCTTTTCCTTCATCGTCAAGGGTAATGAGCGGCTTAATGTTCAACAGCCGCGCAATCATTCCTTTCAAAGGACTGACTCGGCCACCGCGAATCATGTATTTGAGCGTTTTGATATCTACCAAGAGCTTTGTCTTGGAAATCCAATCCTCAGCTAGCTTCACAATTTCCTGGTGAGTCTTTCCCTCGCGAATCGCTTCAGCCATGCGCAGGACAATCAGCCCTTGAGAAACGGAAAGATGGCGGCAGTTGATGATGTCGATTTTCTTATTTTTGACAACAGAGGCTGCGTCCTGAGTCATTCTATAGGTGCCGCTCAGCTTTTCCGAGATCATGACAGCGATAATCGACTCATAATGGCTGGCTAAAAAGGAGAAGATGCTTTGGGCCGTCTTCAGAGGAGGCAGCGAGCTCCGGGGATGTTCTTTGGAAGTCCTGAGAAGTGTATAGAACTGTTGAGGTGTGATAGAGATCTTATCGAGAAATATGGATTCGCCGAAGGAAAGATTAAAGGGAATGACGTGGATCTGGGAGTCATCAATGATTTCTTGAGGAAGGTCGCAGGATGAATCCGTGACCAGGGCGATCTTGGATTTCCTGTTGTGGCTGGCTTCGTACTGCTTCAACATGTCATCGGCTTTTATCTGCGGGATTGAACCGTAATTCCTCAGCCAGTAAAAAAGGTCAGCCGGGTTATTGGTATGGATATGAATTTTCACTTTCTCAGGACTGCCAGCCACAATCGCAGAATTCCCATAAGGACGGATCTCTTGCCGTATCCGATCCACATCCATGTTCTTTCCAGTGATCAACGCTTCCGTGCAGTACCTGTGCTCGATCGTGTCTTTTTTGGGGTGGACATGGATTTGAGAGTCCTGCCATATGACCTCCGGTTTGGGAATGCTTTTCAACCTCCCCTTTTTTATGAAATGTGTGATCCCCTCAAGAAAATCCACGAATCCCTTTGCTCCGGCATCGACGACTCCGGCTTTGGCCAGGACAGCGAGCTTCTTCGGGGTCTCTGTCAGTGATCTTTTCGCCACCGGAAGCGAGTATGAGAGAAGCTCGGCAAAATCCCCTTTTTCCTTTCTCTTCTGATAGACAGCCTCTGCCCAGTCCTTCATCACGGTGAGCATCGTCCCCTCGACTGGCGAGACAATCGCTTGATACGCATATTTTACGGCATCCCTCACGGACTCGCCGAATATATTAGTGGATATCTTCTTCACATTCTTGATCTTTTCACTGACGCCGTAGAGGAACTGAGCAAAAATCAGGCCTGAATTCCCTCGGGCTCCAGAGAGCGCTGCATCAGCGATCGACTGCATTGTGGCTTCGATGGAACGGCTGTGCACGGCACTCTCAGCGATCGACCGCATGGTTGAGGCCATGTTCGTGCCCGTATCAGAATCAGGAACGGGAAAGACATTGATCTTGTTCAAGTAACCCTGGTCTTTAATGACCGCATTCCCCCCGATAAGAAAGGCGTAATACAACCTGTATCCGTCAAGGTATCTTATCTGCATAGCCAGCCTCTTGAAAACGAAAGATCTTTATTGAACTTAGAAATTATATATATCTTAAAAAAAATAATCTAGATTAAAATTTGTCTAAAAAGAATATTTATGAACTGTTCCAGTCTTCATTGGTAAAAAGGTGAGAAAAATATCACCCTCAAATTCACCTCAAAGGGTGATTGACGGCTTGACACAATACAATTATTGTATTACAGAAATAATACAATTTAAAAAATGAGAGGCTCCGATGTTCCGCACCAACATTGATTTCAGCTCACCTCTGCCGATCTACCGGCAGTTGATTCATTTGATTAAAATGGAAATAATCTCAGGAAGACTGAGCGATGGCGACCAGCTGCCGCCGATAAGAGAGCTGGCAAAAATCCTGAAACTGAATCCTAATACTGTAGCAAAGGCCTATTACACTTTGGAAGAAGAGGGGTTTGTCGAGAGTAAGAGGGGAAGCGGCAACTGGGTGAATTACAAAAAGGGCAAGCTGGACAGCCTTCGAAAAGGAATGGTCGAGGATGAATTCAAGGGTTTCCTGGAGAGGGCTTTAAGTCTGGGAGCCACTCTGGATGACATCAAAAATTTAATAAAGAGGTATTCGGACAATGAGCCAAAACATCGTTGAAGTCGAAAACTTAAGCCTTAAAATCGGAAAGAAAAAAATCCTGGATAAGATTCAACTCCGGCTCCAGAAAGGGGAAGCCGTGGTGATCGCCGGGAGAAACGGCTCGGGAAAAACCACCTTCCTCAAATGTCTGGCCAACGTCATATTTCCTGACGAAGGCACCATCACCTACAGCGAAAAAGTCTCCAAGGAGAAGATCGGTTTCATCTCTGACCAGGTCAGCCTGCTTGAAAACTATTCACTGAAGCAAGGGATCGATTTTCATAAGGATGTTTACCAGATCAAGGACTTCGATGACACGCTGATCAGGGAGCTGAAACTGGACCTGAATCAAAAGATAAAAAACCTCTCTGCCGGGGAACGCATACTCTTCCATCTTTCCCTTATCCTGGCTCAAAAACCGGAGATCCTTCTCGTCGATGAGATCATCCATGCCATAGACCCTTATATCAGGGAGCAATTCCTGGAGGCGGTCATCGACCTTTTGGAAGGCGACCAGACCACTCTGGTCATGATCAACCACACCTTTTCTGAGATTGAAAAGATTCCGGAGCGAGTCCTGATCATGGAGAAAGGCCAGTTCATCGTCGACGAGAAAAGCGAAGCCTTAGGAGAAAAGCTGAAAAAAGTCATCTCCGAAACAGAAATCTCGGAAGAGGCTCCCTGTATATTCAAAAGAGAACTCTCTCATTTCAGGGAATACTATATCTATCCTTACAGTGAAGAGCTGAAGGAAAAATTCCCCTATGATTATAAAGATGTCAACCTCAACGAAATCATCAAGGCTTTTATCGGAGGCCAGTATGCTCAAAAAAGAAATCAGTGATGTTTTAAGACATAATTTCTTTTTTATTCTTTTCATCCTGCTCCTGCCGGCTTTCCTGGTGGTGACCAGAATTCTCCCCAACCAATCTTACTACAGCGTCTTCTTTCCCCTATTCCAGTTCGGGCTGCTCTTCTGGGCTTTTTTCATGGGAACTTCGCTTTTCTCTGTCGAACGCGGACAGAGAGGGATGGAATATCTGTTGTCTCTTCCCCTTTCCAGGTACAAGCTCATCGGTTTGAAGATCCTGCCGAGGTTTATCGCCATCTTGATATTCTATCTGATATTCCTGATCCTTTACCTGGGGGAAGGAAGCAACTATGCGGCTCTCTCACTCGTCTCCTTCACCACAGTCTACTTCTCCTTCTACCTGATCT
>JAOUKO010000506.1 GCA_029882525.1 Candidatus Aminicenantota bacterium | reverse complement strand
TTCAGAGAGAATATTCCTCCCGACTATTCTTTCCAACCGCGCCAAACTCTTGTTCCAATCAGAGATGGCTTTGTAATAGCCGTTCTTTATCATGAGAACCATCCTCTCGCTGTCCAGTAAATTTAAAAAATCGACTTTGCCTGCTAAATACCCTATCTCCGATGCCTTAAAAGACTGCTCGGCCTGAGGTAAAAGAGAATATCTATAAAGTTTAATCTGTTCCCCAGACGTTTTTACCTCATAGAAAAGCTCGTTTACTCGAGACAAAGTTTCATTTTCAATGTTTCTGTAAAGGCTTTCGCTGGCTTTCAGCTTTGCTGCCTCTTCGGCTTCACCAGCCCGCAGCTTCTTTCTCCAGATAGGTATGTTGATTCCTACTGATGCCATCCAGGCATTCTGGCCGTCTTCAGGACTTGTGGTGGTTCCCCCTCCGATATCGATATAATCCACCATAACTTGAAAATCAGGAAAATAATTTCTTTTTGCAAGCTTTAAGCCTTTCTCGTTTTTTTCGATAAGATATCCGGCTTTCCTCAGTTCGGGCCGAGTCTCCTTCGCCCATTCATAAAGCCTGTCCAATTCAACCCGAAATTCAGGCACTTCGACTTCTTCAACTGCTCCGATATGCGTTTCAGCAGGTCTATTCAAAAGGGAATTCAATTCAGCAACAACTGCTTTTCTTCCCTGTTCAAGCGTCAGAATCCGGTCCATCACTTTAGAAATCTCAAGCTGGGCTTTCAACACATCCTGCTGGGTGGCCTGTCCTGTCTCGTATTTTTTCTGGGCGACTCTGGCTAAACGCTGGATGACTTCCTTTTCCTCATGGCTGATACCTAAAGATCTATCAAGCCAATAAAGGGAGAAAAAAGCCTGTTTCACCTTTAATTCCACATCCGCTTTAACCGCACGGTATTGAGATTCAAGCATCCAAGCCTGGCTTCGAGCAATTTCCCCCTTCAGAGAAAGCTTCCCGAAAAAGGGAAATTTTTGGGCAACAGAGATTTTATTCCTCTGTGGGCCGAGCCGCGTTTCAATACTCTGTCCAAAATAAGAATAGCTCAGCATGGGATCAGGCAGAGCTTTTGCCTGATGTATTCCCTCTAAGGAGGCCTGCCATTCCTGCTCGGCGGCTTTGATTTGCGGATTCTGGCTTAATGCCACCTGGATCATTTCAGCTAGCGCTGCCTTTTTTTCAGTTACTTCTTGAGAAAAAGCAGCCGTTAAGCTTAAAAAAATCAGAATAACGGAACTGACCAATAACTTTCGTCTCATTTTAATCCTCTCCATCATTTCTCTTTAAATTGAAAAAGGCTTCTCTTAAAAAAATCATGTTTATCTTTGTCCTCTTGTCCATTTATCACCAAACCAACCTCACTTCTCTCTTTAAATGCTATAATTCCTATCGTTTTTGTCAATTTATGTCCAATACGACTAAATATCTGTTTAATACTCTCTTTTTTTATTTTTTTATCTGACTATTAATTTCCCCCTCAACATTCCCATCCCGCAGGTGAACTCATACTCGCCCTCTTTCTCAGGCAAAATTT
>JAOUKO010000173.1 GCA_029882525.1 Candidatus Aminicenantota bacterium | reverse complement strand
TACGTCACAAAGCCTGTGGGTTCGCGGGAGATGGTGGCGCGGGTGAAGGCCATCCTGCGGCGGGCAGGGGAAGAGAAGAAGATCGAGGATATCTTCAAATTTGGCGATGTATCGGTTGATTTCAGACGCCATGAAGTCCTCAAGTCCGGAGAAGAGGTTCATCTCACCGCTCTGGAATTCAGGCTGCTGGAATTCTTTATCAAAAAAAAAGGGGAGGTGGTGAGCCGGAATGATCTTCTCGATGAGGCCTGGGAAGACGCTATCATCTCTCCGCGGACGCTCGATTCTCACATCGTTCATCTGAGGAAAAAGATCGAGCCGGACCCATCCCGGCCTCAGCACCTCATCAGTATCAGGGGAGTCGGGTATAGATTCGAGAGTTGAAAAAGTCTCCACAGAAACTCAATGCAAAATCTGTTCAATCGTAACCACAAAGGGGAAAAAAAACGTTATTATCCTCCTGGAAATAAAATCGAAGGAGGAATTCGATGAACAAAGTCAAAGTTTCAAGGAGTTTCTTGGGAGTCCTATTATTGGCGATATCTCTTGGCCTGATCTTAGCGGCCAGTGTGCAGCAGTCCGCCGAGGAATTGTATGAAGCGGCGGTTTTCAAAAAGGATGCCGATGGCGACATGGAGGGGGCCATAAAGATTTTCCGTGAGATCGTGGAGCGGTTTCCGAGCAACGTGGAAATCGCCGCCAAAGCGCAGCTCCAGATCGGGATCTGTTATGAAAAGCTGGGACAAAAAAACACCAAACAGGCGCAGGAAGCTTTCCAGAAAGTGGTCGATAATTACCCTACTCAATCCGATGAAGTCAAGATAGCCAGAGAAAAATTGTCCGTTCTCCTTAAACCTCGACAAGCCGTTGGAAAGAGAGATCAGGGATTTCAAATGTTCCCTATCTGGTCTGATCAGGAGATGAAACAATTCCCAGAGGCAGGTGTTGCGGTACTTAATCCCCGGCCTTCCCCTGATGGCAAATATATAGCCTTCATCGATTGGAGCACGGGTTTCGGAGATCTCTATGTTCAAGAAACGGCTGCGGGAAAGATTGAATGTCTGACCGAAAGCAGGCCCCTGGAGGAACGGAAGGCCAATGCCTATGATTCAAGATGGTCTCAGGACTGCCGCCTCCTTGCCTACGTCTGGGAAAACGATGAGGAGAATTATGTTGACCTGCGGGTCATTGGACTGAAAGACGCGAAACCGCGCACGCTCCATCGGGGTAGCTATGCAGAAGAATGGATTTCTCCATTGGATTGGTCGCCGGATGGAAAAAATATCCTGGCCATAATGTGGGAGGAAGGCATCACCCGGTTTGGGCTCTTTCCTCTGAATGGTGGAGCTCATCGCATAATTAAAACATTCACAGGCCTCAGGCCGGGCAACAATCCATCGGGTGGCCTCTTTTCTCCGGACGGACGATACATCGCTTATGATTCCCAACAGGACAAAGAAGCCGTTAATCATGATATCTATCTTCTGGTTCTTGAAAGCGGGCAAGAAACTGCTGTGGCTTCCCACCCTTCTCATGACTATCTTCTGGGATGGGCACCTGACGGAGGCAAATTGGTGTTTGCTAGTGACAGGGCAGGAACCGTCGATTGTTGGACCATTCCCGTTCAAGATGGACAGTCAGCAGGAAAACCGTCCCTCGCCATAAAAAACATTGGGTATATCGACCCGTTGGGAATCACGAGTGAGGGAACTCTATACTTCAATAGAAATCCAGATGGAATCTCGATGAATATTTATACTGCGGCCTTTGATCCGGATTCAGGCTTGGCCGAATCTCCGCCGGAGATATTGCCGCTTCCTCACGAAGGGAGAAATATTTTTCCCGACTGGTCGCCTGATGGCTCAACTCTTGCGTATGTTTCCAGACGGAAACCTCCCGGACGGGGAATTCTCTGCCTCTATTCCCCTGATACAGGGAAGGTTCGAGAGATGTCCTTCCCTCATATGATCAGTTATCCGTGTTGGTCAAAGGACTGCCGGTTCATTTTTGCCATTGATTGGGAAGCCCATAATATATTTAGAATTGATATCGAGACCGCAAATATCCAAACGATTGTTGAAGGTGAAGATGTTTATTCGCCAGCCATTTCTCCTGATATGAATTTCCTTTTTTATGCCAGTCGCGATAAAAAAGCTCAGAATACGCACATTATGAAGAAGAATATCAAAACCGGTAGCGAAGTGGAAATCTGCAACACTCCCTGGATCATATCTGACCTGGAGCTCTCGCCGGACGGCCGCCGTTTAGCGGTGATGTTCTCAGAAAGACCCTATGGACCAGGCCCATCAGGTGAGGAGAACAAAAATATTTTAGGAGTCATTCCCTCCTCCGGCGGAGATATCAATACTCTTCATGAATTTGTTCATCCGGCAGGATCGGGTTTGGTGGCCATCGATTGGTCTCCGGACGGCCGCTATATACTGTTTTCTAAGATCAAGGCAGAGGAGTCACAGGAAGAAGAGCCAGCGTTTGGACCGTGGCAGTTGTGGCGGGTCCCTGCTGATGGAGGCCGGGCAGAGAACCTGGGGCTTGAGTGCAGGAGATTCCGCTCTCTTTCTGTTCATCCGGATGGCCACAGGATCGCGTTTTTCAGTCACGGGACAGAAGGTCGACAGCCGCTCAGCTTCTGGCTTGTCGAAAACTTCCTTCCTAAAAAATAGGGGACGGTTCTATTTTTTCTAACCTAGAATCCTTTTGAGTTTCTTATAGATTTCTTTTCTGTGTCCTGCTGCGATTACGATATAAAGAATCGCCTCTTCTCTAATGCGGTAAATAATTCAGTTCTCTCAGATATGAGTAATCAGCTCAGCGCTTCTTTTATCCGGTCAGGAGTCATGGGCAGCGTAAACATCCTTTTGCCGATAGCATCGTAGACGGCGTTGGCAATAACCGCCCCCATCGATGTAATAGCCGGTTCCCCGCACCCCTGGGGAGGCATTTCGGGATTGTCCACCAGCACCGTTTCTATCTGAGGTGTCCAGGAAAACCGGGGGATCTCGTAGGTGTCGAAGTTCTCATCCAGGATCCTGCCGTTAGAAAAGCGAATTTCTTCGGTGAAACAGTAGCCCAGTCCCATCGTGATACAGCCTTCGATTTGCATCCTTACACCCTCCGGATTGATCACCTCTCCTGTATCCTGCGCGCAAACCACACGTTTCACCCGGACTTCGCTGTTATTCTTGTTCACGTCGACTTCGGCTATGGTGGCCAGGTAAGTGCCCAGATAATCCGTGCAGGCGAGCCCGTAGCCCTTTCCGCTAGGTGCGCGGGAAAAAGACTTTCCGAACTTTTCGGCTGCTGCCATCAACACCCTTTTCATTCTCTCATCATCCAAATTGTGCAGCCGGAACTCCAAGGGATCCATCCCGGCCGCTTCGGCCATCCCGTCGACTTGGGATTCCATGGCGAACACGTTCGTATTGCTTCCCGGACCACGCCATGCACCGGTCCCGAAGGGGTGAACGCTTCCGCCCCGTCCTCCCATGGATAGGACCCTGAAGTGGGGGATGTCGTAGAAAGGCTGAGAGCTTCTATCGCCGGCGAAATAATTGCGGTATTCCCAGAATACGATTTTGTTCGAACCATCTAAGCCAGATTTGATGTCGATTATAGCCGCAGGCCGGAAAGTGTCGTAGAAAAATTCTTCTTTTCTACTCCAGGCAACCTGAACCGGCTTTCCGGTCAGCTTGGCCAAGCGGGCGGCCTCTACGATCTGGTATCCCTGATTTTTCCCGCCGAAACCACAGCCCACAAAAGGCGTAATCACCCGGACTTTTTCCTGGGGAAAACCCAGAACCTGCGCCACTTCTGCTTGAGCCCGGAACGGGGATTGGGTAGAGGCCCAAACCGTGGCTTTGTTTCCTTCGATGTTCACCAAAGCCGCATGAGGTTCGGAGGGTGCGTGGGCAACATAATGGTTGTAATAAGTCTTGTCGAACGTTTTAGCCGATAGGCGTTTCCCTTCTTCTACGTTCCCCTTCTCGGTCACCACATCTCCTTCCTGAGCTGAATTCTTGAGATGCCGGAATATGGTTTGATTGTCCAGTTTAGATCTGAAGGGTTCGAAGCGGGCATCGATCAGGCCCAAGGCTTGTTCTGCCATATCTGGGTATTTATGCAGGACTGCGATCATATCTTCGTCCTGGATAATCGTTACACCTTCGATCTCCTTAGCAGCAGACACAATCACACTTTTGAGCGTCTCTCCATGTGCCGGAGGTCTCAAGATTTTGGCGTGAAGCATCCCGGGCAACCGGATGTCTCCGGTGAATTTGGCCTCTCCGGTCACCTTTTGCCGGGCATCCATCCGATCAGTCGGTCGGCCTGAAACGGTGTGATTCCGATAGGGTTTGATGGGAGGTTTTTCTTCCAGATGGCGTTCGATCTTTTTCCCTTGGGCGAGCTGGGCATAAGAAATTTTTTTCTGCGGGTTTTGCTGATGAAAGATCACACCTTCTTTGGCAACTAAGTTCTTTTGATCGACTTGAAGCCGTTCCGAAGCCAGTTGGATAAGAATGGCCCTCGCTTCTGCTGCAGCCTGGCGCAGGGGAGGGCCGAAATATTTCGTGCTTCGGGATCCGAAAGTCCCGCCGTCATAGGGACAGAGATCGGTATCTCCCATGACCATGTCGACCTTGTCCAGCGGCACATCCAACTCCTCGGCCAGCATCTGAGCGAGCGATGTGTGGATGCCCTGTCCCATCTCGATCTTCCCCGTGAAACAGGACACCCGGCCATCCTCACCTATCCGGAGATAGGCATTAAAATCCGCAGGATATCCGCGGTCCCGCCTCTGTTGAAGGGCAAACGGGTCACCGGTCGTAAAAAATACGACGATACCGCTGCCCACAAGTTTGAGGAATTCCCGGCGGTCGAGAGTGAAATGATATTCGTCTTCTTTCATGGTCTCTCTCCTCTCATCGTCCGGGCCGCGGTCTGGATGGCCTGGATGATCCGCTTGTAGCTTCCGCACCGACAAAGATTTCCTTCCATGGTATCGACGATATCCTTAGTGGAAGGTTCAGGGTTTTTTAAAAGCAAGGCGTAGGCTCCTAGAAGCATTCCCGGCGTGCAAAAACCGCACTGAAGAGCATTGTGCTGCATAAAAGCATCCTGCAAAGGATGAAGTTCGCCGTTTTTGCCCAAACCTTCGATCGTCAAAACTTCTTTGCCCTCAGCTTCCTTGAGAGGAAATTGGCAAGAGAGGACCGGCTCGTTATCGACCAGTACGGTGCAGGCCCCGCAGAATCCTTCACCGCAGCTGTATTTAGTGCCGGTTAGCTCAAGATCGGAACGCAGAACCCACAATAGCATCCGTTCTGGGGATGAAGCCAGGTCGATCGTTTTCCCGTTGAGTTTAAATCGAAAATTTTTTTCCATTTGTATTCCCCACATTGAAAAAAAAATTTTTAGCTGATCTTAAGTTAACACAGGCCATTTTCCCTGTCAAAAAAATCACCACAAGGTGTGGGATGTGGTTAGAGAGAAGCGAAGAAAAAGAAAAAATAGGGGACGGTTCTATTTATTTCTCACCTAAAAGCCTTCTGAGTTTCTTTAAATGGCAATGGGAACCGCTGGGTGGCGGTGTGTCCAGTTGATTTATTTAAATGTCTAATATATTATACAATTGATTAATATTTTAGACGGATACGCTCATGAAAAAAAAACGCCTTGAAGGAATTTTCGAAGCAACTAACTCATTAAAGGTTTTTTCTTTTCTTGCAAGAAACCCGAGCCAAGAATTTCTGAGCAGTGAAATTCAGATAGCGGTCTTGGTCAGCAGGGCCGGCGCTTATCTGGCGCTTCAGGATCTCTTGAGAGAACGGCTCATCATCAAGGCAGAAAAAGGCCGATTTCACCTTTATTCTTTAAATCACGATAATCCCATCGTCCGACAATTCAAGGTTTTAATGAACGTCATCCTATTGGAGCCCCTTATTCTTAAGCTACGGCCATTTATGGTAAGAATGGTCCTTTTTGGCAGCGCCAGCCGCGGTGAAGACACAGCTTCAAGCGACATAGATCTATTTATCCTTTCCAAGGATCCTGAGACTATTAGAGAACACCTGACGTCATATAAAGCTGAGAGAAAATTACAGCCGATTGTCCTGGCCCCCGCGGAATGGCCTGAA
>JAOUKO010000172.1 GCA_029882525.1 Candidatus Aminicenantota bacterium | reverse complement strand
CCTCTGTTCGGAACAGGCCTGGGGACATTTGCGTCAGTCTATCCGGCCTATGACGAGAGCGGAGGATCCAGGCGTTATTCTCATGCTCACAATGATTACCTTGAGTACCTATCAGAGATTGGAATCATCGGATTGATAATGTTTTTTGGCGGGGTGGTCTTTCTGATCACGAATTCTTTTCTTATCTGGCGGGTGAGAAGACATCCCGAGGTTAAGGGTCTGGCCTTGGGCGGGATGGTCGGACTCATAGCGATTCTGATCCACAGTATCACAGATTTTAATCTTCATATTCCGGCGAATATGGTGCTCTTCACTGTAGTCTTATCTTTGACCGCAGTGATCGCTTTTTATAAACGAGGCGAAAGGAACTTGAGCAAGTAAAGGGAAACATGCCGAATTCGAAAAGATGGCTCTTGCTGGCTGCAGTCGCAGTGGCTGCAGGGCTCAATATCTGTATTTACCTGAATGTTCATCTGTATTTTCTGGCAAGAGACAGGATTGAGGATGCTGAAAAAAAGGTCAAGGCGTTGGGAAGTGCGAATATATTCTATCTTTCCAACGACCTTGTATATTACGAGCTCGGCAAGGCATATTTCGACCTAGGAATGATGAACATTCACGACAAAGCTCTCAGCGAGTCCTGTCTTAGAAAGTCTGTCCAGAATTTCACCCGCTCATTGAGGATAAATCCAGCGTCCTATTTCTGTCATTTCAATTTGGCTCAGGCTCTGCTCTATCTCAGCTATATCACTCCGGATTATAAGGGTAACGCCTATGAAGAGTACAAAAAGGCTGCCCTGCTCGCCGGTCATAACAGTCAGATTTATTATGAAGTGGGAAAAATATTTCTGTCTCTCTGGCCTGAGCTTTCTGAAGGCGAGAAAGATTTTACCCTAGGGCTTTTTAAGAAAATACTGGAAAGAAAAGACAGCCAGATGATTCAAGACGTAATGCAGATATGGGACATGAATGTAAAGGATTACAGTGTCATGGAGGAGATCCTTCCCGAAGATGCATCGCTCTTCCAGATTTATGCCCGGTTTCTGGGCTACCGGCATCTTTCCATCGAGGAAAGACAGAAGTTTTTGGCTAGAGCGGAGCTGCTGGAATTTGAGAGGGCGAGACATGAATTCGATTCAGGGGAGAGAGAGTTCCAGTATTACCGCTTGCGGGACGCAGCCGGACATTATAAAGAGAGCCTCAGGACACTTGATAGACAGGCTTTATACCAGAACTTGACAGGAGAGAGCCTGATCGATATCGAAGAATTTAAAAACTTGAAAAAATCTGTCTGTCTGAGTCTGGCTAAATGTCTTCTGGAGGAAGGCAGGGAGTTTAAGGAGGCTGTAGTCTACTTGCGTGAGTACTTGGCTCTGGAAGATAGAGTGTCCTCAATAGGAGAGCTGGAATCCTATCTTCGACGGCGGGGTCTTGTGAAGGAGGAATTGAGAGCAAGCTTCGATGATTTGGGGCTGCTTTCTTTCCAGACTCTGCTTTATTTCAAGCGGAATCGCTACAGGGACATCATGAAAACGGGACGCCTCCTTAAACAGAGTTTTGTGGTTGTGCCTGAGGAGAAAAGAAATGAATTCGTGGAAGTTTTACTGCTTGTCGGCGATTCTTTTCAAAAGGCCGATTACATCTATGATGCCGGCGAATTTTATCATAAGGCCCTGGATGTTGAACCCGGTAATCTTCAGGTGCTGTTAAGAATCCGGCAAAATTATGAGCGGCTGAATGAAGACGAAAAAGTCCAAAGCATAGATGAGAAGATGGAAGAGCTGTTAACTCCGAGAACGATGGACCTTGAAAAGCCCAGGATAGAGAGAGGAAGAAAATTCTCCTGTTCGCTTAACCTTGATGGGAGTGAAATTCTTCTAAGCCTGCATTTTGAAAACGAAGCATGGACTGATTTTTTTCCTTTAATATCGATCTTTTTTAACGGGCGCGCAGTTTGGGAGAATTACCTGAAGGATGAGACAGAAGAGATAGAGATAAATGATGATGAGGTTATTTTAAAGCTGTCGTTGAAATCAAAGGTCGGTGAGAATTCTCTGGTGGCCATCCCCTTGAATAGCGCAGTCAGCCTTTTTAAGATAAACTACCAGGAAAAGGTCAGGTGAATTCAGGCCACCCGGAATGAAGCAGGTGGGGGAATCCGGGTGCGTACACTATGAAAAACAATCGAGCTTGATAGCCCCGAGGTCTACCTGATTCAAGCTTAATATGTATTCGGTTTAAAACTGCTCTTTGAATTGCTATAGGGTGGTGATGTATCATCCAAAGAAAGATCAATCCAAAAAAAGCAAAGAAGGGAAAGATGAAATGTGTTAAAAAGTGCATAAACGTCTTGACAAGGGATTAGAGTATGTTTAAATTACAATAATCAAGGAGGGGGATATGAAAGGAATTTGCAGATCCAAATCTCTCACAGTCATTCTTATCGTCTCTTTCATCTTCTTATATTCCGCTTTTGATTTGAAAGCCAAGGAAGCCGGCAAAGGGAATATGATCGGATTCGTCTACCAAAAGGATGGAACCACACCTGTAGAAGGCGCGGTCGTAAAACTCCGGAATGTCGCCACTGGAACAGGCTATGAGAGCGCTAAATCCGATATGCTGGGTATCTTCAAGGTGGAAGGCGTTGAGGAAGGGCTTTATCTGGTTGGAGTGAGTGCGGAAGAAGGAGATTTCAACGTTAACAACCTGATCGGGATCAGAGGCAACGAGACCGCAAAGGTTTCCTTCGCTTTAAAACCTGCCCAAGGGGATGAAGAGGAGAAGCCAAAAGCAAAGCCAGGTGGACTGGCCAAATTTTTTCTTTCTCCGGTCGGTATCGCCGTTGTTGTCGCTGCCAGTGCGGTAATTATATACGGCGTTGTCAAGCTGTCTGAAAAGGAGGCAGAGGCTTCTCCCTTCAGGAGATAGGCCCTTTTTCATTCAATAGCCTCAAGCAGCCGATAAAACAAAAGCTAAAAGTCTGAAATTGCGCATGGCCCGGTCAATGACCGGGCTTTTTTTTGGTCAATTTTGGGGCAGATCCCTTGATATCGATCTCTCTCTATCTGTTCGCTCAAGATACGTGTTATAGCTTTTTATGTAGACCGATTGTGTTTTTTCAGGAGAAAGATTTATATTGATTTTTGAGAAGGAAGCAGTGATCTGTTCAGGCTTCACTCAGGCAGGTATCTTTCTGGTGATCAGAAGATAAACCTGAAACCAGCCATTATTTTGTGATGATCAGCGAAGGACCGGTCTTTACCGATCGGAGTCCGAACCTCAAAATAGAAGGAACGTCTGCTCATGTTTTTGCCGGTTAACTCGAAGCCGAAATCAGTGATGATCTCTCCGTCAGGATTTCTTACTTCACTGATTCTGCTCGTGATGCCGGAGCCAACTCCCAGGAAAAATGGTTTAAAGCGGACATGGAAAAGCATGCTTGCTGTGAGGAAGGACTTCCAGGGATCACTTATCATAGCTTGCCCCCCGCCTCCTGAGATCATAAAGTCTAATGTGCCGGGAACAATGTTATAGAGGATGCCCATCCGCCCCACGGCATAGCCTCCGTAGGGACTCCCGCGAGCAAAAAGAGAGCCAGCCTCGACCAGGAGGAAGACTTTTTTGCGTGTCACCACCACCTGGACTTCAGAAGGCTGGGAGACAGCGCCGGCGTTATCCGTAACGACGACTGGTATGGTATAAATTCCTTCCCTGTCGAATTCTTTTTTCCAAATGAAAGGCTTTTTGGTCGAAGTGAATTTACTGACCAGATTCTTCTTTTCGTCCAAAGCCACAAAATCAGCTTTAACGATTTCACCATCGGGGTCTGTGGAGCCTGAAACGTCTATGATGAACGCCTTCCCGACATAATCTTCATAATAGAGTGTCTCCGGTTTGCAGGTCGGAGGAAAGTTGATGTAAATTATGGTTTCGCACAGATTTTCAGATGGCTTCCTTTCGGCATTGAATGCTTTTCCCTTGAAAACGAACTCTCCCGGTTTTTCAAGTTTTATCTCCCATCTGGCAGAGCCTGGAGACAGTTTTTGTGAGGCAACTCTGGTACCTTCTGAATCAAAAACTTCGATTTCCATGGACTCGGCATTTTGAGAGCCGCTCATATCCACGACTATCGAATCGTTCACTTTGGCTCTGGCGGGGTTGACTTCGAGATGGCTGATCGCTTCCTGTAGCTCAACTTTCTCACTTATAATCTCTTCCTTTTCCGCCTCAGCTTCCTCTTTGCCCCAGAATAATACTCTCCAGCCTCCTTCGATTCTTTCGATTTTATAAGGAGGGAATTCGTCCTCAAGGTCAAAAACAACTCTGGCCGTATCCCGTTTAAACATCCCCGTTCTGATGGAATTCACGCCAAAATCATTGACGTCGATGTGTCGGGAGGATCTGATGTTTTCTATGCCAGAGAAATCGATGACAATCCTGTTGGGCTGGGTTAGCTTGAAGTCGCTGCTGTCGGTGTACCGGTTGAAAAGAATCCTGACTTCAAGGGTATTCGCTTCTTTTGAAATGGCGATCTTTTCCAGAAGGCCAACCTGACTGAAGGCATATCTTGGAAAGGATAGAATTAAGAACGAGAAAAAAAGAAGGATTAAGCAGAAGATAATTGCGCTTTTTTTCTTTTTCATGTGTCCCCCTAATTCATAAGCTCCCCCAATGGGTCAGATTTCTTAAAAAATAATATATTAATCAAACGGAAAATTCAAGGAAATGAAAACCTGTCCGCCCTCTGTGGGGACTTCGTGGAGTTTCAGGATGGCTGACTCAAGAGCCCATCTCGTCACCAGACAGGCTGCTCCCTGGCGCCTGCTTAGCAGCCATCTTTCATCTTCGCCGGCAAAGGTCCATGTCTTTGAGAACTGGTTGCGGCTTTTATAATCAGGAGCATCCTCTTGACACCATGATACTGCAAAATCGTAGTAATCCGAGGGATTCTCGAATACCGGATCTTCGACTTCGATATCCTCCACCTTCGGTTTCCAGTTCCAGAGGGCCATGTATTCAAAATTATCGAACTCGGTCATGTTGCCCTGGTGGTAGATATTATTTGCGTGTGAGGGAACGCACATATCCTGGATTTGATGAAGAAGCACACCAAGAGTGAAGTAGGCCAGCTCTGTCTGCCCATTCTGGTAGGCTTCCAGGCTGTCCTTCCAGATCAGGTCCGGTCGCTCACAGCCCGCATTGGTCCCGATGTATCTCTCGGCCCGGCGCTGGTTGAAATCCACTCCGTACTTGGTGCATTTTATCTTCAGATCGTGAACCTCTACGTTGGCCCCATCTATCAGCTGTTCGCTGTAGTCCACAAGTTCGGGATAGTCTTCTCCAAGCGCCTCGATAGCCCACTTCGTTATTAAGGAATGAGTGGGACGGGTGGGATTTTTCCAGCTCGCGCTGTCCCAGGCGCAGGCAGAAGCATGAGGCTGGAGGTCCGCGGTTAACGCTGCGAGGAATAAAAACACTGCTGCGGCGGTCAATAAAAATTTCAAGGTCTGTTTATTCATCGAATTTTTCCTGTTTGGCTGGAGTTTCTGGGATTGTGTTCATGTGCGCTGCTAATATTTTCTCTCTGTGTTCATGGATCTCATTTACCGACATTTGTAACACAGCAAATACTGATAATCAATAAACCAAAAGAACGAACGGATGCAAGTAAGAGTATTTTCACCTTAATTTTAGTGTTAGGGAAGAAAATGAAGTCTGTTTCGTCCAAAAAACGTATACTGCTAAAATTGTAGAGAAAGTGATCGATTTTGCGAAACACAGCTTATCTCATCGATTTCCTTCTTTTTTTGATCTCAATGAGGAGATTTTCTTATGTCGCCCAAACCTAAATTCTGTATTCTGTTTTTAAGCTTAGTCGTTCTCTTTGTATCGGCTGAAAACACTTTCGGCTTATCTTCCCAGACCCAAAAGAACCCCAACCTGGATGAAAGGGTCAAGAAATTTCTCGACGACCACAGGTATTCATGGAGAGACATGAATGTCTCAGCGGCCGATGGCCAGATCCTCTACGATCTTGTCATCAAGAATGATTACAAGAAGGCGCTGGAGATCGGGACATCCACCGGGCATTCAGGGATTTGGATCGCCTGGGCGCTGAGCCAGACCGGCGGCAAGCTGATCACGGTCGAGATCGATGAAGGAC
>JAOUKO010000505.1 GCA_029882525.1 Candidatus Aminicenantota bacterium | reverse complement strand
AGGGAAGTTTGTTGACATCACCTTCCTTAAAGGAAATCTGTCCTGACAGGCCGGATTTCTTCACGATTTTCTCTGCGTGAAGGAGAAGCTCGGGGAAAATATCAAGACCGGTGACATGTCCGTCCGGTCCCACCGCCTCTGCCAACAACAGAGCCGGAAGGCCGATTCCGCATCCCGCATCCAGCCCCCGGGATCCCGAGGGGAGCTTCAGAGCCTGGATCACAGAACGCAGGACAGGCTCTCGCAAGGGATGTGTCTCGGTCAGCCCTTTTATGTAAGCATCCTTGTCAGTCATTATACATCCTCTCCACCTTATATATCACCGGCCTGAACCAATCCCGGCAGCCGGTGATAACAGTGCCACGGTGCTTGATTCCGCTTTGCTCTCAAGACAATCCAGACACGATCGGGCTCGATCCTGAATCGACTGGAGCAGAATAAACTTACTACACAACAAATGAAGCGGTCAACAATACGGTTCATACTCCATCAAAATAAATTTGCAGAGCCTCCCTTTTGAAATTATAATAATAAGGAAGATGCCCAAACTTCAGCAAAAGGAATCAGCAAGAAGTCATTTAAAATCGGGAAATATGAAAAAACACACGCTCAGCCTTCTTTGTCTCTGTCTCCTTATACCCGGCATACTTTCCAGCCTCCCCCAAAAACAGGAAGAGATTCAACCGGAAAAGCATGAGGTGACAGTGAGCTTGGTTCTGGTCGATGTGGTCGCCTCAGACAATAAGGGTAACTTTATAACCAATTTGACTAAAGACGACTTTGAGCTCTACGAGGACGGAAAAAAAGTGCCTATCAACTCTTTTGAGCTTATCAGCTTTCTGAGGGAAGAAATCGAGGAACAAGAAATACGGCTGACTCCTGCCCGCGAAAGCCAACTCTTCGTCATCTTCGATTCCATAAACACGATAAAAAGAGTGCTGGAGAGGAACAAGCATAAGATCATCGACAGGCTGACTTCTTTGCTTCGAATCGGGAAAGAGATCATGGTCTGCGAACTCGGGGAAAAAGAGGGGATGCAGATCCTCCAGCCCCTCTCTAAAGATAAGACCCTTATCGCCCAAGCGGTCCACAAAGCATCGGGCAATATATGGCTGGAGAGAGAAGCGGACCATCTGGTTACGCCGTCCATAATGGAACAGGCATCCAGAGACAGCGGAACAGCCTTTGATGTCGAAACCTTCAAGGAGTACAATAGAGAAACATACCACTTTTTTGCCCGCAAAAGATTTGAAAAAACAATCAACGGCCTGCTGGCTGTGATGAATGTCATCAAGGATTACCCAGGACGCAAACCCGTTCTGTTGATCAGCGGAGGAATTCCATCTCTCTCAGCCTTTGCCAGCTTCGGAATCAAGAAAATCGCCGATGACACCGTCGCCCTTTCCGAAACTGCAACCACCAAGATGAATGATCCGTTTAATATCCTCAAGAAGCCGGGCACCCGGAGAGGCGAGGACATACTCAATGACTTTATTCACTTTGCCAACAGCCACAACATCACCTTTTATGCCTTGGATCCGGATAATTATCTAAGCTAT
>JAOUKO010000171.1 GCA_029882525.1 Candidatus Aminicenantota bacterium | reverse complement strand
GGATCAATTATCATCCTGAGCTTGACCTTGTTTCCTCAGGAGATTTTCATCGCCCAATCCCTGGTCGTCAATATCGAAGTACCTGTCCGGGTGTTCAGAGGGAGTGAGTTCGTGGAAAATCTGGTCCTGGAAGATTTTGAGCTTTTTGAGGACGGTGTCCCTCAAAAAATCGAGGCCGTTTATCTGGTAAAAAGGAGATCGATCGAAAGAAGCGAGGAAAGGAAAAGATTCTCTCCTCAGACTTCACGGAATTTCTTTCTCAATCTCGAGGTCTCGGAATATTCTCCCAAATTGGGCCAAGCTTTGGAGCACTTCGTCCATAACGTTATCCTTCCCGGGGACGACCTCATCGTTATTTCCCCTCTGACCACCTACAGGCTCAAAAATAGGGCTCTGGAGCTCAAGTCTAAGGAAGAGATCGTAGAAGAGCTCAAGGGATTGATAAGAAGAGACGCTCTGGCAGGGAATTCGGAATACAGGAACACCATCCTGGAAATGATCGCTCTGTCCAAATCTCTGACCGCAGCCATTAAATCAGGAGTGATCGATAAAATACCTGCACGAAGAGAGGAAGCCCAGGAAATTCTTCCTGAGCAGTTGGATTCCTTCAGCTCGGCTAGATTCGGCGGCCTGGAGCTTGACGAACAGCTGATCTACTATCAGGGCCTTTTGCACAAGCTGGAGATCCTGAGAAGAGTGGACCAGATGAAACTCATGGAATTCGCTCAGTTCTTGAAGGATAAAGAGGGACAGAAATATGTTTTCCTGTTCTACGAGAGAGAGTTCCTCCCTCAAATAGAGCCCAGAATTATAAACGAATACATCAACCTCTACCAGGAACGACCGGACATCCTTTCCACCATCTCAGGCATAATGGACTTTCAGAGAAGAGACATCTCCTTTGATGTCGAAAAGGTGAAGCAAGCCTACGCGGATTCCTCCATCTCCATCCACTTTCTGTTCATCACCACTCCCCGCGATATCTTGCCAGGAGTCCACTTTGAGGAGCATTCCGAGGATATCTCGAGCGCCTTTCAACAAATGGCAACTGCCACAGGAGGATTCATAGAAAGCTCATCCAACCCTGCTGCACTGTTTCAAAAAGCCCTGGAAGCGTCTGAAAACTACTATCTTCTTTTCTACTCCCCAGAAAGTTATAAGGCCGACGGGAAATTCAAAGAGATCAAAGTCCGAGTCAAGGATAAAGACTACAGAGTTACCCACCGGGCGGGATATTTTGCTGACTGAAATTCACCCGCTCTCTTCCAAATAGAATATGTAAAATACGCGGGAATGGAAGAAGCGACCTTCCATGTTTAGCCATCCTGACTGTTCACCTTCGGTAGCATCTCTATCTCCATGACAGTTAATTATGGAGGTTTAATCTGTTAAAGCGCCGGTTCCTCTCCATCCGAAGCCCATGAAGGAGGGTGGGAGGGTCTTGGCGAGGACGGAGGGGAACCGGCGCCACACTTCCCCAATAGGTCAGATGTTTCGCTCATCACGGAAGATGCTTACTCACTTTCCTGAATATTTCTATTTTCCAAAAAAAAGAATATAATAGAGAAAATATCTAAAAAAAAGACAGAAGATGAAAAGATCAATAATATTGATCGTTTTCCTTTTTTTGACCTTAAAACTTCCTGCCCAGGTTGAGCAGCATGAAGTCACGGTCAGAAATGTCGTCGTCCCGGTCAGGGTCCTGGATGGGAACCTATTCGTCGATAACCTCACTATCGAAGACTTTGAGCTGTTCGAAGACGGAAAGCTCCAGAAGATTGAAGCCCTCTACCTTGTTCAGAACTCAAATATCAAAAGAAAGGAAGCCGGAGAAGATTACCAGCCGCAGCTTTCGAGGCATCTCTATCTCCTCTTCCAGACAGCGGATTACAACCCGAGGCTTGCCGAAGCCATCAGCCATCTCTTCAACAACGTGATCCAGCCTGGAGATAGCCTTACAGTGATGACACCAATGGACACCTACACCCTCTCCAGACGCGCTCTGAACACAAAGCCAAAAGAGGTCATCTCCAGGGAGCTGCAGAGCATTGTCAGAAAAGACACGCAGATGGGAGGAGCCAATTACAGAAGCTTGATGACAGACCTCAAAAGGCTGGTTACATCCATCTCAGCCTCTGGGGGAGAGACAAAAGTTCTGTCCGGTCTTGAATCCGACTCCTCCACAAGCATGTTCAGCCTTGAAAACCTACTGGTGAGATACCAGGAAACTATGGAGAAAATGGAAAACTTAAGGGTTGTCGACGAAGAGAGATTTCTCCAGTTTGCCCAACAGCTGAAAAAATACGAGAGACAGAAAAGCGTCTTCTTCTTTTACCAAAGGGAATTCCGGCCTGAAATCAGCCAGAGCATCCTGAATAGACTGATGAGTTCTCACCAGGACGAGCCGGAAATCCTGGCTCAGGTCCAGAACCTTTTTCAGCTTTATCAGCGCCAACCCACGTTCAATACCCAGAGAATAATCGCAGCCTTTGCCGATGCCTCGATCTCCTTCAATTTTATATTTATGCACAAAGACCCTGAATTTGTATCCGGAGTCACCATGAGAGAGCAATCCGAAGACATGTTCAATTTTTTCTCGCAGGTGGCTCAAGCTACGGGCGGTATTATTGACAGTTCCCAGAATCCTGCTTATGCTTTTAAGCACGCGGCTGATATCGCTGAATCCTATTATTTGCTGTATTATTCACCGATTGACTATAAAAAAGATGGTCAATTCAAATCCATAAACATCAGGTTAAGAGACAAGAACTACAAGCTTACCTATCGACTCGGATATATCGCCAACTGATATTGTAAAATTTCTTTATATACGTTTGGAAAAAAGGGGGGAATGAATAGTTTGCGAATCCACTTTATTTTGGCGCAGAACTCAATCCCTTCTCTCGTGAAGAAATGCTATTTCCCCTTACAACAGGTTTGGGCTTCGAAGACAGATGACCGTTCCAGAGGACAAAAATGGGTGAACAGAACTCCTTTTTGCCCGATATCAATTGGCACGGAAATTGCTGCGTTTATTAGCGGACTCTTTCATAAGGCCCCGTTGAATGACCGAAATAGGCAACCATTCACACCATTTTGCAGTTTTAATAATAAAGGTGGAATCCATATTAAACCCGGCCGTTCTAGAAATCACAGAGACGCATTCTATTCTTGAATAGAAAAACAGGATGGAATGTGGGAAAATAAAAGAGAGGAGCGTTTAAAATGAAAAAAATACTATTAATCCTGATAGTCCTCATAGTCGTGGCCTTCATGCTTTTCTCTCAGCAGGTGGATCAGCATGCTGTGACCGTCATGAACGTGGAAGTTGCGGTCAGGGTGCTCGACGGAAATCAATTCGTCGATGATTTAACGATGGATGACTTTGAGCTCTACGAAGACGGCGTTCTCCAGAAATTAGAGGCCATGTATCTTGTGAAAAAGACGAGCATCGCAAGGGAGGAAGCCCGCACTAAATTCTATCCGTCTCTCACCAGACACTATTACCTTCTCTTCCAGATCACCGACTACAATCCCAAGCTGGAAGAAGCCGTTGACCACTTCATAAACAAGATCATTCAACCGGGAGATACTCTAGATATTTGGACTCCTGTGCAAAAATACAGCCTTTCCAGTAAAGCCCTTCAGTCGCTGACCAAGGAACAGATTGCTTCAGAGATGAAGAAGATAATCAGAAAAGATACACAGGTCGGCGCCTCTTACTACAGAGAGCTGATGAGAGACCTTAAAATGCTGGTGAGAGCCATATCCAGCGCTACGGGTGCTGAAGGCCCCACGATGACCGATATGGAATCGGATTCCACCTCCAGCATGTTCGGTCTCGAATTCCTTCTCCCAAGATACAGAGAGACGATGAGCAAAATGGAAGGTCTCCGCTTGTTTGATCAAAGGAATCTCATCGGTTTCGCTAACGCGCTCAAAGAACAACAGGGTGAAAATTTTGTGTTTTATTTCTACCAGAGAGAATACAGGCCAGAGATCAGCCCGAGCCTTCTCAACAAAATGCAGAGCGTTTATCAGGATGATTCAAACATCATGGGCCAGCTTCAAACAGCATTTGATTTCTACCACAGATCGATTTCTTTCGATGCAGAAAAAATCCGGCAGGCCTTTGCTGACTCCTCGATCCTGTTCAATTTCATCTTCATGGATAAAACACCTGAGAATATTTCAGGCGTTCACATGAGAGAACAATCCGAAGATATATTCAAAGCCTTCTCCGAAGCAGCCAAAGCGACAGGAGGAGATGTGGATACTTCCCAGAATCCGGGCATTGGCTTCAAGAATACTCTGAATAGATCAGATTATTATTACCTCCTCTACTACTCGCCCAAGAATTATGTCAAAGACGGCACATTCAAGAAAATAGAGGTCAAGGTCAAGAATAAAGACTACAAACTGGCTCACAGAACAGGTTATTTCGCCTATTAGCTAGAAGGTGCCTTCCAGGTAAAGACAGAAGCAGCAAGGAACAATATCCCTCCGGCAACAAGATACATAATCCTGTAGCCATAAAGGTCTGAGACCCATCCGAAAAACACCGAACCAAACCCCATCCCCACGTCAAAAAGAGCAAGATAAAGACTGATGGCCAGTCCTTTGTTCTCCCTTCCCAGAATGTCTATGATATACGTGCTCAAGGCAGGAAAAATGAGTCCCTGGCCGAAGCCGCCGATCAAACCAGTCAGGACAAACAGCCAGAAAGAATGAACCTGAGAGATTAAAATCAGGTTGAAGCTGATGAGGCAAGCGGCGGGAAAGACGACCTGCTTCCGGCCGAACCTGTCCGAGAGCCCTCCCAAGCCAAGACGGGTCAGGACAGCTGCGGCGGAAAAACTGACGAAAAAAGGCCCGACTCTCTCCAACGGAATGGATTTGCCGAACAGAGCGATGAAGTTTATAACTGCTCCCCGCACCGCTCCGTGGACAACGGGCATCGCAGAAATCAGGAGGATGACAATGACCGAGAAGTTCAAGAGATGCTTCGGCTTATGGAAATGACCGGCATGGTTGAGCTTGATCACTTCTCTGGTCAAAAGGATGCAGAAAAAAGAGCCCAGCAGAAAAATGAAACTCGTGTTAAACAGAGCCCCAAAACCGAAACGGCGGATGATCTCCTCCGCAAGCAGGGGCCCTAGAGCGCTGGAGATAAGTCCGGCCACTCCGATGATCCCCATGGAATGGGCCAATCTTTCCACCGGAGCCAAGTCCGAACAGATGGTCATGGTTGCAGTCATGCTGATGCCCCAGCCTATCCCGGTCAAGGCCCTCAGGATCAAGGGCAGAACCCCAGCATCGCTGATCAAGTGAAAGCCGGGCAGTATCACAATGAGCAAAGCGATGCCGAAAAGAGATATCCCTTTCCTTCCTTTGATGTCCATCAAGCGTCCGAAAAAGGGTCGGACAACTATGGCCATGAGGCTGTGGACTCCCATGATCAAACCGATCCTGCTCAAAGAAGGATTGAACTGTTTAAGAAAAAGAGGAAAAAGGAAAAATACCGTGACGCTCATAAACAGGAAGAAATAGCCGAACAAGGCGATGATGAAATTCCTGTTCCAGATTGTCTTTGCCTGGGCCGCGTATTCCATTTTCTCATTCAAATCAAAAACGCTTAAACTCTGTAGTGTAGTAAATGCTCTTCAACAGGTAAAGAGAAATGTTAGGAAGATAGAGTGCTGGCTGTCTTGGGTATGGGGAAAATAAGCGAAAAGGGGATAATGAAGGAGGGTTATTAAAAACCCTACCCAGCCAGCTCAGCAGGGTTTAATAAAATTATAGCAGAGAATAAACCTGACGGCAATCCTTTTTTAAAATTTTTATCGTTGATTGCCCCACACCCATACCGGTGATATAATTTTCCGGATGAAAAAGGATCGATTCCAGATCCTCACCAAGTTCTGGGGGATGGCTGCGCTCTGCTGGCGATGACAATGGCAGAACACATATTGTGTCAATAACAGAACTCATAAGAAAAAATATAATGGGAGGTCAAAGGAAAGTGAAAAAACTCATTATCTTTCTTTTGTCTGCTTCTTTGATTTCGGCAAGCTGTGCCTCAAAGTTCGGATACCCTCTTGAAGGAGAAGGCTGGTATTCCATCCAGGCAGGATTTTCCACAGGAGACCATCTGGAAAACGGTTCATGGGAGATCACAAGGGTCAGCGTTAACGGAAA
>JAOUKO010000170.1 GCA_029882525.1 Candidatus Aminicenantota bacterium | reverse complement strand
ATGAAGGTGGAGTCTGTCACGGCGCCGGTTCCCCTCCATCCAAGCCGAGACCCTCCCACCCTCCATCATGGGCTTCGGATGGAGAGGAACCGGTGCCGCACTTCTCAACTCATATTAACGCAATCATTTGTGTGACATCCTTTATTGAGCGGGCCTGGGGGCCGACGGGGGGAACCGACGGGACAGGTTCCCTCGGGATCCGGGGGTTGAGGGCGGCATCCAGGCCGCACAGATATTGTAATCTTATTTACTTCGTTTACATTAGCTCAAATGTTTCCCTGATCACGGAAATAGAGATTCTAAATGGAATCAAGATCCATGCAGTTCGGATTCTTGACATGCTTTTTAAATCTATATATTGTAAAGCTGGTTTTGGCCTCCGGTATGCATGAGAATGCAAATATCGAAAGATAGAAAAAGGGACAGGCTAATTTTCTCGAAGGAAAGAAGACAGCCTTCAGGAAAAGCGGCCTGTCCCTTTTTTATTGAGAGAGCTGAATGAATGGAAAGAGATTCATTCCGTTCCGGTGTGAATAATTCACATACTTGAACATGTTTGAAAGGTAGGACAATGGCTACAAAAAAGACCAAAATGAAGCCAGGCCAAGTGAAAGATTACACCACTGTCCAACTGGCAGCCCTGGTCAGCTTGAGGGTGTTGATCGGCTGGCATTTTCTTTATGAGGGAATTGTCAAAGTGATCAATCCTTATTGGTCGTCAGCAGGATTCATGCTGGAGACAAAGGGGATATTCAAAGGATTGGCCACTTCGATCGTGGCCAGCCCGGATACCCTGGGATTCATCGACTTTTTAAACAAATGGGGGCTGATCCTTATAGGTCTGGGGTTGATCGCCGGCTGCCTGACGCGTGTGGCCAGCATAGCAGGCATGGCACTCCTCTTTCTCTATTATGTATTTCACCCGCCATTCATCGGCTACAGCTTTGTCACTCCTGTCGAGGGAAGCTATCTCCTCGTTGACAAAAACCTGATTGAGCTCTGTGCCCTCTTTGTCCTGACTTTTTTCCCGACCGGCATGCACATCGGGCTGGACAGGCTGATTTTCATAAAGAAAAAACCTGCATAGAGGAATGGGAAGTGTCTTAACACCTGGAGGTTTCAAAATGACAGAAGATAAAAATAATAACAATAACGAAAGTATAGCCGCTAAAAAACCTGAGAAAAAGGCTGAAAAGGCCATCTCGCTCACGCGAAGGGATATTGTCAAGGGATTGGCGACCATTCCTGTTTTTGGGCCATTTCTCTACGCATTTTTCAGGAAAAAATGGTTGGATGACCTGAAGAAGAAGGAGATTCTGGCGGAACTGGGTATTGAGGAGAAAGCAGCGGCAGTTCTTCCCAAAACGACCCTGAAGAAACCCGGTCAGCTCGTCAGACTGGGGATAATCGGTTTCGGTGGCAGGGGAGAGGCCCTGGCGCATGCTGCAGGTTTTGCTCATCCGGACTGGATCGAGAGAAAGAAGAAAGACGCCAGGGAGAATAAACTGGACAAGGAGCTGGAAACTTTTTTCAATCAAGAAGATTTGAATGTCGTTCTCAGCGGAGTCTGTGACGTCTTTGATGTCCGGGCTGAGCGGGGTATTGCCGCATCCAAGAATGATGTCCGGCCAGGAGGGGGCGTCGGCCTGCTGAAAGGGGCCAAGCGCTTCTTGCATTACCAGGAAATGTTGGAAAGTGATGATGTGGATGCAGTGATCATCGCAACTCCTGACCACTGGCATGCCCAAATGATAATCGATGCCGTGAATGCGGGTAAGCACGTCTACTGCGAGAAATGCATGACCAGGACCATTGAGGAAACCTTTCAGGTGTCAGAGGCGGTCAAGCAGAGCGGCATGGTCTTTCAACTGGGACACCAGGGGAGACAGCAGGATAGCTATATAAAGGCCAAGCAGATCGTGGAAAAGAACATTCTGGGGAAAATCACTCTTGTCGAGGCCACAACCAACCGCAATTCCCCCAACGGAGCCTGGGTATATGATATCCATGAGGAAGGAAGCCCGGAGACCATCGATTGGGAGCAGTTTGAGGGTCCGGCTCCGCACAAGGTGCCATTCAGCTCGGAGCGGTTTTTCCGCTGGCGCTGCTGGTTTGACTACGGAACCGGGCTTTCCGGCGACCTGTTGTCCCATGAGTATGACGCAGCTAACCAGATTCTGGAGCTCGGCATACCCAAATCAGCAGTGGCTTCCGGAGGGATCTACTTTTTCCAGGATGGACGTGATGTCCCCGATGTCTTCCAGGCTGTTTTCGAGTATCCGGAGAGAAATTTGACTCTGGTATACAGTGCCACTCTTGCCAATGGAAGGGGGCGGGGGAAGGTGTTCATGGGCCATGATGCGTCCATGGAAGTGGGCTACACTTTGAGTGTAACCGCGGATTGGGAATCCACCAGGTACAAAGAAAAAATCATGAACAATATCATCAACACCTCGCTACCGCTGTTCACTTACCAGCCAGGTCTAAAAGGGATCGATACAGTGACTTCGGCAACGGAAAGGTACTTCATGACGAGAGGTCTGATGTACACCACGCGGGGCGGCCGGCAGGTCAATACCACCCACCTCCACCTCAAAGACTGGCTGAATTGTATCCGGAACGGAGGGCAGCCAAGTTGCAACATCGACCGCGGGTTCGAGGAGGCGGTAACCTGCCATATGGCGACCCTTTCCTACCTTGAAGGCCGCAAGGTGGGATGGGATCCCTTAACCAAGAAAGTTGTGTAGTTCTGGTTCGTTGTTTTTTTAATCAGAAGACAAACCGGAAGAACCTTGTGAATCATGAGAAGGAGAGGCGAAAATGGGAATAAAATTCAGACTGGGAACAATGATGTTTCTGCAGTACGCGATCTGGGGAGCATGGTCTCCGGTCCTCTCGGAGTATTTGATCAATGATCTTGGTTTTACTCCTTTCCAGATGGGAGTGGTCCTCGGATTATTGCCGTTTGCCATAATAATATCTCCTTTCATCGGCGGACAGGTGGCGGACCGCTATTTTGCCTCGCAGAGAGTCGTCGGCTTCTTGCAGCTTTCTGGAGGAGTTTTGCTTGCCTTCATATCGGCGGTCACCACCTACAAAACCATGATGTGGCTGATGCTGGTCTATTGTCTTCTGTATGCACCGACCCTTGCTTTGACCAATTCCATAGCATTCATCAACTTGAAAAAATCAGAAAAAGAATTTGGGTACGTTCGAGTCTGGGGAACGATCGGCTGGATTGTTGCTGGACTTGTCCTGATGGGCTGGAGGTTTGCTTCCAGGTCTTTTGACCCGATTGCGTATGCAGGAGACACTCTCCTTCTGGCGGGCATCTTTTCCATAATCATGGGGATTCATACTTTCTTTTTGCCTCATACTCCACCCAAGAAAGAAGCAGAGAAACCCTGGGCTTTCCTTGAAGCGATCAAGATGATGAAGGACAAGCATTTTGCCGTTTTCGTCACTATTGCCTTTGTTGTGGCCACCGAATTGATGTTTTATTACAACCTGACTGCTCCCTTCCTCACCTCAGAAAAAATAGGCCTTTCGGATGCCGCTGTCCCGGGAGTGATGGTCATCGCCCAGGTTGCCGAGATCCTTGTTATGGTCGCTCTCATGCCTTATCTCATTGCGCGGATTGGCATAAGAAACATCCTTATTATCGGGGTTCTGGCTTGGCCTGTCCGCTATATCATATTCGCCATCGGGAAGCCTGCATGGCTTGTGATCGCGTCCTTGTCTCTTCACGGCTTCTGTTTTGTTTTCTTTTTTGTGGCTGCATTCATTTACACGGATATGGTTGCGCCGAGAGATATCAGGCATTCCGCCCAAAGCCTTATCATGGTGGTGACTTACGGACTGGGAAATTTACTCGGAAGCCTTTTTGCTGGCGGGGTTCTTGATTATTTCACGACAGAGGCAGGAAGTAACTGGACAGCTGTTTTTCTCGTACCCTGTCTGTTGACTGTTCTCTGTGCGCTTGCGTTTTTACTCTTCTTTAGGCCGAAGAAGGAACCGGTTCCTCTGGAGCTGTGATGAGTCATGAGTTATGGATCCGCTGGAGGACCGGCGGTTCATAATTCAGAGCGGATAACAAATGCGTTCTTATCCGGGATGACAAGGAGTGAGCGCTGATGAGATTTCAGGTCTTATCTCCGGTGCAACCTGAGGAGGGAGAAGATGGCAAAGAAAAGATTGGGTGTCGGGTTCGTTGGTGCTGGTTTTATCACCAGGTTTCACATCCGCTCCTGGCTCGGTGTCCGTGATGCGGATGTGTTGGGAATAGTCTCGCGGACAGAAAAAAAGGCAGAAGAGGCGGCTGCTCTGGCCCGGGAGCTCAGCGTGGGCGAAGCAAAAGTCTATAAATCTATAACCGACATGGTAGCTGATCCTTCCATAGATGCTATCTGGATCTGCGCTCCGAACTTTTGCCGGCTGGAAAATATGGAGGAGATCGTTCAGGCTCTGGAGACCGGTAAAGGAGAGCTTCTTGGTGTCACCTGCGAAAAACCCCTGGGCAGGAATGTGAAGGAGGCCAAAAGGATGCTGGAGCTGGTCCAGAAAACCGGCCTTCTGGACGGCTACCTTGAAGACCAGATTTTTGCCCCGACTGTGGTCAGGGGGAAAGAGATCATCTGGACAAGAGGGGCGGCGATTTCCGGCCGTCCCTACCTGGCTCGCGCGGCAGAAGAGCACAGCGGCCCTCACGAGCCGTGGTTCTGGGAAGGGGAACTTCAGGGGGGCGGGGTCCTCAATGACATGATGTGTCATTCGGTCGAGGAAGCCCGGTTCATGCTCACACCTCCAGGAGCTGACCGTAGCATTCTCACTCCTCTCAAAGTCACAGCTTATACCTCATGCTTGAAGTGGCAGCATCCCCATTACGCCAGGATCTTGGCTGATAACAGCGGCGGCAAGACGGATTACATCAACAGGCCGGCAGAGGATTTCGCCCGCTCCCTGATCGAGTACAAGGACGAAAAAGGCATTAAGGTGGTCGTGGAGACCACCACCTCCTGGTGTTATGTCGGAGCCGGCTTGCGCTTGAGCATGGAGTTGCTCGGTCCGGAGTATTCGCTGTCCATCAACACCCTGGATTCGGGGTTGAAGGTGTTCTTCAGCCGGAACGTCAGGGGAAAAGAAGGAGAAGACCTGGTCGAGAAGCAGAATGCGGAAATGGGACTCATGCCGGTTGTGAGTGATGAGACGGTCGAATACGGCTATGTTGCAGAGAACCGGCATATGGTCCAGTCCTTGCTCGCGCGCAAGCGGCCAGAAGAGAATTTCAGTGACGGGCTCAAAGTCACCGAGCTCTTGATGGCAGCTTACATGAGCGCTGAACAGGGAAAGACCGTTGATTTTCCCCCGCCTGGCCTCGAATCCTTTGTGCCCGCAGTGGCCAGAGGGGAGTGGAACCCAAAAGAGGCTTAATAGGGGATTTAATAAAATTTTTCAATAACAGGAGTGACCATGAAAAGAAACATTCTGGTGTTTATGGTGATTTTACTTATGGCCTCGATTTCCTATGAGAGGGGAGAACAACAGACAGGCCTTGCCAAGAAAAGCCTGGCGTCGGTGAAGGAGGAAGTGGCCCGCACGGATTATAATGATGTCAAAATCAAGAAGCTCCCGGTGTCGATCCAGTGCTGGACATTCAGGAAATTCACCTTTTATGAGACTTTAGACAAAGCCAAAGAGCTGGGAGTGAAATACCTCCAGCCCTATCCTGGTCAGGCTCTCAGCCAGGATGCGCCCGGTGTCAGGTTCGACCACAACCTCGATGATGCTCTGATCGAGCAGGTGAAGGACAGGTTGAATGAGTATGGGATAGCGCTTGTCAGCTACGGTGTGGTAGGGTTCGAAAACACCGAGGAAAGCATGAAAAAGGTGTTTGATTTCGCCCGGAAAATGGGAATACGGACCGTTGTCACCGAGCCCAAGTTTGAAGATGCCTCTCTGCTGGAGCAGATGGTTAAAAAGTACAACATCAACATCGCCATCCATAACCATCCCCAACCTAACAAGTATTACAATCCAGAGACAGTTCTTGAGTACGTAGCCGGACTGGATGAGCGGATCGGTTGCTGTGCGGACACGGGACACTGGATGCGTTCCGGAGTCAATCCGGTTGAAGCACTCCGCCTGCTGAAGGGCCGGATCAAGGATGTCCACCTCAAGGACCTGAATGAGTTCGGGACAAAGGACGCTTATGACGT
>JAOUKO010000169.1 GCA_029882525.1 Candidatus Aminicenantota bacterium | reverse complement strand
CATTTTTTCCAAGGTTGTTAAAGATTTTGGGAAGCAGCTTAGCTCCCAATCAGATTTTTAACGCCATTCTCCATTCACTCTTCTCGGCGGCTGCGTAACTCGCTTGACTGTCCTTGCTCATCACCATAATTGAGTGTTTATCCATAGCTATTCCCTTTTAACTTGAGAAGCTCAATACATACTCGCCGCCCGACTCTGTCGGGTTCCCTCGATGAGCAAATTCCGAAGGCTAAATCTTCTATGGTCGCTGCTGCTGTTTCCCAAAATCTTTGCCATTCATGTTAAAATCCGTATCACCAGAACAATCCATAGTGCTCCGTGAAGATATTTCATGGATTTGGGGAAGGTGTTATAATGGAACAGATGGTCTGAATCAAGGAAAGATAAAGTGGATAAGAACAGGAGACAGACTTTGAGCCGTCGTGAGTTCATCAAGAGCTCGATGGTGGGTTTAGCCACAATCCCCGCACTGAGTTATGATGATCTGATTTCTGGAAAAAAGATGAAAAAGGAAAAAGTAATCCTTATCAGGACTCAGAATCGTGAGGAAGGTGTGCAAGAAGTTTTAAAGCTCGTAGATTTTCCTCCAGTGAAAGGCCGGCAAGTCATGCTCAAGCCGAATTTCAACACAGCGGACCCCACCCCTGGATCAACTCATAATGATACCTTGGCCGGTCTGATCAAGGAACTGAAGGGGCGGGGAGCAGCGGAGATCACTGTTGGCGAAAGGAGCGGCCCGCCTCCGACTCAAGGAGTCATGGAGCAGAAAGGGATTTTTCAGCTTGCCGAAGAGCTGGGTTTCAAGATCATTAACTTCGAGGAACTTGAAAAACAAGGATTAGATGAAAAAAATTGGGTTCACTTTAACCCGTCGGGAACCCACTGGAAAGAAGGATTTTACATCCCCAAGCCCGTTGTTGATGCGGAATATGTGGTTTCTACCTGCTGCTTGAAGACCCATGGTTTCGGTGGAGTTTTCTCCATGTCCTTAAAGCTGGCAGTGGGATTAACTCCAAAAAGCTTAATGAGAGAGCTTCACAGCCAGAGGCAGGGCCCGATGAGAAAGATGATTGCAGAGATCAACCAGGGTTACAGACCTCAGTTGATCGTGCTCGATGGGATTGATGCCTTCGTGGATGGAGGACCGTCAAGGGGAACCATGAAGGAGGCTGGTCTCTTTCTCGCAGGGAAGGACCGTGTAGCGATAGATGCGGTCGGAGTGGCTGTTTTAAAGGAACTCGGATCGAACGAGGCAATCATGGGCAGCAGGATATTCGAGCAAGAACAGATCCAGAGAGCTGCGGAACTAGGCTTGGGGGTGAGTGCGCCTGACCAGATTGAGATCATCACTCCTGATAAGCCGAGCCGGGAATACGCGAAAAAGCTGGAGTCGATCCTGGCCCAGGGCTAACCTCTAAGAAGAAAATACATATCAGGGCTGAATCCGCGACTAAAAGAGCGTAAAGCTGATCGGGATTTGTAGAGTTGTGATGCGGGGAGAGCCCCTTTTTGAAAATGAGGAGGGATCCGGGATTCTTCTGGACGATAAAAAAATAATACGAGGAAAAGATGAATTTTTATGAGCTGATTCTTTCCAGGAGGTCGATCCGTCAGTTCAAGTCCAAACCAGTTTCCCGGGATATCCTGGTGAAATTGGTGAACGCAGCCAGGCTAGCTCCCTCAGGAGCCAACCTCCAGCCTTTAGAGTTTGTGGTCATCGATGATGAGGGAGTTAAAAAAAGATTATTTCCCTGTTTGCGGTGGGCAGCATACATTGCTCCTGCAGGGAATCCCAAGCCCGGTCAGGAGCCGACCGCTTACATCGTCGTCCTGGTCAATCTCCAGGTCAGAGAAAAGGGATATGAACGAGACGTGGGAGCAGCCGTGGAGAACATGATCCTGACGGCTTGGGAAGAGGGCGTCGGGAGCTGCTGGATTGCTTCCGCAGATTTAGACAAAATTCAAGAATTGCTGAACGTCCCGAAAGATTATAGAGTGGATTCCGTGCTCGCTCTGGGTTATCCGAACGAGGAACCCGTTACCGAAGAGATGAGAGAATCGGTGAAATACTGGAAAGATGCCGAGGAGCGCCTCCATGTGCCAAAAAGAGCATTAGATGATGTCGTCCATTACAATGAGTTTTGATTGGATAATAGAGTCAACGTGAGAAGGAGGTGAAATGCGCTTATTGGGAATAGTGTTGCTGGTCGGTGGCTTCCTTATATGGCGTCTCACCTCTATGAGTATACTTGGCTGGGTGTTGATGGGGATAGGAGCTGTGATCACGGTCGTCTTTTCTGTGACCAAGAAAAAATTAAGGTAGTGAGATTTACTCCCCAGCCACTGTCAGTTCCCGGATCTGGATCGTCGGGCCGCACACAGGGCTCCGGAAATCAAGGTCATTTCCGATCATTTCTATGTTATTCAACATCTCTCCAAGGTTGCCGGAAATCGTGACCTCTGAGACCGGATAGACGACCTCTCCATTTTCCACCCATAAACCGAAAGCTCCTCTTGAGATATCGCCTGTTACGGGATTGAGACCGTGCCCGAGTGTCCTGATCAGAATCAATCCTTTTTCCAGGGGGGAGATGATTTTCTCCGGCGAAGCCTCTCCGGGCTCAAGATAGAAATTATTGGGGTTGACACCCGTTCCGGTCGAGTTTCCCGTGGACTTCAGTTTCAGCTTGCGCGCAGCATAGGTATTGCACAGGTAATTCTTGAGTATTCCTTTGTCGATGACCACTGTCCTTTGGCAGGGAACGCCTTCTGCATCAAAAGGTCTTGTCCCCAGCAATCCAGACACAATCCCGTTATCGATGACATTCACTCTCGAGTTGCCGATTCTCTTTCCCAGTTTCCCGGCCAGAAAGGAAGTTTTTTGGTAGATGGATACTCCTGAGACACAAACAAAGAGGAATCCCAGGAGCCATGAGGTCATCATCGGTTCAAATATGACCGGGACTTTTTGAGTTTTGATTTTCCTTGGATAGAGCTGCCGAACCGTTCTCCTCACAGCATTTCGTGCCACTTCCTCAGGAGACTCCAGCTCATGGAAATGTCTCTTCGTGGAGAACCAATAATCTTCGACCCTGTTATCAGTTTCTCCGGCCTGAAGACCCAGGCTCAGTCCGCAAATAGTCTGTTTATATTCTTGAAGAAAACCGTTGGAATTGGCTAAGACGGCTTTGATTTCATTGGTTTCGAAGCTGGCTCCGTGTGAATTGGTGATTCGTTTATCCTCCAGAGCGATCCTTTCGGTTTCCAAAGCCAGGGCTATCTTTTCTTTGGAATTCAGCTTGCTGATTTCAGGATCGAAAAGATTCAGAGAATGAATATCGACTCGTTGAGGTGAGAGAGAGGGAAGACCGGAAAATTCATCCGGATTGGATAATGCCGCCCGTTTCACAGCATTTTCCACAAGCCTCTCAAGTGTTTCTCTGGATAGATCAGAAGAGCTGGCAAAGGCTGTTCGTTTTCCCTTGATCACTCTTAAACCCAGAGCTCTGGATCCTGCCTCTACCAGGTTTTCAATCTTTCCCAATCGAACATCAACGGAAAATTCGTAGCCATCCAGGATGGAGACCTCTATTTCATCCGCGCCTTTCCTCCTCCCGAGGCTCACAAGGTCTTCCGCCAGCTCTGTGAGCTTAATCTGGGCTTTTTCTGCCGTCAATTCTGCCCTCCTACTGTCATCCTGGTGATTTTGATCGTCGGGCATCCGTCGTTGACTGGCATGGACTGGCCTTCTTTACCGCAGATTCCTGTTTGAAGACCGAATTCGAGGTCAGAGCCGATCATTTCTATTTTATTCAAGATGTCGATATTGGTCCCTATAAGAGTGGCTTGCTTTACAGGAACGGTGAGCTTTCCATCCTGGATGAGGTAACCCGAACTGACAGAAAAAGTGAACTTTCCTGAATCTTCCACCTGCCCGCCCTGGTATTTATGGGCATAAAATCCTTTTTTCACAGAAAGGATGATCTCTTCAGGGGTGTGTTCTCCTCTGTCTATATAGGTATTGCTCATCCTTGGGATAGGGATGAAGGCGTAGTCCTGCCTTCTCCCGTGTCCTGTGAAGGGCATGTTCATCAATCGAGCAGAAAGCCTGTCCTGGAGCAGTCCGGCCAGATTTCCCCGGTCAATAAGAAGTGTCTTGGCCGGGACCGTGCCTTCATCGTCGATATTGTAAGAACCGCGAAAATGAGGGATGGTCGGGTCATCGTAGATCGAAACCTGACTGCTGGCAACTTTTTTCCCCATTTTATCCCAGAAGATGGAGGTTTTCTTACGGTTGAAATCGGCTTCGAGAAGGTGACCGACAGCTTCGTGAACGAGGACTCCGCTGTGTCCTGGAGCCAAAACCACAGGCATCTCACCGGCCGGCGGCAGCACAGCTTCCAGAAGCTCCAGGGCCTCTTTGGCCGCATCCTGACCGATCTCCTCTGGAGTGAGTGTCTTGGCGAAATACTCCAAGCCCACTCTTCCACCGCCTCCGGAATATCCGGCTTCTCTTTTGTTCTTCTTTTCGGCGATAGCCAGACAGATGAGCTTCATGAGAGGACGAGAGTCCCTGATATCCAGGCCCTCCGAGTTGATAATCCTCACATGCTGAGTCTGATCCACAAGAGAGACCTTGACTTTCTTGATTTTGGAACTTAGGTCCTTAGCCGCAGAGTAGCAATTTTTGACAAGCGATATTTTTATCGCCAGAGTTTCCTTGTGGGGAGACCTGAGCACAGGATAGAAATTGTGCTGAAGATGGGATGGCCTTAATGGAGAAGCAGTCTGGAGGCTGGGACTGGAAGCGATGGAGGCTGCGGTCAGTGCGGCTTTTTTTATTTTCTTAAAAGAGAGATCGTTCGTGTATCCGTAGCCAGTCTTCTCTCCGGATAATACCCTAACACCCAAGCCGAGACTTATGCTTTCTGCTGTTTCTTTGATGATATCCTCTTCCATGTTGATAAAGTTGTAGGTTTTGTACTCGAGAAAAACCTCTGAGAAATCACCGCCGCGGGAGAGAGAAAGACTTAAAATTTTCTGGAGATCGGCCTGGGATATCTGAAAATGGTCTTCAAACACAAGAGATGAATGACTCTTCATGGTCTTTCTTCCTTTGTTGCTCGCTCAGCAAATCTTGCTCCGGACAATATGGCTTCGCTTTTTTATGTTGAGTCCAGATAATCCTTTTCATTTAGTCGGCATAGATGACAGAATTTCAATGATTTTCTGAACTCAATAAACTCACATATTTTAATCTATGGAAAGGAGTTAGGCAAATCAAAACTCTTAGGGGAAGAGCATCTTCCGTGACAGGTAATTATGAAGGTATAATCTGGTACAGCGACGGTTCCCCTCCATCCTTGCCAGGACCCTCCCACCCTCCACCATGGGCTCCGGATGGAGAGGAACCGCCGCCAGACTTCTCAATGAGGGCAGATTTTTCCCTTATAAAGGATATTGAGATGCTTTCCTATTAAGCGTAAGCATCCCATTTTCTGAGGATTCCCCTTGTGAGTCATTGACTGAATATAAGGAAAAAACTATAATCTCAGTCAATGAAGGAAGATGCCATAGATTCGGTCATCGCGGCCGCGCTAAGGGAGGATTTGCCCCAGGGAGATATCACTTCCGAAAGCATTATTCCTGAGGAATCCAGGTCGGAGGCAATAATACTCGCTAAAGAAGAGGGCGTTCTTGCCGGCATGGATGTGGCGCAAAGAGTTTTTGCAAGAATTGATGCAGATGTGGAATTCAGGAAGACGAAAGAAGATGGTCAAAGATTCAATGAAGGCGAGAGGCTGGCTGTGGTCCGGGGCTCTTCGATTTCCATCCTCAAAGGTGAGCGAACAGCGTTGAATTTTCTCCAGAGGATGTCCGGGATCGCCACCACAACTTGGAGATTCGTGCAGGCTCTGGAAGGGACGAAGACGAAGATCCTGGATACACGCAAAACTACTCCTGGCTTGAGAGTACTGGAGAAATATGCGGTTAAAATGGGCGGTGGAAAGAACCACCGCCATAACCTCTCTGAAATGGTGATGATCAAGGACAACCATCTGAAGCTGGTCGGCAGCATTTCAGAAGCCGTGCAGAGAGCAAAGGAACGGGTTGAGCCAGGAATAAAGGTGGAAGTGGAAGCGACCACGCTCGATGAAGTCAAGGAGGCTGTTCGCAGCGGTGTTGACATGATCATGCTGGATAACATGTCGGTCG
>JAOUKO010000504.1 GCA_029882525.1 Candidatus Aminicenantota bacterium | reverse complement strand
GCCGGTCAGAAGGAGCGAAAGATAAAAAGGGGCATGCATGCCAAAAATTTCCCAGAGCACCCCGGCTAAGAATGAAGCCGGAAGAGCGCAGAGGCCGGTGACCATCTGGAATCCACCCAGGCAGCTGGCTCTGAACTGCAGAGGAGCCAGTTCACAAACAAACGTCTTCTGCACCGGGTCCAGTGCGCCTTTGTGAGCTCCGTAGAGGATAAAAGCCAGATAGATCATTCCTTCTTTCTGGCTGACAATAAAAAGGACGCAGACCGTCATCCAGAGGAGATAGGAGAGAAAAATGAGGGACTTTCTTCCTATCTTATCAGAGAGTCTTCCGAAGGGATAGGAAAAGAGGGAAGCTGAAGCCGTAAAAATCAAATAGAAAACAGGGACCAGGACGACATTGAACCCGAACTCCCTGGCGTAGATGAGGAGAAAAGAATAGCTGAAAGCGCCGAGAGTGAATATGGAGCTGAGAGCGAGGAAAAGAGTAAAGTTCCTGTCCAGGTCCTTGAGGGAGATACCTTTGTAGATTTTGATTTTTCCTGTAGTGCTTTCTTTAATACAGAGAAATATCAGTGAGGCACTGACGAGGGAAGGGATAGCCGCAAGAGCGAAAAGGACTCTGTATCCGATCAAACGGAAAAAAAAGATGCAGATCAAGATACCGAACACCGCACCCAGGTTGTCCATGGCCCTGAGGAGCCCAAAATTTTTACCTCTATCTTTCGCGGTTGATACATCCGCGATCATCGCATCCCTTGGAGCACTCCTGATTTTCCCAGACCTGTCCAGTATTCTGAAAGGAATGAGATGCGGCCATATTGAGGAGAGGGAATACCCGATCCTCGAGAACGCTCCGAAGAGATACCCTGTCCAGATGAAGACCTTCCTCTTTTTTATCCTGTCCGAGACATAGCCAGAGGCAGCTTGAGAGATGGAGACCAAAGCTTCTCCCAGCCCATCCAGGAAGCCCAGGACGGCCATGTTGGCTTTGAGGACCGTGGTTACAAACAGGGGCCAGATGGGATAGATGATGTCTGAGCCCATATCGTTCAAGAAAGAAGCGATGACGAAAGTGCGGAGGGTTTTCTTTAATTCCGGCTGGTGATTGGTCATGGCTCTCTTCTGGAAAAGAGCTTCAGGTTTTTCCTAACCATTAAGCTCAAAGACTGGATTATTTTTTTAAGGGACGACATCGGTGTACCTGGCCACAAAAGCAGAGCGGTCGTAGATGTCCTGGAGTGTGATCCTGTTTTTCTCCATGCCTTTGGATATATCCTGAATCCGATCCTGGACGATCCCCACATGCAGCCTCATCAGCTGGCAGTACTGGTAGGTTCTTTCCCTCGAACCGGCGATAACCTGGACTGGGCACCTGCCGCCGCAGTAGAAATGGATTCCACACCGCCCACATCCCAGCCAGTTTTTGTACTCGACAAGCGCATTCAGATCAGATTCTTCAAGACTGAGTTTGCCACCCTTATCTAAATTTCCGATGGAGTGGCAGGAGGGAAGGTCAGCACAGGAATAAACCTTGCCGGAAACAATATCATAGTTTTTGGCCAGCTCGACCCCGCA
>JAOUKO010000168.1 GCA_029882525.1 Candidatus Aminicenantota bacterium | reverse complement strand
CCGATCTCCTATCGGAGCTTCCACGGATGGACCCTCCTCTTCGTCCCAGTACATCCTCAGGATGATTTTTCTGCCGTAAAAAGGCTCGGCGGAGATGGTGACCCAGATATGATGGATGGCTGCCGGGCCTTTTATCTCAGCCAGAACGGCGGTCTTACCCGGTTCGATTGTCAATCTATCACTGTTCCCTCCGGTGCGGTCATAGGAGGAGATCCGTTTGCTGGTGAAGTTTTGCTGCCGGCCCAGGTTGCTCAACAGGTCCTGGTTCTGAGCAGGAATCAATCCTGTCATCGCCTGGAAGAAAAAAATGGATAAAAATAGAGATATCCCTTTTTTTATAAAAGCATTCATCGGACCTCTCCTTTTTAAATCTTATATTGATCCTCTTCCAGATATTTTGGGTAAAATACACGGGAGTGGAAGAAGCGACCTTGAAGATTTAGCCTTACCGAACCGTCCACCGAGGGAAGCCGATGAAATCGGCCGCCGAGTATGTTTGAGCATGAGAGAATCAATCTGATGAAAAACGATGGAGCACGGACATCCGATTGGAAGTGACATTTCTTAAGTGCGGAGTTATGCAGGCGCCGAGGAGGGCGGTGAGGGAATGGCGTTAAAAATCTGAAGGGAGCGAAGCCATTTCCGTGTATTACAACCATAAAATTACCCACCCACAAGGGAAGAGAACCTCCTTGATTTTATTTTTCCGGAACTCCAGCCTTCTGAAAGAAATCTGTGGCCGGCGCTGTCCTCACCTTTTCCGGCTTCACATCAAGAGGAAAGACTTCGATGACCTTGTCTTCTTCCAGAATATGCTCGGGCATGTTGGGGTTGGCGTAGGTGATGGGCGATGGCGAGTTGTTCGCCAGAGCTTCCTTGAGAGACTCTGCGTCCTGAGTGATCACGGCAATGTAAACATTCTCGTAGTTAAGGTATTTCTTGATGGCACGGTTGACGTCTTGATGAGTGATCCTGGGCAGCCTTTTTTGAGCTTCATCAAGGAAGCTCTTGTAACCATAGTATTTGGAGTCCATCTGCCAGCCGAGTCTTTCGCCAAGCGTCTGGGCGTAGAGCCTGGTATAGTTCAGCAAGTAGGTCCGGGTCAATTCGAATCTTTCTTCGGGAATGCCTTCTTCCACCAGCTTCTTGAGCTCCCGCAGGGCCTGGCGGATGACAAAATGCCGGTTGGTGTTGGTAAGAGGCCGTATCCAGATCGAGAAGTACTGCTGCTGGCGGCAGTAATTCTGAGCCGGGAACTTATCTCTTCCCTGGATGAAGTGGTCAGCGTAGGCGTAGTCTCCGTAGTTCTGGCCTCGTTCTTCGCGGATTTTCTGGAAGAGATGGGAGAGGTGCTGCCGATGTTCTCCAAAATGGGCAACAGCCATCCAGAGGGCGAAGTAGTCGTCATCCGCTTTAGAAATCGGGATGGGGAATCCCATGGATATTGCTGTCGCCGGCGTTCCTTTGTCGGCGATGATGAATTCAAGACCTGAGGGCGTCCGCTGTTCGGGCAAACTGAGCTGAGGAATGTGGCCTTCTGGAAGGGCGGCAAAATCGTCCATCACCTTCCCCGGAAAATCAGATGGGTAGCCCCCGGCGAGTCCGATGGTTATGTTTCCCTGGAGGAAATGCTCCTTGTAGAAGGCTCTGATGTCATCCAGAGTCAACTTTTGCAGAGACTCGACCGTACCCGCCTCATTGTGGCCGTAAGGGTGTCCTTCGTACATCATCAGGTTCAGGATCTCCTTGCCGAACTGCTCATCCATGTTGCTGACAAGGGTCCTTTCCAGGAAATTCAGCTGGTTGGTTTTGATCCTTGTAAAATCGTCTTCGCGGAAACCGGGGTCCAGAAGCATCTCTTTGAAGATGGTATAGTATTTTTCCAGGTTATCGATGTGAATAATGCCTGTGAACACAGACATCTCTTTGTCGACGCTGAGTCCAACGTAGGCAGCCATCGGATAGAATTTCTTCTGGATCTCCTTATAGGTCAGGCTTTTGCTCCCGCCGCTGGCTATCATGCTCAGAGTGAGCTGGCAGAGACCTTCTTTCCCGGGAGGGTCGTTCACTGAACCCACGTCGAGTAATATCCTGAAGCTCACCATAGGACTGCCTTCTACAGGAAGGAGTTCGCAGGAGAGCCTATCGGGGCTGACACGGGCGCAGGCGCTCATCATCAAGGTCAGACCCGTAACAAGGAAGATGGATAGCGTTTGTTTGATGTGTTTTTTCATTTTGCATTCCCTCCTGATAAGGTCACGACGGTGCTGTTTGTCCTTATAAAATATTTCTTGCACATTTCCTGGATATCTTCCGGGGTCACTTTTTCAAAGAGGTCGAAGAGCCTGTTGACTGTGCCCGGGTCAGTGGTCAGGTTGATGAACTGAGCCAGCGAGCCGGCGATTCCGTCAGTGGTTTCTAAGGCACTGGCAAAGGAGTATTTCAGGTTGGACTTGATATCGGCGAGAAGCTCTTCGGAAACGCGTTCTTTTTTCAGCCTTTCCAGTTCTTTGAAGATTTCGTCCTCCACGTAAGAAAGGTCTTTTTCATCCCTGAGAGTGGCGCTGAATACCAGAAGATAGGGATTACGCCGGTCAGCGAAGCTGGCATTAAGAAAGACGCATTTTTGCTCATCGATGACCAGTTTCTGGTAGAGAGGAGAGGAACGGGAAAAGGATGTTTCAGCCAGCAGGTCGAGGGCGGCTTTGTCGATTTTTTCATCCGAGTAAGCCGGGCCGTGGAAGCCGATGACAAGACGGGGGAGGGTTCTGGAGGGCCAGTCGTAATGGGCACGTTTGGCTCTGGTCTGCGGAGGTTCTTCAGGCGTTACCAGAGTGTAGTTGGATTTTTCCCAGCCGCTGTAATACTTTCTGACGTACTCCATCAACTGGTCATGGCCAAAGTCTCCGGCGACAAGAAGGATGATGTTATCGGGTGCGTAGAAGCGTTTTTTGTAGAGCTGGCTGTATTCGAACTGGTTGGGCATGTCCAGAATATCCCTCAAATAGCCGAGAGTCGTGTGTTTGTAGGAATGCTTCTCGAAGGCTGCGTCTCTCAGGGTTTCAAAGAGACGCCTGCCTGGGTTGGACACGCTGGCGTAGTATTCTCCTTCTATGACCGGCGCTTCGGTTTTGAGCATTTCTTCGTCGTAGTAGAGGTTGATGAACCGGTCTGCTTCCGTCTTGATGACTTCTTCCAGGTTTTCCTTGCCGGCAAAGACAACAAAGTAACAGGTGTAATCATCTGTAGTGTACCCGTTTGTACCAGCTCCCAGTTTTGTCAGAAAATCGTCGTAATCCTCTCTGGGCATGGTTTTTGTGCCCTTGAACATCATGTGCTCGAAAAAGTGGGCAAACCCGGATTTTCCAGGCTCGATTTCATTACGCGAGCCTGACCGGACGATGACGTAGTGGGAGATGATGTTCGGGTTATCGAGGGGAATGGAAACGACTTTCAGCCCGTTTTCCAGGACTTCGATCTTAAAATCGTAGGGGAATATTTTAGAGCTGTGGAGAATGGAAGGAATACAGAGAAGAAGGAGAACAGTAAGAACAGCGGAGATGAATCTTTTCATTTTTTTTCCTCCTTTTTAGTTTTATTTTTTTAAAATAATATTAATTTCATCCCTAGGCAAAAGGATATATACTAGAAATCGGCGATAAAATCGATACGGTTGAAATCACTGTTTATTATCTCTACTTTTGGTTTCTTGTCTCATTATTCTGCTTTTTCATCCTGAATTCAAGCCAACCGAGCTTGATTGGAGATTTTTGGTCTCTGGACGTATAGGGCTTGATGTCCAGGATGGGAGTCCCTTCGATCATGTCGACTCCGGCGACTTTGATGATGTTCTTTTTTCTTTTGATAACTTTGACTACGGTCATCCCCAGGGGATTGGGCCGGTGAGGACTTCTTGTGGAAAATATCCCTCGCAGGGTGTTGTCAAGAAGAGGTTTGGTATGGAGTCTGAAGCCTTCGGATTTATGAAAGGCGAAAAGCACAATGAGGTGAGAGAATCCTTCCGTGTCCTTCAGCCCTGCTTCGAATTCTTGGAATATCTCAAGCTCACCCTGGACCGGATCGAAGCCTCCGGACTCCGCGTATTTTTTGGAATCGATGTCCTCTTTTCTTTTAAAGGGAGAATGGACGATTCCGATGGGTTTAATCTTGAATTCCATGGAAGTCGACTTTTTCAAAAGAAATGTTTTCCCTCAGAGATTGTAAATCAGCTTTGTCCTGGGGTAGATGAAGAAGGTGGCCAGGACAGTTGCAGTCTGAGGATGAATGCAACTCAGTCATGGACATAGGTCAGCCAATTTTCATATTTTTTAGTTTTTCCGCTGACAGCATCTTTATAGGCTTTGGCCAGGCGAAGAGTAATCTCCCCCGCTTCACCCTTGCCTATGGCATATTCTTTTTTTTCGCCCTGGCCAATCGAGCCATCAGTAACCCGAACGATGGGAGCGATCTCGACAGCTGTCCCGCAAAAGAATGCTTCATCCGCCTGGAAGAATTCTTCTTTTGTCATGGGGCTGATTCGGGTTTCGAAACCGAAGTCTTTGGCCATCTCCAGGATGCTTCCCCGGGTGATCCCTTCCAGGACGGATTCTGTTTTATCGTTTGTTTGTAATACTCCATCCTTCACGATAAAGATGTTCTCCCCCGGTCCTTCGGCAATGTGGCCTTCCAGGTTCAGGAAAAGCGCCTCGTCAAAGCCCAAGGAGCGAGCCTCTGTTCCGCTGATAGCTGACTGGACATAACAACCGCCAATCTTAGCCGTCATTTTTAACTGGGAATGATGGACACGTCTCCAGGGGACAATGTAGACATGGACTCCTTTTTCCGCTTTTTCCCCGAGATAAGCTCCCCATTCCCAAGCGCCAATCACCAGCTCCACTGGAGAGAACTTTGGCACCAGTCCTAGGTTTCCGTAGGAATAGAACAGGAGCGGCCGGATGTAAGCGGATGTGAGCTTGTTTTCCTTCATGACTAATTTTATCGCCCTGACCATCTCTTCTTTGCTGTAGGGAACCTCCATGGACAGGGTCTCGGCAGAGTGGATGAAGCGGTCCATGTGTTCGGGAAGACGGAAGATGGCTGGACCTTCAGAAGTGCTGTAGGCACGGATCCCTTCGAATACAGAGGTGCCGTAATGGAGCACGTGAGACATCGGATGAATGTTAGCCCGCGACCAATCATGGAGTTTTCCCTGGTACCAGAATTTTCTGGCCCGGGGAAATTGGGTATTATTAAACATTTTGACTCCTTTTTTATGTGAATTAAGAATACATATGAATGAAGAAAATGATTTCCTCTTTTTGCGTCAATTCCATAACAGGATTATTTTTTTATGGCTTTAAGCACAACAAATCCGCCCTGCCCATAACCTCTCATCGGCTCTTCTTCATATTTGACATCAGGCGGTGGTTGAAGAAGAGTCTGGAAGGCTGCTTTGAATTCCATGGAGATATCTCTAAAAATTTGAAGGATTTCTTTGGGTGAAAAAAAATGAGGGCATTTATAGAATGGACTCTTAGCAGCTTTCCGCTCATAAAACTTTCCCCAGGAGCTTTCCCTGTCCAGCAAGCCTAAAATCAGCGCACCTCTTTTCTTGAGTACTCTTGCTGCTTCCTTTAAGACGCGCAGGGGATTATCGACAAGCCAAATAGTTAGCACAATTAATGTAAAATTGAAAGACTCATTTTTGAAGGGAAGGTTTTCGCCCACTCCTCGGATAACCGTAACACCTCTTTGCTCAGACAATTTGAGCATATTGAACGATGGATCCAGGCCAAATTCTACGGAGAGAGGAGAAGCAAACCTTCCTGTCCCCACTCCTATCTCCAGGCCTGCCCCGGAGGGAATGGTTTTTTTTAATACATTCAATTCAGACTGGTAAATGGCTGGATGGCGGTCATACCACTCATCATATTCCCGCCAGTTTTGGTCGTAATATTCGACCTTTTCTTCACTCATAGGGGCTTAGCTTCAAGAGTGAATTCCCAGGCGCACCAGACATCAGGGGGATGAGGATCAGGTGGACAGGTCAAGCATTTGGTTTTGATTCTCGGGTCGATGGTTTTGGCGAAGCCGCTGTATTCGACGATCCCCACTGATTTACAGGGGAAGTCGGACAGCCCCTGTCTTTTCCTTGCTTCCTGGACCCGGCATGAGTTCATGCGGAAGACACAGCGGGTCTCGCTCATCTCTGTGACTTCCTGGACGTTGATGTGCGCATAGAGCCTGAATTGAAGAGCCTGGACAAGGGCCG
>JAOUKO010000167.1 GCA_029882525.1 Candidatus Aminicenantota bacterium | reverse complement strand
AGTCAGGGTTTTCCCGGGAGGCACTTCCGAGGAAGGGCGGGAGATGATTCTGGTGGTCATTTCCGATGAGAATACGATTCAGAACCTTGCCAAGTACAAAGAAATCAACGCCAAACTGGCTGACCCGCGCCAGATCTCAGAAGAGGAAGCGAAGCGGCTGATCAGCGAAGCAAAGCCCATGTACTGGGCCACAGGCGCCATGCATTCCGGCGAAACAGGGTCTCCGGAGATGCTGATGGAGCTTGCCTACCGCATCGCTGTTGATGAGTCGGATTTTATCCGGACCATCCGCGAGAACGCTATCATAATGATCACCCCGGTGCTGGAAGTCGACGGCCGCGATAAACAGGTCGATGTGGCCATGGCCAAGCGAAAGGACCCGGAATCCAACTTCCCCAGCAGGCCTCTTTACTGGGGTAAATACATCGCCCACGACAACAACCGGGATAACCTCGCCTTATCTCTGGAATTGAGCAAACATATCATGAGGACATTCCTGGAGTATCATCCCCAGGTTATGCATGACCTGCATGAGTCCGGACCTCACCTCTATATTTCGACCGGAACCGGACCGTATAATGCCTGGCTCGACCCGATCGTCATCGACGAGTGGCACCAATTCGCTTATCAAGAAGTAAACGATTTGACCAGACAGGGTGTGCCGGGTGTCTGGACGCATGAGTTCTATGACGGCTGGGCTCCCAACTATGCCTTTTACGCTGCAAACGGCCACAACGCGATCGGACGGTTCTATGAAACACAGGGGGCTGGTGACGGGAGCACTCGCGTAATAAATAACCGCGATGACCGAGCCTGGTACCGGCCCAACCCGCCGCTGCGGCGGACCTTGTGGTCGATCCGCAACAACGTCAACCTCCAGCAAAGCGGGCTTCTGGTCGGGATGAATCATCTCGCGAGCAACAGAGAGAGATTCATGGAAAATTTTTACCTCAAGAGTAAACGGTCTGTGACAAAAGCCAGCAATGAAGGGCCGGCTGCCTACATCTTCCCCGGAGATGACCCGAGACCGGGGCAGGTAGCGCGTCTTCTGAGACTGCTGCAGCAGCAGGGAATAGAAGTGCATAAATCAGAAAAGGCTTTCACCATTAAAAAAACCGAATACCCCAAAGGCAGTTACATCATCCGAATGGACCAGCCCTATTCACGAATGGCGGATATGATGCTCGACCGTCAGTACTTTAACACCGGCGATCCCCGGCCCTACGACGACGTCGGCTGGACACTCGGACCGCTCTACAATATCAAAACCGTTCGGGTCGAGGATATTGAGGTTCTATCGGCCCCGATGAACTTGATCAAAGATATCGCGGTACAGGGAGGCACAGAAAATCTCGAACGGGGCTCGACAAAGGCATTTCTTATCAACCATAACGCCGATAATCCGCTGGCAGCGTTCGTCTTCAAGCACAGCAACCTTAAAATGCATGCTGCCGCAGAATCGTTTAAAGTAAAGGAAAAGTCGTTCAATGCCGGAACATTCATTATCAGGACTGACGAAAACTCCGGAGACCTGAACAGTGTTCTCGATGAAGCCGGTAAAAAATTCGGTTTTACAGCCTATGCTGTTGCCTCTCTTCCGAAAGAAGCCACGCTGGAGATTGATGTTCCGCGCGTGGCGCTTGTTCACACCTGGCAGAGCACCCAGGACGAAGGCTGGGTTCGTATCGCCCTCGATGAGCTGGAAATTCCTTATGATTACATTTCAATCCACGATATACGCAACAATCCCCGCCTGCGCGATAAATATGATGTCATCCTATTTGGTCCGTCCCGCGGAGATGCACTGAGCATGGTGGATGGTTTGAGAGGCGACAAACCGATTCCCTGGAAAAAGACCGAAATAACCCCGAATATCGGGCGCCAGGCATCTACTGACGATATGCGCGGAGGGCTGGAGCTTGAAGGAGTCCTCCACCTGCGCGATTTTATAAAAGACGGCGGCTTGTTCATCACCCTTACCGGAAGCTCGTCGCTGCCGATCCATTTCGGCCTGGCTCAGGGGATTTCGATCAAGACCACACAAGACCTGTGGGCACGCGGAAGCGTATTCAAAGCTGAGGTGGTGGATAAAACCAGCCCGATCGCCTACGGTTATGGAAATGAATTAGGCGTCTATTTCAACAGTTCGCCGGTTTTCAGCGCCGGCCGAGCCTTCGACCGCAGATTCTTCATGATGATGGGAGGGGTTTCCCGGGGACGGGTGAGCGGCCGCGGCGGACCTGAAGATCCCGATATTGTCCAGGGGCGCTCGAGAGATATGGGCCAGAAGACTATCGAGGAGTTCCAGAAGTCCCGCGGAGCCGGAGAAGAACCTGAAAGAAGATTCGGTGCCCAGCCATCCCAGTCGAAGACAATTCTTCGCTTTGCCCAAAAAGCAGATGAGCTCTTAATCAGCGGCGGTCTGGCAAACGGCGAAGAACTCGCCGGAGCCCCGGCTGTTGTCGATTGCAAACTCGGAGAGGGCCATGTTGTCATGTTCAGCATTAATCCCATGTGGCGTAACGAAACCCATGGATCGTTTTTTCTAGTGTTCAACGCCATGATGCACCATAAGAATCTGGACTACAAAAAGCCGGCATCAAAGAAATCTTCCTGATCAGTAGAATTCACACAATACATTTGATGTCAAAGTTCATTCGGCGCAATCCATCCAGAATCAACATTTATTTTTTTATAACGGGATAAGGAATTCCTGTCGCTCCAATCTGATATGCATGTTTTCTTACATTCATTCCTTCAGGCTTAAACATCAATTCGCGAAGAGCTTATGAGAATATCAAAGAGCGCCTGTGCCTTCCCTGAACTCTCTCCCCCGATCCAGAATGATTTTGGGAGGCAGCTGATGGACAAATATTTAAAGACAATGGATCGTGTCTCTCGATCTTATTAAATAATGCGTCATGTAAAATAAGAAAGAGAAGAAAAAAAATAAAAAAAAATAAAAAAAAAATTGATTATTTTATCGCAATCTGAAAAAATACCATTAGCCAAAGTGAAAAGGAGCATTAAGAAATAAGAATTTAAAAAAGGAGATGCACTATGCCAGCAAAGAAAAAAGCAGCACCAAAAAAGAAGGCTGCACCAAAAAAGAAGGCTGCACCAAAAAAGAAATAGTATAAGCTTAATTTAGATTCTCTTTTTCTTAAGAATAGAAGGGAGGAGTTTCTCCCTTTAAAGCTGACACGTAAAAATTCAATATTTCTCACCTTTTTCATCCCTTCAGGTGGATGAGCTCCTGGATGCGGGGATAGCCACAGAGGGATTCCAGGTTCATATCCTGATGCGGGTAAACGCCGTATCTCAGTTCCCGAGAGAACGCCTCGCTGAATAACCTCATTGCTTCCCCTGACATTGACAACATCATTTTTATCATGATAGGTTTGTCTCGCAATACATAGGATGAAACAAAAAGCGATGAGGGGAATTTCGCCTGGCAGGCTTAAATCAAATCTCGATAAAGTTTAACTGGAGGAATCATGTCTCGATCGCAAAAACAAAAAGGCATCACCCGCCGAAGTTTCCTCAAAGCCGCCGCAGCATCGGTGTTAGCCCCGGCTATCGTGCCGTCCAGGATATTCAGTCAATCGGCCCCGAGCAACACGATGCTGATGGGCTGCATCGGCGTCGGCCGGCAGGGTCAGGGGGATATGCAGGAGCTGATCTACCGCGGCTTAGAGACCGGGGCGCGTGTCGTGGCTGTCTGCGATGTGGACGCGCACCGCATGGAGGATGCCCAGTGGCTGGTGGATAAGATTTACTCCATAGAACTTGAGAAAGAAAATTATAAAGGCTGTGCCGCCTACCGCGATTTCCGCGAGCTGCTGGCCCGCAAGGACATCGACGGCGTCCTGATCGTTACTCCCGACCACTGGCACGCTCCGATGGCCGTCGCCGCCGCCAAAGCCGGCAAGGATATCTACCTGGAGAAACCGCTGACCTATACGGTCGCCGAAGGCCGGAAACTGGTTAAAGCGGTTCGGAAAAACAAGCGGATCCTCCAGGTGGGCTCGCAGCAGCGCTCATCCACGTATTTCCTGATGGCCTGCGAGATGACACGCAACCAGCGTATCGGCAAGCTGCACACCATCCACGTCTGGCTGCCGGAGGACCAGGGGACCGGAGACCCGCTGCCGATGCCTGTGCCGAAAAACCTGGATTACGACTTCTGGCTGGGTCCCAAACCTCATGCTCCGTTCACAGAGGACCGCGTGCATCCCCAGAGAAGCTACAACCGGCCCGGCTGGCTTCAAGTTGAAGAGTACAGCCGGGGCATGATCACCGGCTGGGGCTCCCACATGAACGACATCGCCCAATGGGGAAACGGCACGGACGACACCGGTCCGATCGAGATCGAGGCGAAAGCGGAGTTTCCAGACCGGGGACTTTTTGACGTGCACACAACCTTCCGCGCTGAGGCGATGTACGCCAACGGCGTTCGCATGATCATGGAAACAGGGGACCCGGCAGGTGTCCGCTTCGAAGGGGACCGGGGCTTTGTCTTCGTCAGGCGCGGCGCGATCGAGCCCTCTGACCGGGAGCTCCTCCGTGAGCAGACTCACGACGATGAGGTTAAGCTCTACCGCAGCAGCAACCACATGAAGAACTTCCTGGAGTGCATGCGCAGCCGGAAGGATCCTGTAGCGCCGGTGGAGGCGGGTCACCGCTCGAACACCATCTGCGTGATAACGCACATCGCCATGAAGCTGGGTTGCACGCTGCGCTGGGATCCCGAGGCCGAGCATTTCATAAACGACGACGAAGCCAACCGCATGCTTGACTATCCGCACCGTGAGCCGTGGGCCATATAAACAGGAAAAGAGTTCTGATGATAGATCGAGTCATATTATCTATCTGTCTGTGTGCAGCGCTGGCTGCAGGACCTCTGGCTGACTCGCCGGAGATCGAGCTGCGCCGAGATGATGAAGCCGGCCAGCTCCAGGTGCTTATCGACGGCCAAGAAATATTGGTCTATCAGTACATCCACTGGATTGACCTGCCGCATTACTGGCCGATGAACAGCCCTTCGGGAAAGAACATGCTCATTCAGCAGACCGAGCCGTATCCCCACCACCGCTCTTTCTGGTTTGCCGATACTGTCCGGCTGGACGGAGAAAGAGAAGTCAGTACCTACAACGCGCTCTACTCCGGCCAGAAAACAGGCGAGACCGCTTACGGGCCGCCGTTCCGCGACCGCATCCGCCATCTCGATTTCACCCGGTGTGAATCAAAAGAGAACAAGGCTGTGATCGATACAAAGCTCAAATGGGAGATGGACGGCAGCCGTCCGGTGCTCGAGGAACAGAGGCATCTGAAGGTGCATGCCCTCGGCAAAGGCGAATATCTGCTCGATATAACTTTCCAATTGACTGCTGCCCACGGCGATGTGCACTTCGTCAGCGACGATGTGCATTACGCCTGGCCATACCTCCGCCTGAACCCGATTTTCAGCGGTGAGAATGGCGGGACCATTACCGCTGACAGCGGCGCCACAGGCCAGGAGGCCACCAACATGAAGGTTGCCAGGTGGATCGATTACTCCAACACCATCGAGGGCACAACCGAGGGTGTGGCTGTGTTCCAGTGGCCTGACGGCCAGGAGCACCGCTGGCTGACGCGTGAGTACGGAACGTTCGGTCCGAGACGGCCCGATAACCTGAGCGGCAAACCCTTCACGCTGAAGAAAGGAGAATCGATCACGCAGCGCGTGGGCATCCTGGTCCACAGGGGCAATGTGAAGACCGGCAGGGTTGCCAAGCGGTATAAACAGTACATCAAAAGCAGGTGGCAGTGATGAACCGGAGAGAATTTCTCGGAACTCTCTCTGCGGCAGCCGCTGCGCTGGGCTGGCCGCGGCTGGTTCCTGGAGAGGGGAAGTCAAAGGTCAGGATCGGCCGCATCGACCTCTATCCCCTGCGTTATCCGATGACCGGGTATTTCAAGTTCTTCACCGGACCTCACGGTTCAGCTGGCCGGGCCGCGATTATCGTCAAGATCACCGCTGACAACGGTACGGTCGGCTGGGGCCAGGCGCTGCCGATCGCTCAGTGGAGCTATGAGACGCTGGAAACAGCGAACGTGGTTCTGAGGGATTACTATGCGCCCGTTTTGATCGGGCGCAACCCTGCGGATATTGAGGGAGCCCATGCCGAGATGGACAGGGCTGTCGCTCCTGGCTTTACAACCGGCATGCCCATCAGCCGGGCCGGGATCGACCTGGCACTCCACGACCTGGCTGGTAAACTGCAGGGAAAATCACTGGCGCAAATGTGG
>JAOUKO010000166.1 GCA_029882525.1 Candidatus Aminicenantota bacterium | reverse complement strand
CTGAGCTGTGGAAAAGAATTTGATGAAGATGATTTAAGGAATATAGAGTTCGAAAAAGAATAAAAAAGGCTAACTTTCTAATACTTCATCTTGATAATCTGAAAATAAAAAACCATAATGATGTTTTGCCAATGAACAAGACTCGTATTCTGCTTTCTGTTCAAGCGTCGCTTCTTGGACTGTTCCTCTTTTTTTCAGTCATCCTGTTTTCATCTGCAGCCCCTCAGGAAGAACAGAAACAGGAAGAAAAAGAAAAACAAAAACAGCAGGTCATTACCGAAGAGATAGTTGTGGAGGCTCAACTGCCCAAAGAGCTTCCCATCTCCACCACCTCCTCGATTAAAAGGGAGAAGATTGAATCCCTGGCACCCCGCGACCTCTCCGAAGTCCTGTCTTACACGTCCGGGACATTCGTCTCGACCGGGTCGAAGAGTGAATTCCGGATAAAGATCCGCGGCTTCGAAAGCCAGAGGATCACGCTCCTCTACGATGGGATACCGGTTTATGAGCCCTTCTTCAACTCCTTTGACCTGAAGACCATCACTGCCGAAGAGATTTCAAATATCAAAGTTGTCAAAGGCGCATCCTCTGTTCTTTACGGTCCCAACGCTCTGGGTGGAGTGGTGAACATCATCACCAGAAGACCCGATCCTCCCTCCTTTACTCTGAAGACCTTTTATGACAGCAACAGCTCATTGGGCGTTTCCTCATCAGGGGCAGTCCGATGGAAAAACCTGTTTTTCTCAGGCTTCTCTTCCTACGAGAAATCGGATGGGTTCAAATGGAACGCAGACGCAGAAAACACTCTCAGAGAGAACAGCGATTATGAGAGACAAAACATCACCGGAAAGGTGTATTTCTATCCCGGACAGAACAGCGAAATCCTGCTCGAAGCCGGCTATTATTCATCGGAGTTCGGCATACCTTATGCCACAGAGCTTTACAAGCCTCGCTACTGGAGGTTCAAAAGCTGGGACCGTTTCCAGCTCAACCTTGGGGGCATTTTTCCTTTTTTAAGGGACGGAAATCTCAAGCTCAGGGGGTATTATGTCAGACATGACAATGTGCTTGATTCCTATCAGGATGCTGACTTGAGCGAGTTTCAGTGGGAGTCCGCCTATAAGAACGACTCCACCGGCGCGTTTCTTCTTGGCTCCTTGCCCTATTTATCCAGGAGCGAGCTGAAATTCAGCCTGAATTTCAGGGATGACAAGGTCCGGATTCAGGATGATGTGGAGGAGGAATGGCAGGAGTATGAGCACCGGACTTTTTCCGCAGGGTTGGAGAGCCATTTCAGCCTGAGCTCGAAATGGAAGCTGGTTGCGGGCGCGAGCCTCGACCATCTCAGGAAATATTCCGGGGAAGACAAAACCACTTTGAACCCCATCGCCGGCATCAAATTCAATCCCTCAGATTTCTTGGACATCCATGCCACCTTCTCTCAGAAATCAAGGTTCCCGTCAATGAAATCCTTATACAGCACGAGTTCCGGAAATCCTGACCTGATGGATGAGAGGGGGACGAGTTATGAGGTCGGCCTCCGGTATGAAAAAAAGTTTCTTTTAGCCGGAGCGGTTTTTAATAACAGGATCAGAGACCTGATCAATCCTGTCCGTTTGCCAGACGGCTCGCAGACGAACCTGAACATGGGAAGAGCCCGCATCTTTGGATTTGAGCTGGAGTTCCAGAAAACGCTCCGCTGGCTGGACTTATCAGTGAGCTACACCTTTCTTGACGGAGAGAACGAAGAGGAAGACCGTCCGCTTGACCTGGTTCCCGGGTCCCAGTTGAATTTCGTCTTTAGCTTAAATGGAAAAAAGGGAATTCAGTTCACGATGTGGGGACTGGGCGTGTCGACCTCTGAAGTGAGAATTGTCGACGAGACAATCAGGGTGCCGGCGTATTTTATCCTGAATGCTGCTCTTTCCAAAGAGTTTTTGCCTTTCACTGTCTTTCTCAAAGCGGAAAATCTGTTAAACACTTTCTATGTCACAGAGCCGGGCTATCCGATGAAAGGAAGGACAATTGCTCTAGGAATGAAGTTCAGTACTGGGCGCAGACAAGAGTAAGAATGATTTTTTATAACTTCTGGAGCTTATTAAGAGCCTTAAACCTTATCCCCCGAGAGGAATGAAGACCTTTCCGATAGGACAGGAACGGCCTTCGTTGGGTTGGGGTTCTCCTCTGGCTGCACTCTCCAGGTATTCCAGAGCGCCTTCTGCTTGAGTTTTCAGGTCGCCTTCAGGCAAGGTTTTAACAGCTTCCCGCAGTACTTCCAGGCATCTTTTTACATTAGGTGTTACATCGATTTTTTCGCTCATGATTGTCACACTTCCCCCTTTATTGGATTATGTTCTTAAACCTCTCTTCATCTCTGCAGTTATCGAAATTCTTATCGATTTCGATATATTTATGATAGACGTACCTGGTCCTGTTATTTTTTTCCTCAGCGAAGAAATCTTCCAGGAATTTGTATCCCAGCTCTTTTTTCCCAATGCCCATGTATATGGAAGCCAGTTTTAGCTTATCCTCAAAAAGATTAAATTTGTTCGGGGCGATGACTTCAATCTTTTTCAAAAGCCTCTCCACTTCGGATGTGTTTCCTTTTTGAGCCGAGATCATGCCCAGATTGAATAAGGAGAAAATTTGAGCATCGATGTCATCTATGCTCTCGAATTGCAGGAATACAGCCTCGCTGCTCTCCAGATCGCCCATGTAGTAATAGATCTCACCTTTGCGGTAGTTGGCCATCAAAGACGAATCGCCTCCCTGAATTCCGTGGCAAACAGCCAAAGCTTTTTCATATTCCTGATTCAGCATCAAAAGCTCAGCAAAAATAATATTGTTGATCTGGTTGGGATGAAGCAGGTAATCTTCCTCGTTGAGTTCCAGGGCTTTGTTGAAGTCGGGTTCGTTTCCGAATTCTCCGAATTTCAGATAGTAGCAGTATCCGACCTGAGCATACAGGTTCGAATGACCAGGATACTTCTGAATGGCTTCTTGAGCCAGCTTGAAAGCTTTGTCTTTTGTGTTTTCGTTAAAAGCCATATATTTTATGAGATAAATCTGAATTAAAGTGGAGTAGTATTCAGGACAATCAGGATTGATTGTCGCGGCTTTTGCCATAAGGTCATCAGCTTTGGTCAGCCACTCCCTTTTGAAATCCCAGTTAAAATTGACATAATTGGCGTAGCAGCGCGCTAATCCGATGTAAGCCTGGGCGAAATTTTCATCTAATTCAATGGCCTGGGAAAAAAGATTGATAGCCAGAGCGTTGCTCTCTCGAGTCCACCTGCCCTGATAGTATTTTCCCCGGTTATAGAGCTTTATCGGATTATCATTCTCACCTTTTGAGCTGTTCAGGATGTAATTGGCTTTGAGGTAATCATCAAAAGCAGCATAATCCTTGGTCATTTTTTCATTGAAGGAGAGGATAGAGCCTGGGCTTACATCTGGGTTCAGTCTTTTATGTATTCCCTGGGATATATCCTCCAGGAGGAAAAAAATATTTTCTAGTCGATCTACTGATTCCTTTTTCCAGATGATTTTATTGTTTTCTGGCTGGATAAGCTGAGCGCTGATTTTCAGTATATTCTCATTCTTTTCCAGTTTAATTTTTAAAAAATAAGTGATTTTCAGCTTCTCGCTGATATTTTTCAACGCTTTATAGGAATCATTGTTTTTGTCCAATACGGTTGAAGGGATGACCTTGAGGTTGTCGATCCTGGAAAAACTGTTGGTAAAAAATTTGCGTATCCCAACAGGAAGATATTGTTCATATTCCGAAAAGTTAGAGTTTTCAAAAGGAAGAACTCCGATGACCAGACCTGCTGGATAAGATGAAGAATATTTTCTGTAAGAGAAATAAATTACAGCTGCAGCTATCAGCAGAAGAGCCGTGACCGATGCCAGTCCGGAAATCACCCATTTCCTTTCCAGAAAAGGCTTTTTTACATCAATCTGGTTCGCCCTCTCTTTCAGCCATTCGTTGATTTCGGATTTATAGGCGAAAACCCTTGAAGCTGGGGAGTCCTGGTTGATGCGGTGAACCGGGAGCCCAAGTTCTTTTTCCCACCGGTAACACGTTTTAATGCCTCTGCCCAGATATACGGAGATATCTTTCCATGAATCCAGGATTTCTTTATCCCTCATCTCAACCTTCTTTGATAGCCTGTAACTATTTTTAAATAAAACGATCATAATTTCAACCTATTTCCAATCTATTTCCAATCTATTTTTAATCACAATTGTCCATGCAGGAATTATTTTAAATGTCTGCAAAGGGACTTTAAGGAGAATACAAAAATTTGGAACTTATCGTTGAAATGCCATTTTTTGCAAAATATTGCCATTAATAAATGGTAAAAGAAGGTCAAAAAGGGTATAAAAAGGACATTTTGCTCGATTCTATTGAAAATTTAGCTTGAATGAACCAACCTTATAATAAGGAATGGAGAAATGCCTCCATACTTAGAATGGCTTAAGTGCTTGGGGACAGTCGGGGTGACTTGCTCGAGATCAATTTGGATCATAGGCATTTTGACTGGATCACTTTTTGAAGAGTGCTCAACAAGACACAAAGCCCGCAGGTTTACTAATAGATTATTCCCTCCTCGGTAAAAAGGGGGTGGATGGGAACCAAAAAGGCTGGGGGTTCTTTCCGGACAATTCAATCCTTAAAAATACCTTCACAAGTATTCTGTCCTGATCGGTCATTCTGTGTGAAGATAAAGTAAACCTGAAGAATTCTCTTCAATTTTGAGCAGGTAACTTCGCGGATAAAACACACAGAAATGGCATCGCTGCATTCAGATTTTTAACGCCATCCCCTCTGCCTTTCCCTCAGCGCTTGAACCAGGTTTGGACCTTATTGATCTTGCGGCCAGAAGAGCAAGAATCAAGTTTTGACGATCGGATGATATGCCCCGCGGCTTGCCGCGGGGAACCGATCGTCGGGGGATCCAAGGGGGTATGCCCCCTTGGTCGTAGGGCGTGGGTTCATGCCCAGCCCGAGAAGGGGAGGCAGCGAGCGGAAGCGAGCGTTGGAAGGGGGAAGTCAGTTCCCCCTCCAAGTTGACTCTGATTTCCTGAAAAGGCCTGACCACAACGACATGTCACTTCGAAACGGATGTCGTTGAGGATTTTGAATTTGGGGAAGATTTGAGTCGGTGCTGACTTTTTTTCATTACTCAGACAAGAGAGCAGGGGAAAACAAGCTTAAAAACTTCTTGACAAAATAATGTTCTTGTTTAGTATAATAAAGTAAATATAAATAAATAAAAGTATATTAAGGAAAATGAGAACGATCTGGTTAGGAAGTAAAATCATCAATCAGTATTCTCTTATGGACCTCCAGGAAAAGCTCCAGGTCAGCAAGGTGACTGCCCTTAAGCTTGTTGGCTCGGGCAGGATCAAGGCCCAGAAGATAGGCCGAAAGTGGTGGATCAATGAAGAAGATCTCATTGATTTCCTGGAAGCGAAGACTTCAGTTTAAAGTGGGTAGAAAGCTTTGCCCTGAACCACTCAATATCTTTTCGCATTTACAGAAGGAGGGCTAAAACGATGAAAAAACCATTCAAGAAAAATGTCGCCCTGGCCATCGATGGGGGAGGATACAGAGGCATCATGGTTGCTAAAGCCTTATGGATACTGGAGGAGCATCTCAAAAAAAGCTGCTCGGAGATTTTCAGCCTGACAGCCGGTACATCCACGGGCAGCTTGATATCGGGCGGAATAAGCGCGGGATTGAACGCTTCCGATATTTATAAGTTATACAACGACCTCGGGGGGGAAGTTTTTAAGAAAAGGCTAAGGTCAACCAAGCCGTTTTCTTATCTCTTCCGCTACATGTATTCCAACCGCACTCTGGAAGAGGCGCTCCGTAAGAATTTGGGAGAGATGACTTTTAAAGATTTCAATGACAACAATCCTGATAAGGACATGATCATCACGGTCAGGGATCTGGTGGAGAACCGCACGCGTTTTATCAAACCCTGGAAAACTGAATACCATACCTGGAAGATCTGGAAAGCGGTTCTGGCAAGCTGTACAGTTCCAACCTATTTCCCTGTTGTTGACGGGAGGTATGTGGACGGTGGAGTGGGCTCCTTTTCCAATCCGTGTTACATCGCTGCCTACGAGATCAAATTCTGTTTGAAAAATTGGGCCCTGGAAGAGACGACCTTGATCAGCATCGGGACCGGGCGGGCTAAACAGGGCTTAAAGCCATACGAGGCGAATAAATACTGTCAGTTGAAATGGATCAAGCCGATGTTTGATATGTTTCTTTTGG
>JAOUKO010000165.1 GCA_029882525.1 Candidatus Aminicenantota bacterium | reverse complement strand
CGTCCTCAAAAAGCTCAAAATCTTCCAGGACCAGATTTTCCACGAACTCACTCCCTCTGAACACCCGGACAGGTACTTCGATATTGACGACCAGGGATTGGGCGATGAAAATCTCCTGAGGAAACAGGGTCAAGCTCAGGATGATAATTGATCCGATCAAAATCAGTTTTTTCATTTCAAGCCCCTTTTTTGTTCTTCTTATGATTATTTTATAATATTTAAAGAGAGTGTATCTACTGCCCTCATCTTCTTATCCGTTCGAACCCGGATACGCATACAAATTCAAGTTTTTCTTCTTTTTCCAGCTCGTCAAACAGCAAGTTCAGGCCCAGCACGTCGCTGGCGATGTGTCCAGCGATGATGACATTCAGGCTTGCCTTCTTGGCGTTTTCGAGGTGCTCTTCGCTGAGGTGCATACTGACGAGGGTGCTGACTCCGCTGTTGACGTATTTTTCGAAGATCTCCTTCGACCCTTCAGTTCCGCCGGTCATGTCCACGTAGATCTTTCCGCATTTGCTGCTCTCAGTGCCGCTGACGATTTTTGGAGGGACCTGGAGTTTTGCCGATTTCTTGTATTCGGGAAAGCCTTTGAGTATCTGGAGCAGGTCCTTCAACCTGTAAGGTTTTTCTTTTTCGAACGTTTTTTTCAGGAGACTCGTGACACAGTTATCAGCGGGAGTATGGATGCACATCATGGGTATTCCCAGGATTCTGGCGACATCCACTGTCCGTGTGTGGTTGAGAGGCATAAGCCTTCTTTCTACCTCACTGATTCTCTTCCCCATGAGCTGCTCGGCCACGCTGATGGTGATTCCGTAGTTGGCCAGCAGGTCAGCCTGAAGTTTCATGACTTCATACAACTGGGCCAGAGCCAGGCCCTCGGGATGGTGGGAGACGACTAAATTTATTCTTTGGTCTGAATCCTTGTTCAAAAGGTGAGCCAGCAGGAGTTCACCCACCTGCATGTCGATCCCAACCATTATCTTCTTGATTTCAGTGTCCGGGTCACCGTTCAGGATTCTGGTGTCTGAGAAAGGATTGAAGAGACGGTCCCTGTCGTAATACTCTGCTTCTTCTTTCTCTATTTTCTTATGCTTTTCCTTTTCTTCCTTTAATATTGTGTTGATCTCATTTTTTCCCCTCAGGTCGTTTGCGATCCCGATCTCCACGGCTTTTCGGTACAGACTTTCCAGTTTCATTGCTTTTCTCCTTTATGTGAATTCAATAGCGCTTTGCTCGTTTTTTCGTTGCTCTATTGGCTGTTGAGTCTATATTTTATACCAAAACCGGGAGTAAATTAAGTCAAAATCCATATTAATAAGTGACTCTGTTTCCGTGATGAGGGAGACATCCGACCAATGGGGAAATGTGGCGCCGGTTCCCCTCCATCCCAGCCAAAATCCTTCCCTCCTTCATGGGCTTCGGATGGAGGGGAACCGGCGCCACGCTTCTCAACTCATATTAACGCAATAATTCGTGTGACATTATCTATTGAGCGGACCTGGATGCCGCCCCCGAGCCCCCGTAGCGGAGGGGGGACCCGTCGGCTTATCCGACGGGGGGAACCGACGGGACAGGTTCCCTCGGGGTCCGGGGGCTGAGGGCGGCATCCAGGCCGCACAGAGATTGTAATCTTATTTACTGTGTTCATATTAGACCAGATGTTTTCCTCATAACGGAAATAGAGACGCCTCCTTTATATTATGAAAAGAATCTCCATTCAGGACTCGATGTTTGAGAGGATCTTTGATTTCCAGCTGTTCAGGATGGAGAAGCAAGGACGGGATCGGGAGAAGGGTTCAGCCGGACAGATCAAAGCCAAGGCCGGGCTTATCGGTCGGGAAGAGGACACCATTGCGGAGAAGAACCGCTCCTTGGGAAGGATCTTCAATCAGGTCTAGGTGTCCATCAAGGTCCGCATAGACCACGTTAGGCAGAGCCAGAGCAAAATGAAGCCCGGCAGCGATGCTCAAGGCCGCCTCATCCATACATCCCACCATGACCTCGAATCCTGCTGAACGGGCGACGGAGTTGATCTGAAGGGCGACCGAGATCCCCCCGACCTTCATCAGCTTCACGTTGACCATGTCGACAAGGTCACGCCGGGCGAGACGAAATGCATCGCGCAGGGTCATCAGGCTTTCATCGGCCATGACCGGAAGCGAAACGCTGCTGGTGACTCTCCCCAGGAGGTCAGGATGACCTTTTGAAGTCGGTTGCTCGATGAGCTCAAGTCGAGCGGTTCGGGTTTTTTTAACGAATTGAAGCGCCTGCTCCACTGTGAATCCCTGGTTTGCGTCAAACCTGAGTTCTATCTCGGGGCCGACCACCTCCCTGACTTTCAGGACGCGAGCGATGTCCGAATCGACATCGATGCCGCCTTTGAGTTTGAGGCTCTTAAAGCCTTGAGCCACGAATTCTTGAGCTCGGATTATTGTTTCCTCCTCCGGAAGGATGCCGATTGTCACGCTTGTCCGGATCCGGTCGCGGAATCCGCCGAGTAGTTTCCAGAGCGGCAAGCCGCTGACTTTTCCCAGGATATCGTGGAGAGCCATGTCTACAGCAGCCAGGGCTGAAGACTGAGATTTGAGCAGTGGGGCCAATCTTTCCGTCAGCATCGCCCTCCGCAGGGGGTCTGAGCCTTTTATCGAGGGAGAGATGACATTGTTCACTGCTTGAAGCACGCTTTCAGGAGTTTCACCGGTGATCTGAAGGTCAGGAGCCGCACAGCCGAATCCGGCTATTGCCTTGTCGGTTTCAAACTTCAGAAAGATGTTGGTCGTGCTCTCGATCGTCTCGTAGGCAATGGTGTACGGTTCTTTCAGGCGCATGGATACCGGCCACGCCTCAATCCCAGTGATTTTCATCCTTCTGTCCTCAATAGTGCTTATGGAGAATCTCGTCCAGGCTCATGTTTTTCAGGTCCTCGACAAACTCAACAACATGCTTGATCATCAAGGCCCACATTTTTTCTCCCTTTTCGCGGCTGGCTTTGGTGGGGTCTCCCAGGACTCCAGTAGGGGAGATCTTGGCGATTCGGGCATACCAGTCCACGCTTCTTTTTGAGCTGAAGTTCAAATACCGGCTGGAGAAACGGGGGATGAACTTCTTTTTCTTGTCGTGCCTGACCATGTGCGGCCGCACAGCTAGAGTGGTGCTTGTCTCGATCTCGCCGGCATGAACATCGTTGGATGTTTCAGTCAGGGCGAGAAGATCTTTTTCGCTGGTTTCCCCTGTTTCCACACAGGTGAATATATGGGCGTCGCGGTTGATCATCTGAGCGGCGAACTGGAGAGCGGGGATATTACCACCGTGCCCGTTGATGATCACCAATTTAGTGATCCCGTTTTGCGCCGCACTCATCCCCACTTCATACACCAACTGGGAGAGAGTTTTGGGACTGATGGTCAACGTGCCGCTGAAATCCGCATGGTGATAGGACACTCCGTAAGGAATCAGCGGCAGTACGATCGGCTTAGGGTCACTGCAGGCAGAGGCCACTTCTTTTGCCAGATGAAAGGCGTCGAAAGCATCGGTATCAAGGGGAAGATGAGGTCCGTGCTGCTCTAATGAGCCAACAGGCAGCAGGGCCACATCCACTTCTTTGAGCCGAACTTGGGCTTCAGGCCAGGTGAGCTCTCCGAGAAGGTAAGGCAGATGAGGGATGTCTGTCTTGTTGTCTTGTATGCCTTCAGCTCTGGATCTTTGTACGGGCGACTCAAAGGGATAGGGATTGGAAAGAGCGGGGTCGTTAAAGGGATCGTAGTCTATCCAGACCCGGCCAAGATGTTGGGCCGCGCCTTCACTGTGCTGGAGGAATATCTGCAGCAGAGGCTGGCGGAGTTCAGTAGGAATGGCGTCGACCGGAGACTTTTCTGGGTCGAACCGGACTTTGAGAATTTCAGAATGCTCCCGAGCTTTGAGTTTTTTTGCCGGCTGAGGAATGAGTCCTTTCTGGCTTAAAAGAAAAAGCAGATGCTGGGCTCCCGCAGATTCCTGGTGAGCTCCCTTGGCAGCCAGGTCCTTTAAACAGTTCTCTATTTGAGAAGGAGAATAGCCGCAGTTTGAAGGATCTGCGTTGATAGCCGTCAGCATCCCGACGATTCGGCGGCATTTCTCGCAATTGCCGCAGGGATGGACCCGGCCGTCTTCGATGTGTGTGGCGTGGCAGGAGACCTGATGACGCTGAAGCTCGGGATATCTCTCAATCAGGATTTTTTCGATCAGAAGCTCGGAGAGAGGCCTGATGATAGAGAACTGAGTCATGTTCCATTTTTTCTTGATGTAGTAACGGGTGAGGGCGTTGTCGAAATAACGGCTCTGGTCGTACAACCCGTCGTAATGCGTGATTCCCTGGAATGTGTTTTTGCTGGTGGTGTCAAACTCATCCCCGATGACAATCCGTCCGATGCTTCTGTTCCTGGCTATCGGAAGAGCCCCAAAGAGAAAGACGGCCACTGTCCAGAGACGAATCGGGTATTCGTCTGAACGGACTGAAGCAAAATCCTCGCGGATAAACGGGAAATGCCTGAGCATCCAGGCAAACAACCGGTCTGCATTCGTCCAGACCTTTGTGGCTTGAGGAAAGGTGGTTGAGAAGTGACGGAAGGCGTTTAAAGCGGTGTACCAATGCCGCCCGGATTCGTTGATGAACACAGGATGCACTTCTCGGCCCAACTCCCGGAGCAGACCAAAACTCAGCAGGCTGTCCTTCCCTCCGCTGGAGAGAATCAGGTGCCGTGACGAATCAGCATCCCATCCGATTCCCTTACTGCCTTTTTTTGGGGAAGCGAGCAGGGGTTTTTGTTTATCAGTGAAGAATATCTCTGCCTGGAGATAGCTGTCTCTTTTGATTGGAGGGAGTTCCGCCGCTTCTCCTCGGAGGAAGGGATTGGGCTCCAGAAACTTCTTGACGAAGATCTCTCGGGCTGTGTTTTGCATCATATCTTTGATAAACTGCTGGTCAATCCTGTCGAATAGGCCGTGAAAGACGATTTCCTTACAAAAAAGACCGTAATTGAGAGCCACCTGGGCTGCGATCATACTGGCCAGGTTGAGGGATTCATATTCCTGGGGGTCAAAGACGGTTTCGCCGTAATGGTAGATCAGCTCGAACGACGAGCTTTCTTTTTTTTTGACCACTGTATAGGGGGCAAGGAGACGGTGACGCTCCACCCTGACAGGGCCGATTTCCATCTTGGGGATGACATTGAGGATGCGCAGGGGGTCCTGTTTAGGCAGAATGCGGGCACCCGCAGCAGCCTTGGGTACATTTTTATTATCGTTTTGGGTTTTTGTCATGGGGATATTCTTTCAGTGTTTAAGATTGGATAAGATCGATTTGACGATTTCATCAGGATTTCCGAGCAGCAGGTCCGCGGCAGGGAGGCCGGTCTGTTTCCTGATATCTTCACAGGCTCTGATGACCTCGTCCTTGGAAAGGTTTTCGTGATTTATGGTTATGGCGATGACGGATTTTCCGGACAGGAGCTCGATGGCTCTGATCTGCGTGTCGAGAGGCTGGATGGGATAGCCAGGAAAACCGTCATAATCTTTCCTGCCAGGTGCATGCTGGAGGACGATCACATCCGGCCGGCCTGCAGCCAGGATCTCGAATCCTCCGGGATAAGCAGGGTTCATCAAGCTGCCCTGTCCTTCGATGATGATCACATCAGGATGCATTGTATTCCAGGCTGACCAGACTGCATGTTCAATCTCCCCAGAAACGAAATCGTTGACCAGCGAATCGAGGATGATTCCAAAGCGAACGCCCTGCATCCAGGCTGTCTGTCCTGTCCCGATAAGCTCTACGCTGTATCCAGATGCCTGGAGAGCCTCGGTCAGAATCCAGGCTGTTGTTCGTTTCCCAACGGCCGAGTCTGTTCCCAGGATGGCCACTTTTAAAGAAGTCACTTGCTCGATCTTCCCGCAGAAAAAGTGAAGCGCATTTCTTGGAGGCGGCTTTCTCACGTCTCGAATACAAACCCCTTGCTTTTCAGCAAGAGAGATGATCTCACCATCCTCAGAAAAGAAATCATGAAGGCCCGAATCAATATTCAATCCAGATTGAACAGCCTCGATAACCGCCTTTCGGTGTTCAGGACTGAAGCGGCCTCCATCTGGTGCCAGTCCGATCACTAAGTGCGTGGGAGGAATGTTGTTCTGAAGAGCTCCATCTTTAGCTGAGGAAAGATCGGCGTAGATGGATATCCCGTTCGGCTTTCCTTCCAGAATCTGACCCGAGTCTTGACCGCTGTAAGTGGAGTCCAGTACGGACAGGACTTGATAGCGCTTGGTGCGTCGGATCAGCCCATGGGCAGTTTTC
>JAOUKO010000022.1 GCA_029882525.1 Candidatus Aminicenantota bacterium | reverse complement strand
TGGATCATCTCCCGATTAGTTGAAGGATAGACTGAAAAAAAATGCTTGAAAAAGAAAGCGGACATCCGGTATCTCCAATGGATAATAGAGGTGTCTCATCTCTATATCTACATCCAAAGGAGACCGACGATGTCCTCACTGAGTATAACACACTATTTCCCCTTTCCACGAGTCCGTATTCTTCGACAGCGGGTGTCCTCCGATGTCCGGAGGGCTTACTTGGAGGCAGTCCCCGACAAGCGATTCCGGCCTCTCTGCCATATCTGCGGAAGACAAGCCACTGGGATCCACAGCCAGGAGGATCGCTGGATTCGAGACCTGGACTTCGGTCCAGCGCGAGTCTGGATTCACTGCCATTATCGGAAGATTGTTTGTCCCCACTGTCAAAAGATTCCTATCGAAGAGCTCGATCTGTTCGACCCTTACCTTCGGGTGACCAAGAGACTGGCGCGTTATATTTTCGAGCTCTGCAAGATCATGACCGTCCAGGAGGTGGCTCGTCATCTGGGACTGGACTGGAAAACAGTCAAGGCTGTCGATCAGAAGTTCCTGGAGGAAGAGTACGGGGAGACCGATTATCAGGGGCTTCGCATCCTGGCCATAGACGAAATCTCCATCCGCAAAGGCCACCGCTACCTGACGGTGGTCCTGGACTACGAGACCGGGCGTGTGGTTTGGGTCGGAAAGGACCGCAGAGCCCGGGCCCTTCGGAGATTCTTCTCGGGCATGACTTCCAGACAGAGAAAATACCTGGAAGCCGTAGTGATGGATATGTGGGATCCCTATATCCTGGCTGTCCAGAGCAAGGTGCCTCATGTCAAGATCGTTTTCGACCTCTTCCATGTGGTAAGCCAATTTAACAAGGTCATCGATAAAGTGCGTAACAGCGAATACCGGAAAGCCTCCAAGGCCAACAAGGAAGTCTTCAAGGGCACCAAATATCTTTTGCTGAAAAACCGCGGGAATATCCGAAAGCCTAAAGAGCGGCAGCACCTGGAAGAGTTGCTCCAGTTGAACAAAGTCATTAATACGGTGCTGATCCTCAAGGACAAACTCAAACACATCTGGACCTACAGGTCCCGCACATGGGCTGAGAAAGCCATTGAGGAATGGTGTAGGCTGGCACACACAGTTAATCATCCATCTGTGAGTAAGTTTGCTAAGACTTTGTGGCGTTACCGGTATGGGATCCTGAATCACTGCGACTATCCTATTCATACAGGAAGACTTGAGGGAGTGAATAACAAGATCAAAGTCATCAAACGAAAAGCTTATGGCTTCCATGATCTGCGTTACTTCTCCTTAAAGATCATTCAAGCTTTTACCAACTAAATGGGAGATGATCCTTATTTATTTATCAGTATTTATTTTGGTTTGTATATTTACTCTTAAAATCACACCCGTTTCTAAGGAATTTGAAATACAAAATACACCTCAAATTTCCTATGAAAAAGGTATGATCGTCATTCAATTTGAAAAAGAAGTAAGGCCTGTTATTCCTAGGAAATTAGGTGAAATTATTCAGACAGGCATTTCTTCTGTAGACATTTTATGTCAGGATTTCAAAGTCCATACTATGCGTCGTCAATTTCCTGCCCCAAAATTTCCTACTCCAGATTTAACGAGACATTTTATAGTTCTGTTTGATGAATCGAAAGATTTAGATGCAGTAGTAAATGCTTTTTCAAAAAACTCATTTATTGAAAAAGCGGAAAAAGTAGCGATACTTGATTTATCTGCCACACCAAATGATACATGGTGGCCAAATCAATGGTATTTATATGAATATGAATATGCTGTTGATATCGATGCTATTGAAGCCTGGGACATACAAACAGGTAGTAGTAATGTGATTTTAGCTATTCCCGACACGGGAGTTAAATATCCTCATCCCGATTTGACTAATAACACTTGGATTAATACTTATGAAGATATTAATGGCGATGGCATGTTCACTAAAGACGACATTAATTATGTTGATGATGATCCTAATGGAGGTAATGGATATGTGGATGATGTTACTGGTTGGGATTTTTATCATAATGATTGCAGTCCTCAGGATATCGATGGACATGGCACTCGTTGTGCTGGAATTGCAGCTGCAGAAACAAACAATAATGAAGGAGTTGCTGGCATTGCAGGTGGTTGGTATCCCTCTCAAGAGGGCTGTAAAATAATGCGCCTACAAATCGGAGAAGAAGGATCTAATATGGCTGCTGCTGCATCAGCTTTTGTATATGCAACTGATATGGGAGCATTTGCTATAAATTGTTCCTGGGATAGCCATCCAGGATCAGGATTTCTAGAGGCAGTAAATTATGCCATTCAAAACGGAGTCTTGGTTGTAGCTTCGGCTGGAAATGAGGGACAGGATATGTGTAGTGATAGGTGGGAACATTATTTAACTACAAGATCAGATGTAATGGTGGTTGCAGCAACAGATTATTATGATAGAAGAGCAACTTTTTCTACAGGAGCCTCAAATTACGGAGATTGCGTGGATATTTCTGCTCCTGGCAAACATATTTATAGTACTTGTGTTGATACCGCAGAGGACTGTGGCTATGAAGATTATAGCTACGGTGAAGGAACTTCTATGGCAGCCCCAATGGTTGTTGGCTTGGCAGGGCTTTTGAAATCGCAACGCCCTGATTGGGGCAGGGAAGAGATCTGGGAAGCAATTGTTTCAAGTGCTGATCCGTTGGAGGATGAAGGTATGGGCGCAGGAAGGATCAATGCTTATTCAGCCTTAAAACAAACATGGGTCCCAGATGCATCGAGCAACTTGAATGCCTGGCCTACTGCATATAATCAGATAAATTTAAGCTGGCAAGATAATTCAGATAATGAAAGTGGATTTAAAATTCAGAGAAGGACTAGCTCAACTGAATTTTCCACAATTAAAACATTAGGCAAAAATGTCACGAGTTACCAGGATAAAACTTGCACAATTGGAGTCACTTACTATTACAGAGTAAAAGCTTATAATACAGCTGGTGATTCTTCCTATTCAAATACAAAAAGCACTACAATTCCAGCTACAGCGCCTGCCGCACCAAGCAATTTACGGGGAGTCTGTGGCGCCTTTGAAGTTCAGCTCACATGGCATGATAACTCAAACAATGAAGAATATTTTGTTATTGAATGTAAAACAGATTGGGATCCCTGGTGGTATGAAGTTGACCTTGCTGGCCCAAACACGACCATATATTATGATGAAAATCCTCCTTATGCTGACATTATTTACTACAGAATAAAAGCACATAATCAATATGGAGATTCTTCATACTCGAACACTGCTACTGTTAGATGTTTTTGGGGGCCTCTGAGCCTTAATATTACTCCTGATAATACTATTATTGATTCGGGAGAATCAGTCACTTATACATACAGTGTAGAGAACAAAGGTCAAGTGGACTTATTTCATGTAGAGTTGGTCGATGATAAGTTCGGTTCTATTGCTAGAGAATTCGATCTCAGAAGAGGAGAAACGAGGAGTTTTACTAAGACAGTTACTTTAAATAAGACGACTACTAATCTTACAGAAGCTACGGCAATATATTATCACAAAGATAGGGCAGTCATGGTCAAAGCTAACGCCCAAATCACAGTAGAAGTTAGAAAATAGAAATAAACCTTTAATTTTTTGGTAACAAATAATGTAACTAAAAAGGAATATATGATTGGAATTGAAAAAGCTCTCCGCGAGAAAAGAGGTGTTATTTTTGAGATGGCTGAGCGCGGCATCCCGGTGGTCCATCTTCTATACATCAAGGGCCTGGTCCAAAGATACGGGCTCTCGTGGGATCCAGTTCCCCTCCCTGATCCCGGCAAAGGGAGAGTTTATCAGCTCGCCAGAGAGAAGCAGCCGGGATTTCTCTTGTTTACGGCTGGCTATTTCTTGCTGACAGGGTTTATCCTGGTTTTCCGGAAGCGGCTTGGATTAAGGTTTTACCCGCTTCGGAGTGAAAACTAGCCTTCTTTTTCGTTTTGTGCTATAAATTCATGCTCTTAAAGATAATTTTACCGGATAAATAAAGGATTTCGAGTGAATCCTGGACTCTACGAACTGGCGAAGGAGTATATGATGTGGATGAAAAAGAACATTTTCAGGAAAGAGCTCTGTCTGTTCCTTGCCCTAACCTTGTTTTTGGCCGTAACGGGATTCAGCCTGGAGGAGGATCTCAAGGTCAGAGTCGTCGTGAGAAGAGCGAACATCCGGGAAAAGCCCAGCCTGAGCAGTGAGGTCGTTGCCCAGGTCAAGAGGGGGCGCATTCTTCAGGTCGACAGCAAGGAGGGGGAGTGGTATCTCATTCGTCTGCCTCTTAAGCTCGAAGGCTACTCCCTTCCAGGATACATCCATCAGAGCATCGTGGAGGTCGTGGGCGCCAAGCCTCCTGCTCAGGCAAAAAAAGCCAGGATAAGAAAGTCCGCAGGTGAAACTTTGAAATACGGTATCGGCGGCGCGTTGGGTTCGTCGTTCCCCTCCAGGAGGGCCTATAATTCAGGGCTCGATTTCAGCGGATTTTTCTCATACAAATTTTCTGAGAAGATCACGGTTGAGTTGGCTGCGCGGTTCTTCAGCAGCGGCGTTGAAGGAGATCCTCAAGGGTTGAGCCAGGGGAGTCTGTCAGTTTTTCCGTTTCAACTGAGCGTCCAGTATCGCATCCCCATAGACGGTCAAACCATAGCTTACCTTGCTGGCGGAATGGGGTATTATTTGAATGGTTTTTCTGTGTCAGACACGAGCTTTGACCGGGTGGAGAAGGTCAAGAATGCTCTCGGGTTTCATCTGGGCGGCGGGATCGAGTATTTCTTCAAGGGGAATTTAGCAGTAAAGGTGGACCTGAAATATTGCTTCATCAAGACCAGCGGCTCCTGGAGCTACACCGACCCCATAACCGGGCCAGTATTTGGTACGATCGACAACATCAACCTGAACACTGTCCTGATCGCAATAGGAATAAAATACATCTTTTAAGGGGTCACATCTCTATTTCCATGATGGTTAATTATGGAGGTGTAATCTGTTAAAGCGACGGTCCCCCTCCATCCTAGCCAAGACCCTCCCACCCTCCACCATGGGCTTCGGATGGAGGGGGACCGTTGCTGCACTTCTCAATTGGTCGGATGTTCCCATAATCACGGAACTAGAGATGCTTTCTGTTATACGAAGCGCCTGCCCCTCAATCGTGCTTACGACGCCTGGAGAAATTCGCCGAGCTTCTTGCAGTTGGCCACCGCATAGGCGTTGTAGTCGTTGTTGAAGTAGATGAAGCACTCCTTGGATTTCGTCTTTTTGATGGCTTCAGCCCACTCCTTTAACTCCTCATCCGCGTAGTTATACTTGTACCAGCCGATCCGGCCGTGGAACCGGAAATAGGATATCTCAGCGGTTTCTGCAATGTGGTCGGGAAGTTCAGGGGAGGAAATCACGCAGAAGGTCACCTTGTGCGAGCGGAGGAGGGAGTACACCTCTTCTGAGAACCAGCTTTCGTGACGGAATTCAATCACATTTTTATGGTTTGGGGAGAGATGAGATAGAAAATCCTGGAGCAGGTCCATGTTTTTGGTGAGAGAGGGCGGAAGCTGGAAAAGGATGCATCCCAATCTCTCCTGAAGCGAATCGGCTAACAGGTAGAAATATCTCAGGTCGCCTTTGACATCCTGGAGTTTTTTATAATGGGTGATCTGACGGTTCGCTTTGAGAGTAAAGGTGAAGTTGGAGGGGGTTTTGTCCAGCCATCCCTTGAGCGTTTCCGGCTTGGGAAAGCGATAAAAGGTCATGTTGATCTCAACGGTTTTGAAGTGTTCGGCGTAAAAGGGGAGCCATTTCCTTTGCGAAAGGTCCTCTGGATAGAATCTTCCTCTCCAATCAGGATAGCTCCACCCCGAAGTCCCCAAAAAGTAGATCATCCTTTTTTCTTATTCTTCTTTGACTGGGATGCCGTAGGGACCGTCCGGAAGATAAGCGATCAACGGCTCCCTCCCCAGGCTGAGGCAGAGCTTTTTATAAGCCCAATCGATCGACTTCTCCACCAGATCCCGGAGGTCCTCCGCGTCTGATATCATGGTTCGGGCGTCGCGTCCCGGAATCCAGGAGAAGGATTCCTCTGGAATGTCAGAGGTGCAGTAGATGAGGTTGTCCGGGGCGATCTTCCGAAAGAGCCTTGCCCACATCTGAGCCTCCCACTGGTCAGGGATAAAACTCCAGGATGGGGCAAGGATTGTCTCTACGAATTTTTCCGGGCCTTTCTCTGAAAGCAGGCGGATCATCCTTTTGTAGTTGGTGCTCCCGACCGGGTCAGTGTCTGTATGGCAGCCGGCCAGGATGCAGATGGCGTCCTCTTTAAGGAGCGGGAGGCAGGTCAATGCGCCTTTGGCAGCCTGGTAGTGGTTGACCCCCACAAAACCGGTATGGCCGATGACCAGGTCATACTCTTCTTCAAACGGAATAGCGGCATAACTTTTCAGCTTGGAAAAGGCAGCCAGGTGGGCAGATTCCAGATGACCGGAGAAGACTTCGGTAAGCCTGTATTTTGAATCGAGCGTGACGTTGACGATCATGTCACAGCCGGCCATCCGAGCCACTCTCAGGGCTTCCTCATGAACAGGATTTCCCTCAAGGACAAGGTCTCTTGCGTTGGGTGAAGCAAGCACAGGCCCGCTGTGGAGGATATAGGTTGACTCTTCTGCCAGAAGACCGGGGCAGATCGATTTCCTGCCTCCTGAGGCCCCGGCCATGAAATGACTCTCCACCAGGCCGGTCAGGATCTTAAGGTCGCATTCGACGTAATAGCGGCTCAGAAGAATCTCTCCCCCGAGCTCTGTCTTCCCGATAGAAACCAGCTCCTCAGGATTCCTGGAGTTATGGTTGATGATTTCCAGCCCGAGACTGAAGACACGAGGATCGATCATATCCTTGAGCTCTTCCTCTTTCATCGGCCTGTGGGTTCCGGTAGCGACGAGAACTCGAATTTGGGACGGCTTGAGACCGGCCTGCACCATTTCGTCGATTATAGGATAGAGGATGCCTGATTTTCCTGAATAGGGGACGGGCCGGGTGCTGTCGGAGATGACCACGACCGCTTTCGCCTCAGGATCGGCCTTTAGTTTCTGCTCCACCAGGGTTCTGAGAGGAGGGCAGTCTATCGGGTTGGCGAGCGAATGACGGATTTTTTGCTCAGGATTGAAAAGAAGCGGAACCTTCCCCATAGCCAGGGTCTCCGTGCTGGTAGGGACTTTGACCGGGAACTTTTTCAGGCCGAGATTCAGCAGGACTTCTTTCATTTTTCAAACTGTTTTGATGAGTGCGAAATCTCCGGTCAAAGCCGCTTGAAGGACGGGCTTCATGTACTCATCGACCGTGTCGGCTGTCATCGGGATGGGCATGTTTTTCAGTTTCGTTTCGAGCTGGGGGCCTTTGGCTGCTCGGAGAGCTTTTTCGATGTGGGCCTGGGTCATCCCCTTGATTTCCTCGAGTTTGGTCGGGAAACCCACGCTTTTGCTCAGGGTGATGAGGGCTTCTGCCACTGCCAGTCCCAGGCTTTGGCCTGAGAGGCGGAGCGAAGCTTTGCTCATCAATCCGTGATCGATGAAAAGACCAGAGAGATGCTCGAGCTGTCTCTGGATGGACGGGGCAAAAAGGACGGTATAGTAAGGATTCAGGATGGCGCACGCCCGGCCGTGGCTGAGTATGTCCACCAGGGAAAAGCTAGTCAGGTGGGCTCCGTTTGTCCCGCCGATCATGATGGCATAGCCGCCGAGGTCGGTGGCCAGGCCGAGAGCTTCCCTTGCTTCCAAGTCAGAGGGTTCCTTGATGGCTTTTTTCAGGAAGGCGACGATGAGGTCGATTCCTGTCAGAGCGATTTCTTCGATTTTATCGAAGGATTCTGGTCCGGCTCCGTAGTAGACTTCAAGGCAGTGGGCCAGGCCGTCAAAAGCGCCGTCGAGAGTGAAAGAGGAGGACATGGTCTGAGTCAAGCTGTAGTCAAAAAGAGACCGCACGGGAATAATCGCCTCGTCAATGATCAATTTTTTCTGGAAGGTTTGGAAGTCGGTGATGTTGGAGTACTTTGTCAGGTGGGCGGCAGACCCAGATGCTGTCTGGATTGCGACCAGGGGAAGAAGATTCTTTCCCCTTTTGTCGATCTCTTCGGAAACCTTTCCAGCGCCGAAATAATCCTCGATATCGCCCTCCAAACCTGCCAGGACAACAGCGGCTTTGGCTGCATCAATTCCGGAGCCTCCGGAGGCAGCGAGCACGAGATCCGGCTCCTCGCCAAGGATTGCCCTTTTCATTGCCCGGACGTCTTCTTTCGGAGAGTTCGGCCTGGCTGATGGGAAGGGCCCCTTTATCTCAAGTCCCGTTCTGGCCAGGGAATCGAAGAGTGTCCTGTAGGCTTCAGGATTTCTCCTGTCCAGGCCGGTTATCAGAAGAGTCTTTCTCCCGAGGAGTTTAACATGTTCGCCAATCCTTCCCAGACATTCCAGCCCGTAGATGTAGCTCTCTCCTTTGAATTCATCGATCAGCTCTCTGGCCTTTTTTTTCAGATCAGCCATTTTTTTCCTTTTTACTCGGGATTCAATAATATATCATAATTATAACGCAAAAAGGAGAAGGAGAAGCTCAGCCCTCTAATGGCAATTTTCACCTTTTTCGGTTATAACAAAGACAGATGAGCAAGAACCTTGGGCTGATCGGCAGCATAACCTATGATGAGATCACCTATGCCTCAGGAGATCTCATCACGGGATTGGGCGGAGTCCTTTACCAGGCTGCAGTTCTCTGCGGTCTGGAAGAGGAGGTGTTCCTTCATGCCCATCTGAGCGAGGAATTGGTGGACAAGGTAGAGAGGACCGTTGAGAACTGGACAACTCTCCATAAAGAGGGAATCCTTTCCGTTTCAGGGCCGGGAAACCAGGTCCACCTCCATTATCCCAAGGAAGGAGAGCGGATCGAGACGCTGAAGTCCGTCGTAGAACCTTTGGACCCCGATCCCATCCTCAAAGGCCTGGATCAGATGGCCATGCTCATCCTGGTCATCAATTCCGGTCTTGATATCCAGCTTCCGGACTGGCAAAGGATCGTTCATGCCGCGTCCTGCCCGGTATGGGTCGATATCCATTCTCTTTTTCTTACCAAATGGCTGGGAGTTCCCCGCAAGTATTCCTACTTGCCTGAATGGAAGGACTGGGTGGAGGGGATAAGCTACTTACAGGCCAATGTCAAGGAAGTGGCTTCGATGCTCGGTCATCCGCAAACGCTTCCATCGGAGGCTGAGCTTATCCAGTTTGGAGAAGCGGTATTCGACTTGCGAGTAAAAGCTGTCTTCCTGACACTTGGGAAAGAGGGAGTTTTGGCTCTAAAGCCGGGAGAATCCTTCAAGGTTGCCGCGGGCCAGGCTGAAAGAGTGGTCGATACGACCGGATGCGGGGATGTTTTCTGCGGAGGCACAGTCGTGAAGCTGGCTTCAGGAGAAGATGCGTTTGAGGCAACCCGTTTTGGAGTTGAGTTGGCTACAAAAGCAGCAGGAGTCAAGGGAGTCGCGGAAACGTTCAAACTGGCATCAGAGCATAAGAGACTTTGAAACAAATTCTGAGGAAAAATTGACAGGGGATATTCAACACAAGAAATCAAGCTCATTCAGTAGTGGGGAGCAGAGGTTGGAAGAGGAAGATTAAATCTTTTTTTTCATCTTTTGAGTTGGACTTTTTTATGCTAGAATAAATACGGAAATGAAGAGTCTCCCTCAAACCTCCTATCTTTCCGATTACCTTGCGCCAGCCCAGATCATCTTCGGTTTAAAAGCCAAGGATAAGATCCAGGCGCTGGAAGAGCTCCTGGATGTCCTGGCCAAACAAAAACTGATCAAGAACAAAAAGCTGCTTTTGACCCGGATCATCGACAGAGAACGGCTTGAATCCACGGCGATCGGCCACAACGTCGCTCTCCCGCATGCGCGCGTGGATACCGGAGGGGATATAGCTGTTGCTGTCGGAAAATCTAGTGCCGGGATCGATTTTGAGGCGGTTGACGACAAAAAGGTTCACGTCATCATCCTTATTGTCTGGAATCCTTCGCTTCCCGGACTTTTTAACCATCTCTTCGCCGGGCTGGCTCGATTCCTGAGAAAAGACGATTTCAGGAGAAGACTATTTGCCGCCAATAACAGGACCGAATTGTATAATGTTCTCTCAGAGGTTGAACTGCGGTTACCGCGGGAAGACAGGATAATCAGCCGCGCCAGCCTGCTCAAGAAGCTCCAGACGATCGAGATTAAAATGAGAAAGGCCAAAGGGATCCAGTTGAAGCAGCTCAAGGAACAGGCCAAGTTGATCCGCGAGGAACTGGATAGGGCTCTCCTGGACAGGTACGACCGTCTGATGCAGCGCTATGGCTTTGCCGTGGCGGAGATGGAAGATGGAGTCTGTCAGGGATGCAACATCAACGTGGCCACAGGAATGAGGTCAGCTATCGAGGGCAGCAACGATATTTTTATCTGTGAGAACTGCGGCAAATTCCTGGTTGCCTCGAAAAAGAAAAAAAATAAGTAGCCTGCCTCTTTTTTTCTTGTAAGATTTCGTGCCAGCAGCCGCTACTTTATGCTTTCCTTGACGAGATTCGCAGGCTTCAGGAGCTTGTAGACGGGATAGGATTGCGGCGCGCGGCCCCATTGGGGCACGATGTAGCGGTCAAAAAAATTCCAGACCAGCAGCCCGTCGTCGCTCTCTGGCTCAAGAAGATATGCTGCCAGGTTACCGAGCGGCTGAGCCGTAGAGATAAAGAGGGTCCCCTCCGGGAATTCTTTTTCCTCTCGGGAGTATTCCCCTTTCGTTGTATTCATGCGGTGTCCTTGAAAGAGTCTTTCTTCTCCCTTGATTTCTGTGATCCGGAAGGATTCCACCTCAAGCTTGGCGGGCTCAGTCAATCTCTCCACCAGGATGCCGTGCTGCAGCAGCTTTTCCTCAACCTCAGGATCTTCAGTCGGTATGAGGTAGCCGTAGGGGAAAGAGACGGATCTTTTCGGTACAAAATCCACGAAATAGGGGACGGTGTAGGCCTTCACATTGTCTGTCCTTGTGATCCGGGGCCGGCCCCCTTCTCTCTCTTCAACCTTCATCTCATATCCCAGTATGGTTATGTTCTTGTCCAGAGGTTTCAGGTCGTATTCCACAGCAAAGGTATCGTTCTCAGAAGGATGAAGCCCTCTCTGGATCGTTCTCTGGTCAGCTTTGCTGATGAGTTCTCTGATCTCGTCTTTATGGTCAGAACAATATTCCAGGATCGAATGAAGGAAGTAGTAACAGCCCATCACTCTGGTTTTGTAGTCCGCGTAGGAATAGTTTTCATTCAGGATGGCCAGGCGGTTTCTCAGCCCGATGTAATTGGTGATGAAACGGGGCTCAGGGCCGGAAGGTCTCCATCCTTTCTCAGGATCTCGGAAATCCATGAAATTTCCGTAAGGAACAGAAAGGACATCGTATTTCTGCTTGAGGTTCTTGCTCATGGCAGGCATCATTTTCTCCCGCATGTACTCGATGAGAGAGAGGTCGCCGTTGGGATTGAGAGACCAGACATAGGTGACGGGCTCCTGATGGTAGGAGCCGTTGGTGGTATGGAGGTCAGCGAGGAGAACCGGGTCCCATCGGTTGAGAACATTGCGGACCAGGCCCTGGATTTCCGGGCTTTCCATTTTCATGCCGTCACGGTTCAGGTCCAGGTTTTGGCCGTTATAGCGAACTCCGACACCCTTTTCCGGCCCAGCCTGGTTTCGGCGGTTGTCGGGACTGATTTTTTCGTTTCCGTCGGCGTTGAAGATGGGAGCGATGAGTATGACCAGGTTTTCAAGATAAGGGGGATTCTCTTGAAGGACGATGTCTCTGACAAGCATGAGAGAGGCTTCTTTGCCCTCGACCTCTCCGGCGTGAATGTTGGCCTGGATATAGACGACCGCTTTTCGCTCCTGAAGCACAGCCAGCGGAGATGAGGGAACTGGCTGGCCGATGATAAGAAGAGGGACCGTTCTTCCTTCCGGGCTGACGCAGAGAGTTTCCACCCTGAGTAAAGAGCTTTTCCGTTGAAGATCCTTGATGAATTTCATGACATCCGCATGCTGTGATGTGGCCGTAAAGCCGCTGGCTTCAGCCACAGTCAGCGGCTCCTTGTTTTCTGCGGAAAAAGAGGGATGGAAGGTTAACAGCAAGAGGCAGAGAAACAGGCAGACGCATACAAAATTTTTATCATGTTTCATGGCGGTTTCCTTTCATCATGGGTTCTTGTTGATAAAAGACAGACAGGTTTAGGAGTCTATCGGAATTTATTTAAACAGTCAACGGGATTTCAACCAACATCCGGATAGAAAGAGAGCCGGTTTTTGTGATAAATTGGGGTATGATAAGAGTCGTCGGGAGGTCCGGCGGTCCTGGTTCGTGTTTTTTGCCTGAGAGAAAGGAATGACCTGAAATGAAAATAACCTGCTTTAACGGCAGCCCCAAAGGGAAAAACAGCAACAGCCAGAGGATAGCCTCGGAGTTTCTCGAGGGCGCTCGGCAGGCCGGAGCAGAGGTGGAGAATATCTTTCTGGTCGAGAAAAAGATCGGTTACTGCCGGGCCTGTTTGAGCTGCTGGATCAAGACTCCCGGTCGATGCATCCAGAAGGACGACATGAATGAGCTGCTGGAAAAATGTGTGCGGTCGGATGTGGTCGTGTTTGCCACGCCTCTCTATGCGGACAATGTGACAGGCATCCTGAAGACGTTCATCGACCGGATGATTCCAGCCCTGGAGCCGTACGTGAAACGGGTCAACGGCGAGACTCTTCATCTCAAAAGATATGAGAAATATCCCAGGATTGTCGTGATCTCGAATAACGCCTTTCCGGAGCAGACCCATTTTCAGACCCTTAGGCTCTATTTTCGGCGTCTGGCGCGAAACATGCACTCTGAAGTCATCGGAGAGGTTTACCGGAGCGCCGGAGAGGTCCTGCGGGCGCAGAACCCGCTGCTCAAGCCCGTCATCCAATCTTACAAGAAACTGCTGCGGAAGGCGGGAGAGGAAATCGTCCTTCAGGGGAAGATATCGGCTAAAACAAAGAAGAAACTGGAGAAGCCTCTGGTGCCTCCGGCTCAATTCCTGAAAGGCATGAACAGGTACTTTGAGAAACGGCTGGAGAGGCTTGCCGGGAAGGGAAGTCGTTCATAAAGATGAGCCCTGCGAGCGTCAGCAAAGAAAAACAGGAAGCCCTCCGCCAACGCATGGAGGCTCTGGGAATATTCGAGAAGGATATCGTCGAGAAGTTTATCCGGTCGAGCGGAAGAGGTGGCCAGAAGGTCAACAAGGCTTCCACCTGCGTCTATTTGAAACATACCCCAACGGGAATCGAGGTCAAATGCCAGAGAGAGAGGTATCAATCCCTGAACCGCTTTCTTGCCCGGCGTATCCTGACAGATAAGATCGAAGCCAGGATCAAAGGAGAGGAAAGTGAGGAGCAGCAGAGGATCGCTAAAATCCGCCGCCAGAAGAGGAAGCGCTCGAAAAGAGCCAAGCTCAAGATGTTAGAGGAAAAGAAGAAACAATCTCAGAAGAAAGAAGCGCGGAGGTTCCGGCCGACTTCGGATGACCTGGATGGATGATAACAGTCGCCGCCAGCAATGGTTCTGTTTTCAGGAGCAGACGGATTTATTCAGAGGGATTTTAAAAGATTTAATTGGACGAGACCCGGGACTAACCCGCAAGCCTTAAAATCGTTTGAAGGAGAAGGTTCGCACCCTTTTCCAGGTCCTCCCATTCGATTGTTTCCAGAGGAGAGTGGCTGATCCCGTCCAGGCAGGGGATGAATATCATCCCCTGCTGGGCAACGCTGGCCAGTATCTGGGCATCGTGACCTGCGCCGCTGGGCAGTGTCAGGGAGGAGTATCCCAGTTTGGCGCACTCTTCCTTCATTATGTCCAGGATCGGGGAGGGTATGCGCACCGGCTCTGTCTCATCCACGAGCTGCGAATTGAACCGGAGTCCCCGTGTCGAGGCGATGTCTTCGGCAAGAGAAAAAAGGTGTTTTTTGAGCTTCTCGAGAGTGTCCTTTGATGTGCTCCTGAATTCAAAGGAAAAGTCGGCCTGTCCGGCCACGATGCTGAAAGCTCCGGGCCTGACGCTGACTTTTCCGATGGTCACCATGCTGCCGTAATGCTCGGTGGCGACATGCTGGGTGCTTTTTAGAGCAAAATCCGCAAGCCCCAGGAAAGCGTCCTGACGGAGCTCCAGGGGAGTGGTCCCGGCATGGCTGGCTTTTCCAATAAAAGCGCACCAGCGGTAATGCTTGCCGGCGATACAGTCCACGATACCGATGGATTTATTCTCCGTCTCGAGCACAGAACCCTGCTCGATATGGATCTCCAGAAAAGCCTCGATATCAGGCCTCTGCGTTTGCGCCTCGAGGATGCTTTCGATTGTGAACGGAGTCTGATCCAATATTTCTGAGAAAGGCGTTCCGAATTGAGTCATGCCTTTTTCCAGCATCTCCCTGTTCAAAAGCCCGGTGAAGGCACGGCTCCCCAAAAAGTCTCCGACCAGGTTTCCTTCCTCGTCGGTGAAGGAAGCGACTTCGAGAGGTCTGGTGTGGGCTGCGCCTTCCTCTTTTATCCTCCTCAGACACTCGAGCGCGGAAAGGACTCCCACTGAGCCGTCGAACTTACCGCCGTTGATGACGGTATCGATGTGGGAGCCGGCCATGATCGTTTTCCCCTCTCCCTCGATGCGGCCGAAGATGTTACCCGCACCGTCCTCACCGAGCATGAGACCAGCGCTTTTGATCTTCTCTTTGAGCCAGTCCCGTGCTTCGAAGTCAGCCTTGCTGAAGGAAGGACGGGTGATCCCCCCTTGAGGGTCGCGACCGATCTGGGCCAGAGACTCGATATCATCTTTCAGTCTTTCGAGATTTATCCTGATGTTCATATTGACCTCGCAGAATGGATGTTTTTCCCAAGTGAAGCTCCTGGCTTATTCATTGATGGAATGTGATGCACAGTCCATCCTTTGTGTTCGAGATGGATGAGCTGTCTGTCCGGTTTTTGAAGCTCAATATTTTTCGATCAGGGCCACCATCTCCTTGACAGCCCTTTCGATGCCGACTATGGCTGAGCGGGCGACGATACAAAAGCCGATGCTGAACTCCGTGATTTCAGGGATGGCTGCCACAGGAAGGACGTTTTTATAATCCAGGCCGTGACCGGCGTGAACCTCCAGACCCAGTTTATGGCCGTGTCCCGCTGCTTTCTTTATCTCATCCAGAGCTTTGTCACGCTCTTCGCCGGGTTTTAAGTCGGCGTATTTTCCGGTGTTGATCTCGATCAGGTTGACACCGAGTTTGCGGCAGGTTTCGATCTGTTTCAGGTCAGGATCGACGAAAATACTGACTTTTATGCCGGCTTTTTGCAGTTCCTTGATGTGGGGACCCAGATGTTTTTCGTTGGCAATGACATCCAGCCCTCCCTCTGTGGTCAGCTCTTCCGGGCGTTCGGGAACCAGGGATACGACGTCCGGCTGGATCTCCAGGGCGATTCTCTTCATTTCCTCTGTGGCCGCCATTTCAATATTCAGCTTTGTTTTGACAGCCTCTCTGAACAGCTTCAGGTCGCGTTCTTTGATATGGCGCCTGTCGCTTCTTATATGACAGACAACGCCCTCAGCTCCTGCCTGCTCTGCCAGGAGGGCAGCCAGGACTGGCTCGGGTTCGTTACTCCGCCTGGCTTCGCGGATGGTCGCGAAATGATCCACGTTGACTGTAAGCTTCATTTTCTCCCTCCTTTAAAAAGGGGCCAGGCCCCTTTTGTATCTGGGTTCGCAATGACAATTTTTTTGTATGAGATTGCCACGCTTTGCTCGTAATGACAATTTCTTCTTCCCTGTAGTTTTTCAAGGTGCTGCCTGATTCTTGGATAAAACCAATTGTCTTCTTTTAGTCACCTAAATATTTCCGGATGACGTCTGCCACCTGCCGGGAATAGTCGTTGATTTTGCCGCTGTCATCGCCTTCGATCATGATCCGGGCTACAGGCTCTGTTCCTGAATAGCGGACATTCAGCCGTCCTGATTCACCCAGAGAATCCTCTATTTTTTTTATGGTATGCATGATTTCCGGGAATCGGCTGAATTCGACCTTTTTTGCCACTCTGACGTTCACCAGCGTCTGGGGGAATTCTTTGAAGTCCCGGACAAGCACGGAAAGGGGACTGTCTTCAGCGGCCATGACTTCGAGCATTTTCAAGCTGGTCAGTATTCCGTCGCCTGTGGGGCAGTCATCCAGGAAAATCGTATGCCCCGACTGCTCGCCGCCCAGATTCGCCTTTAACCTCATCATTTGCTCCAGCACATACTTGTCCCCGACTTGAGTGCGCAGCAACTTCAAACCCAGCTCTTCAATGGCTTTTTCGAGACCGATGTTGCTCATGGTCGTGGCCACCACGTAATCCGATTTCAGCAGCCCTTTATCTTTCATATAGCGGGAAAGGACAAAAAGGGTGTGGTCGCCGTTCAGGATTCTGCCTTTTTCATCCACCCAGATGGCTCTGTCGGCATCGCCGTCATAGGCGATTCCCATGTCTGCCCGGCTGGCTGCGACTTCTCTGGCCAGGGTCTGAGGGTAGAGCGAGCCGCAGCCGGCATTGATGTTTTTTCCATCAGGAGAATTACTCAGGGCGATGGCCTCAATTCCTAAATCGGAGAAGACCCGGGGAGCGATAAAGGAGCTGGCTCCGTTCGAGCAGTCAAGAACGACCTTGATTTTTCTCTTGAGAGCGACATGGGAAAACCGGTCTTTCAGGAACTTCATGTAGTCCAGGGTAAAGGACTCTTGAGGCGAGACACTCGCTTTTTTCCTGCTGATTTCGTCCAGGTCCTTTTTGATGGCCTTTTCGATTTTTCTTTCCCAGGCTTCCGGGATCTTCGTTCCTCGAGATGAGAAGATCTTGATCCCGTTATCCTCAAAGGGGTTGTGCGAGGCGGAGATAACGATTCCCGCAGAAAACCCATGTTTTTTTGTCAGGTAGGAGATGGCTGAGGTGGGAATGACGCCGGAGGAGACGGCTGTTCCGTCTCTGCGGGCGATTCCCTGGAACAAAGCCTCCTCGATCCATCCCCCTGATTCGCGCGTGTCCCGGCCGATCAGGACCCGGGGCTCCAGTTTTTCTTCCCCGAGAAGGGAGACCAGGGCTGCTCCTATATGGCAGATCGTCGAGTAATCGAGAGGCGGCTCGCCCGCAACTGCTCTTATCCCGTCTGTTCCAAAAAGTCTATCCATTTTTAGCAGGGTTCCTCTCTACAGGATTCAATTATAGCCAAAAAACGTGTGGATTCAAGGAGTGAGATTATTTCCTGCTGCTCTTTTTTCTGACCGGCTTTTTCGAAGGATCTTCTTCAGCTATAAATATGGTGACCTTAACCTTGGTGCGGGTAGTCGTAAAGCTCAGATCCGGGCTGGGAAGGATGAGGTCTGCCTCGAGCACGGTCGTCTGCATGAGAGTGGAGATATCGATGGGGCTTGTTCTCACTTTGTAGTCTTCCCTGACCTTGCTCTCCGGTCCTCTGATCCGAACCTGAGGAGGCTGGACTTCATATTTTTCTATTCTCAGCCCTTCAATAGGCTTTCCGATGAGATCCGGTTGGATATCCAGCATGATTTCTCTGCTTCTTTCCAGTTTGAGGTTGACCGTGTTGGGCGAAATCTTGAGGATCGTGGCTTTGGTTCCAGCGGGCATGCTGATCATCGATTCATTAAGAGTGTAGTCCTCCTGGATGAGCGAGGCGCTTTCCAGGTTCAATATAGCCACAACGTTGGCGGCCGAGAGCTGGTCGATGTAGCGATTGGGCGCTCTTATGGTCACATCGACTTTTTCCGGAGGTTTCTTCACCAGCTCAAAACCGGTGGGGACGTTATGGGCTTCAAGAGCGATGGTCAGGTTTTTTTCCGTGAATATCTTTTCCTCCGGGATGAGAGAGACCCAGAGAATAAGGGCCAGAATAAGGGAGACAAGTTTAAGTCCCCAGTTTTTTAAGAAAAGATTCCTCAGAAATATTTTCATTTTTTCTGCAGATACTTGAGTAGTTTATCCTTAAGACGCTCCTTGTCCAGGCCTCTATCCAGGTTGCCTTTGGTTGCCAGGGAGATTCTGCCGGTCTGTTCGGAGACCACGATAACCGCCGCATCCGTCTCTTGGGAGAGGCCGATGGCGGCCAGATGCCGGGTTCGAGCCATGTATTCCTCTCCGAGCTTGTGACGGGCCGGCAGCGGCAGGAGGCATCCGGCTGCGGAGATTCTGTTGCCCTGGATGATGACAGCTCCGTCATGGAGAGGGGAGTTGGGGTAGAACAAACTGACCAGGAGGTCCTTGGTGAGTTCTCCTTCGATTTTTGTCCCGCGGTCGACATAGCTCTTGAGCGATATTTCCTTCTCTATGGCGATCAGAGCGCCGATCTTATTGGCGGAGAGGTAATCCACAGCTAAAAAGACATTTTCCAGTTTTTCCGAGATCGATTTCATGAAAGCAGGTGCCCGCAGAGAACGCGACCCAAGGGTTGTGAGAAATATCCGGATTTCTCCCTGAAAAAGGATGATGATGGCGATGATCGCCCAGGGAGCGAAGTTCTTTATGAGCGAATTGGAGACGACCAATTTTCCCCATTGGGTGACGAGGAAGAGAAGACCGATTATTCCGAACCCGATGGCCATCTGGTAAGCCTTGGTATCCTTGATCAGCAGGAGGATATAATAGAGGATGAATGTCACGAGAAGGATATCTATAAGGTCGCTGATGGCGAAGTGTGAAAAAGCATTGATGATATTAGAGAGCATAGCTTCTTTTCTTCTCCTCTTTCTCCCTCATAGAGCCAATAAGGTTGGTTTCATTCATGATCGCTTCAGCTACGAGCACGGCTCTTTTTATCGCTGCCACATCATGGACCCTCAGGATATGGGCGCCGTGGGCCACGCTCAGGATAGAAGAGGCGATTGTCCCTTCCAGCCTTTCCCGGGGAGGAAGGTCCAGAATACTCCCTATGAATGATTTTCGCGAAGTCCCGATGAGAATGGGCCGGTCCAGCTCTCCGAGAACATGGAGTTTGTTGATCAAAGCGAGGTTGTCCTCGAGTCTTTTCCCGAAACCGATGCCCGGGTCGATGATGATGCTCTCTCTTTTTATCCCGGCAGCTTGAGCTTCATTGATCCTCTCTTCGAGAAAAGACTTGACTTCGCGAAGCACATCCTCGTAGTAAGGATCGACCTGCATGGTTTTGGGCATTCCCTTCATGTGCATCAGAATAACAGGCACACCTCTCTCTGCCGCCAAAGGAGCCATCCTGGGGTCGAAGCGGAGAGAGCTGATATCGTTGATGATAGCAGCACCTGCATCGAGGGCGGCTCGGGCGACCTCAGACTTGGTGGTGTCGACAGAGATCAAGGTTTCGGTTTTTTCCCTTAAGGCTTTGATGACCGGGATGACGCGTCTGATCTCTTCTTCAGCCGGGATGGGCTCTGAGCCGGGCCTTGTGCTTTCGCCTCCGATATCTATGATGTCGGAGCCTTCCTTGATAAGCCGCAGTCCTCGTTCTATGGCTTTGTTTTTATCTGAGTATTGCCCCCCGTCTGAGAAGGAGTCAGGAGTGACATTGAGCACACCCATTATCCAGGTGTTTGGGCCTAATGTGATTTCTTTACCGTTGACCTGAAGGATGTACTCTTTTATCACCTTTTACGCTTTAGCCAAGCCTGGTTTTTTTAATGGCTGAAGTTTTTTATCCTCTTTTTTTATTTTTTCTTTATTCGCTGCGGCCGCAGGGGGCGCTTTTTTGCTTTTTACTGCCTTTTTCCCTTTGATGACCGCCTTGAGCTCTTCAGAGTCCAGGACTTCTTTTTCCAGGAGAGCCTTGGCGACTCTGATCAATTTATCCTTGTTTTTCTCTAACAGTTCCTGTGTCCTGTTGTAGTTTCGGGTGATGATTTTTTTGACCTCGACATCTATCATCTCCGCAGTTTTTTCGCTGAAATTCTTGTTCATGGCCAGGTCCCGGCCAAGGAAGATCAGATCGTCTCGCTCGCCAAAGGTGAGGGGACCGAGGTCAGACATCCCCCACTGGCAGACCATCTTGCGGGCGATATCGGTCGCTTTCTCAAAATCGCTGGCAGCGCCTGTGGTGGTTTTATCAAGGAAAAGCTCCTCGGAGAGCCGCCCGGCCATGAGCACGGAAAGCTGGGCTTCAAGATAATCTTTAGAATATGTGTACCGGTCATCGAGAGGGAGCTGCTGGGTCGTTCCCAGTGCCATGCCTCTGGGGATGATGGTCACTTTATGGATGGGGTCAGCTTCGGGGATGAGTGCTGCAACAAGAGCATGGCCGGCCTCGTGGTAGGATGTGCTTTTCTTTTCCTCGTCGCTGATGATCATGCTCTTCCGTTCCACCCCCATCAGAACCTTGTCTTTGGCATTCTCGAAGTCCTCCATGGTGACGTCATTCTGGTTCTTTCGGGCGGCGATCAAAGCAGCCTCGTTGACTACATTGGCCAGGTCAGCTCCGGAAAAGCCCGGAGTCGAGCGAGCCAGAACCGAGAGGGTCACATCCTTGGAGAGCGGGATATTCTTCACATGGACTTTCAGGATGTCCTCCCTTCCTTTGACATCGGGCATGTTGACCACGATTCGCCGGTCGAACCTGCCCGGTCGAAGAAGGGCGGTGTCCAGAATGTCAGGTCTGTTGGTGGCAGCGATAAGGATGATACCTTCGTTGGAGTCAAAACCGTCCATTTCCACCAGGAGCTGGTTCAGGGTTTGCTCGCGTTCGTCATGGCCTCCACCGAGTCCGGCCCCTCTCTGACGTCCGACAGCATCGATCTCGTCGATGAAAATCAGGCAGGGCGCCTGTTTTTTCCCCTGTTCAAAGAGGTCTCTGACTCTTGAGGCGCCGACTCCGACGAACATCTCGACAAAGTCAGAGCCGCTGATGGAGAAGAAGGGGACATCCGCTTCCCCTGCGACAGCCCGGGCGAGAAGGGTTTTTCCTGTTCCCGGAGCTCCGATCAGGATCACGCCTTTAGGGATACGTCCTCCCAGTTTCTGGAATCTCTTGGGGTCTTTCAGGAACCCGATGATCTCCTGGAGCTCCTCCTTGGCTTCTTCCACTCCGGCCACGTCTTTAAATGTGATTTTTTTCTGCAATCCGGAGAAGAGCTTTGCCCGGCTTTTACCGAAGGAAAGAGCCTTGTTGCCTCCGGCCTGCATCTGGCGCATGAAGAATACCCAGAAGAGGATGAGAAGCAAAAAGGGGAGATACATAAAGAGAGTAGAGAACCACGGGCTTCTTGATGTGTCCTTGACAGAGATGTTGACTTTGTGCTCACGCAGGATCTTGACCAGGTCATCGAACTGAGGAGGGGAGATTGTTTTAAAAGAAGTCCCGTCGGCGTATTTTCCTTTTATTTGGTTTCCGGAAATGGTAACTTCCAGGATTTTGTTTCCTTCGACGTCTTGAAGAAACTCGCTGAAGTTAATCTCTTTTTTAACTGTTGCCGAGGATTGAAGCAGGCTCCAGAGGATGATCATGATAATTCCCAGACCGATCCAGAAGAGAATGCTTCGGTATGCTCGACTTGGTCTTTTTTTGTCTGGCATTCTTTATTCCTTTTTCCAGGCTTATTTTATCATTTTTTTTACATGTTGAAAACAAAACTCTCAAAAAAATGACATAACCTATAGTAAATATCAGACTTATTGTCCTTTTTCGCCACCTATTTTGTGATTTTTCCTTCCTTTTTGCCTGACTGAACTCTCATCTTTAGGTATGACGGATATTTCTTTGTGTTAAATGCGTATTTTCAATACTCATTTTATACTCAATAAATTATGGTTGATATCTTCATATTGAGATGATATTTAATAATCAAGATTGGTCACCTATATTCACAGCCCCTCTCACTGCTTCCCCTCGGCTCCAAACCTGGCAGTAGGGGGCTTTAAGCAATGAATAAATTTTAAAAATAGAATAGAGGGATATAAGGCCTAATAAAGACGAACGAAGGAAAAGAAGAATTTAAAAAGGAATTGAGAGTGAAAGCAATATTCCTGCAAAATTGTGACTTATGGTGGATGAACTCATGTCCAAATGAAGATCTTAAAAAACTTCATAAAAAGATGACTTTAAAAAAAGACAAATTTAAACTTCCTAAGGAAAATGAATTGAAAAGACTTAATAAAATTTGCTTGAGATGTAGACATGTTCTTCAGATTCATGAAGCAAAATGCCCTGTTTGCGAGACTAATAATATTTCAAAACCAGCATTCAATATAAGGAATTCAGTTTCGATGGATGTATACTTCTACAAGTGCTTAATATGCAATAGAAACCTTTATTCTACTGAAAGATTTTCTTGAGTTCTGTGACTGAAAGGATAGATGCGAATGGGGCCAGAAAGTCCCCGGAAGTCGGTAAAAAAAGGTAAAAAAAGGGAATAATAAGACATTTCGTTGGAAAACATTGAAAAATTGGCTGGCTGGACATATCTTAAACAAAGAAAGGGTTATTCTAGCGTAGGTCCTCTCCCACCTCTTTATTTGCCCATGCTTATTTCCCAAAAGGGAGAGGGCTAATTTTAAAGGACGCTGAGCATCGGCCGCCTCGATAAAGAAGACGCTTAAAGTTTTGTTGTTCTAGATTGGAGCCCCATATCAACGTTTGAAATTTATTTTTGCATATTTTTCATAATCTTCCACAGCGTCTGTTAAATGTAGAGACAGGACAGTATAAGGGAAGGGTGTGGAAGTTGTCTTGACTGGATTCTCATCTTTAGGTAAGATGGATAATCCCTGGTGGGGCTGTAGCTCAGTTGGGAGAGTGCTTGACTGGCAGTCAAGAGGTCGCGGGTTCAACTCCCGTCAGCTCCACCATCTGTTACCTAGGGTCTCCCCATTGTTTGGACAAAATATAGGCTTGTTTAAGGTGCATTGAGCCTGCGTATCTTGTCCTTGTTTTTCACATTTTAACTGTTTTGATCCTATTCCGCCATCCTCTAGCACTATAGGCGGGAAAACGAGGCTCTGAGAGCCCCTACAAGCAATGATCTCACTTGTGTTCATGTTATACCCTCGGCCCCTCGAACGGCACTTTGACTGCTTTGGTCCCAAAATAGACTTCATGAGGAGTCCGATAGCCGAGCGTCTCATGCAGACGTTCCGTGTCGTAGAAATGGAAATACCTCCCCAGCCCATTACGGGCTTCCCGGACTGTCTGGTAATCATGAAGATAAACTTCCTCGTATTTCACCGTCCGCCACAGACGCTCCACAAAAATATTATCATAGAGTCTTCTCCGTCCATCCATGCTGATCCTGATCCCCGCCTCTTGCAGGCGCCCGGCAAACTCTTCACTTGTAAACTGGGCCCCTTGGTCTGTATTGAAGATCTCCGGCTTGGAAATCCAAAGAGAACTCTCCAAAGCCTGAACACAAAATTCCTTCTCCAGCGTAAGCGATAGCTCCCAGGAAAGGATATATCGGCTGTACCAGTCCATCACCACCACAAGATAGACAAACCCATGAAGAAGTCGGATGTACGTTATATCCGCACACCAGACCTGGTCCGCACGATCGACCGTAACTCCTTTAAGAAGATAGGGATAGATCTTATGCTCAGGATGCGATTGGCTCAACCGAGGCTTGGGGTAGATCGCCTCAAGCCCCATCTTCCTCATCAGGCGTCTGACTCTCTTGTGATTGACCGGATGCCCCACAGACCTCAGCCACGCATTCATCTTGGGAACCCCGTAAAACGGAGTCCGGGTAAACTGCTCGTCAATCAGTCGCATCAGTTCCAGATTGTAGGAATCATCCCGCTGAGAGCTGTAATAATACGATGACCGGTAAAGCCCTAAAAGATCACATTGCCTCGAAATGGCTATCATCCTATTCTCCGGCTCTACGAAACTTCTCTTCCTCTCTACTGGAGCAATTGTGATTTTTTTTTAAGCCAATCCAGCTCCACTTTGAGCTGACCAATCTGCCGATAGAGCTCGGCTTCAAGCTCGTCGCGGTCCTCCTCGACCCTTTTGCGACGGTCAGAGAAAAGATCCGGAAGCATCTCCAGAAGTTGTTTCCGCCACTTCCGGACCATATTGGGATGAACCTTAAACTCGCTTGCAATCTGAGCAATGGTTTTCTCCCCTTTGACCGCTTCCAGAGCAACTTTGGCCTTAAGTGCTGCATCGTGTCGTCTTCGCATGCTGACCATTTTACCATACCTCCTCCAAGGCTATGGCAGGTCAAAATGCACCTTATTGCTCTGTCCAAATTTTGGGGAGTAGTTCATCGAAGACCTGGCCCGTATTTATGTGATGGTGGGTGAATATGATGCTGCAATCGATCAACTCGAGTATCTGCTGTCGATTCCCAGTGAAATTTCCATTCCTTTGCTCAGAATAGATCCGACTTGGAATCCGCTGCGCGATAATCCTCGTTTTCAGAAGATATTATCGCGAGGAAAATAACTCTGACAATTTAAGGCAAAGCGACACAAAGAGCTGACCAGCCAAAACTATAGAAAGAAGCAATAGAGTATTATGAAAAATTCCCTGAATTCTGAAAAAGTGCTGGCTCTATTATCCCTGAGGACGCGAGAAAGAGGCTGGCTGGGCTGAAGATACAGTTATAAATTTGTCTTTCTGTGCGGTTTCACAATCAGGGTAAGGCCTTGGACGTTTTGAACCTCTGCTTTATCGCCGGGTGAGAGCGGCTCCTCGCTCGTTGCCCACCAGAGCTCACCGTGCACAAATACCTTTCCTTCAGTATTGCTCCATTCTTTGACCTCCCCG